>DAINSQ010000195.1:0-8722 GCA_036741235.1 Saprospiraceae bacterium | reverse complement strand
TCAAGCTATTTTAGGCAAACACAAACCTACAACCTACAACCTACAACCTACAACCCACAACCCACAACAGAGAATGGCAGGCAGAATATTATACAGTGTGTTACCTTCAATATTTCCTTTTTTGCAATGGAGGAAGGAGGTCAACCGCGGTACTCTCAAGGCTGATTTTGCGGCGGGCGTTACCGGCGCAATCATAGTACTTCCGCAGGGCGTTACGTTTGCCATGATTGCGGGTTTGCCGCCCATATACGGCTTATACACCGCCATGGTGACCCCCATCATAGCGGCCCTTTTTGGTTCCTCAAAACATCTTGTATCAGGGCCCAACACCCCCATATCGCTGTTGATCTTTTCTGTTGTAAGTCAAATGGCGGCGGTGGGATCTGATTCATACATTCAATTAGCACTGAACATCACATTTCTGGCGGGGATTTTCCAACTGGCGCTGGGCATTGCGAGAATGGGCACGCTGGCCAATTTTGTCTCCCAGTTTGTGCTTACTCGTTTTACAGCCGGCGCCGCCATTCTCATCATTGAAAGCCAACTTAAGGGAATGCTTGGCATTCAGATGCCCAGGGGCGATTCTTTTTTACACTCATTGGTGAGCCTTGCCGGTCGACTGGGCGAGATCAACTGGTACGCATTTGGCACCGGCGTGTTCACACTTGCGATAGCGATAATCATAAAAAAATGGCTGCCGAAATGGCCCAATATGATCATCGCCCTGATTGCAGGCAGTTTGTTGGCTCAATGGTTTATCTCGCTGGGTGGAGACGTTAAACTGGTAGGTCGCGTAACCGGGAGTTTGCCTTCCCCTTCCCTACCCGACTTTCACTATTCCAACCTCGCATTGCTGGCGCCCAAAGCATTTGCCGTAGCTATTTTGGGTTTAATCCAGTCCATTGGCATTTCCAGGTCTATTGCGATACAATCTCAACAACAAATCGACCCCAACCAGGAATTCATCGGGCAGGGGTTGTCCAATATCGTTGGCAGCTTTTTCTCTTCGTATGCCGGCGCGGGGTCGTTTACCCGTTCGGGGCTCAACTACGAATCGGGCGCCAAAACGCCGCTGGCTGTTGTTTTCGCCTCCTTGTTGCTCATGGTCATTGTATTGCTTATCGCTCCGCTCATCGCCTACCTGCCCATGCCGGCCATGGCGGGCATCATCATGATGGTGGGGTATAGCCTGATTGATTTCCGTTTTTCGCGTACAGTACTAAAAGCCAGCAAAAGACAGGGCGGGGTATTGCTCATTACTTTTTTCTCGACCCTGTTTCTCCAACTCGAATACGCCGTCTATCTCGGCGTTTTCTTCTCGCTGATTTTTTACCTGCAGCGCGCCTCACAGCCCACCATTGCCGAACTGGCGCCCGACCCCGATGATAGCAACCGCAAATTCACCTATCTGTTGCGCAAACCCCTGCAGGAATGCCCGCAATTGAAATTGATCCGCATCGACGGCGCTATTTTTTTTGGGTCAATTCACCATATCACAGCCGAACTGCGACGCCTGGAAGAACAACAACCTTTCAAACACCTGCTGGTGGTATCCACGGGTATTAGCTTTATCGACGTGCCTGGGTCGGAATGGCTGGTACAGGAAACAAAACGCTGGAAAGACCGGGGCGGAGGCATCTATTTCTCTGATATGAAACTCACCGCGCAAGATATACTCATCAAAGGCGGCTTTAAAGCGGCTATCGGGGAACAGTATTTTTTTAAATCAAAACAAGAAGCGCTTGCGGCTATTTATAAAAATCTGGACCCCACAATATGTGAAAGCTGCAAAACGCGGATTTTCCTGGAGTGCAGCCGGCAACCCGGGTTGTGACATTAATCAGTAAAACGCTAAGCGCATATCATTGATAGTTGAAGGGTAAAATGGCAACTTATGGCATATAATGAGAAATGCCGGCCATGAAAACGAACCCATATATCTTAATCCTTGCCGCTTTTACTATTGGCTGTAGCCCACTCAAAGAATCCCTCCAGCACGAATTCGGAGAAGGATATTATTCCATGAGCAACCGGGAGAAAGTATATCTGTTGATGTATGAAGACACTATTCAGATATTTGCAGTTAAAGCAGACCGAAAAACGGTTGATACCACCCAATATCGCGTTTATGCTTTCCCTGAAACGAGTTACGGCACAGCCCCTGCCGGTTTTCAGGTTATCAAAAGCGGACTGGACTTAGACTTCATCACTATCGCTCTCAAATATCGCCCCGCCCGGCACGACATTCCCCCACAATTAAACACCAACCTCAATGGCGCCATTTATTTGGGGTATCGCACCGATTGGTACCGAATCCGCTACGACAAAACTCCGCTTGGCGCTTACCGGCGCCATTTTCGGAATACGGGTTTCGATTTTGGCGGCTTTGCAGGCATTGGCTCCACGTCGATCAACTATGTCGTAACCGGTGGCCAGCTCGATATAGACTACGAAGGCATTATTTTCAGTGCCGGACTGGGGGCGTTTACGGGTTTAGACAGCTTTGGCTTTGGCCTGACCGTTGGCTGGGATTTCCTGTTAGACAACAATAGGCAATACTGGCTCTACCAACGTACTCCGTGGGTAGGCCTTGCTTTGGGCATTAATCTCAACTAAGTATCAATTGCCGATAATCTCAAAAAGTGCCTGCAAGTTGGGCGTCAGGATAATCTCCGTGCGGCGGTTCTGGGCTTTGCCGTTGGCAGTTTCATTGGTAGCCACCGGGTAAAACTCCCCCCTGCCTGAGGCGATAATGCGTTTGGGGTCGACGCCGCCGGTAGTAAGTTCTTTTACCACTGAAGTAGCGCGCATCACGCTCAGGTCCCAGTTGAGGTCGGCTTCGCCGTCGGTATCGGTATGGCCCTCCACCATCACGGCGATATCTGTGTTCGTACTGAGTACCTGGGCCAACCTGGCAATAGCATTTTTGCCTTCGGCGTTAATAGTGCGGCTACCCGACTTAAACAGGAGGTTTTGGCTCAGCGACACGTAGATCTTGCCGTCCTGTTCGCGTACGGTCAGATCCGCTGCGGAAAAGCCGCGCAGCGCCTGATTGACTTTGTCGCGAATATCCTTGAGCTTGGCTTCTTTTTCCTGGAGGGCGCCTTCGAGTTCCTTCACGCGTTTTTCGCGTTCGCCAAGGCTCGTTTCCAACACCCTGGCTTTATCTTCTTTGGCTTTGGCGTCGGCTTCGGCCTGCTTGAGGGCGCGTTCGCGGGCTTCCAATTCCTGTTCCTTGGCGCTGAGTTTGGCCGTTAGTTCTTTGATCTCGCCGGAAGAAGACTCCAGCAATTCGCGATTTTGGGCCAGCATGCGGTCGTAGCGCATCAACAGGTCGCGATTGGTAGCGTCGAGTTGTTCGTAGCGCTCTTTGGCCAATGCCAGGTCGGTCTGGCAGTTTTTGCGCTCCCGCTCCGATTCGTCGAGCGACTTTTTGAGGCGCGTATTGTCGCTGCCCAGCAATTTGGCCTGGTTGCTGCTTTCGTCGTAATCGCGTTGCAGGCGGTTTTTCCAGGCTTCCATTTCGTCAAACTTGCGCGAAGAAACGCAGCTGCTCAGAAATAAAGCGCTGCAGGCGCATATCACAAGGATGGGTAAGAGACGCATAGCTTTTTTGCGGGAAAAGATAGGAAAATTTGTTGATGTGCTGATGAGTTAATGTGCTGATGGGTTAATCCCGAATTTCATTCGGGACAAGTTGTGCTGATATTTTTACTACCCTTACAACCCAAACATACGCAATACTGCATCTTTATTGCGCCTGGAAATCGGTACCAGGGTTTTATTTTTGAGTACGAGGTAGAGCCCATCGGACGTTTTTTGAATTTTGCGAACGGCATCCAAGCGAACGATATAAGACTGGTGTGGCTTCAAAAAAGAATCAGGGGGGAGGTGTAATTCAATAGCTTTTAGGGATTGACTAATAAAAATCTTTTCACCGGAATCAATAAATACGTACACATACCGATCTTCCGCATGGATATAAGCGATTTCGTCGAGACGAAGTAGTACAACACCTTGGGTTGTAGGTAATGATAAAACGCCTTGAGCGCCCGCATCAGGTATTTTTTTTACCAATTCCAGCATTTTTGCTTCGGAGTTAAGAGGCTTTAGTTCGTTGGTTATTTTGACTAATTCTTGGGCATCGATAGGTTTAAGCAAATAATATAATACCCGATATTGGAAAGCCTTAACGGCAAAATTTTCATGGGCTGTAGTGAAAATCACTTTGAAGCCGGGGTTGGGGAAGGCATCGAGTAATTCAAAGGCATTTCCGGCGCCCAGGTCGACATCCAAGAAAACGAGATCGGGACGTAGTTGTTGAATAGCGGCTATTGCATTATCTGTACTATCGGCTTCACCACAAATATCCAGATTAGGGCAATAGCGGGTAATCAAATATTTGAGAACTTCGCGGGCGTGGAATTCGTCATCGACAATAAAGGTTCTGATCATTTTTGTCATATGGGTTGAGGGACTAAGGTGTTTTATTAACGATAACAAAGGCTCCAATTATTATTCAGGCATCGACAATGGGCAATTGAACTACCACTATTGTGCCCAAAGCTGCTGCTGGTTGTTCATACCAAGCCTTGATATAACCCACTTTTTTCTGTCGTTCAAGCAATTCCAGTCGACGTAGCGTTATGTTAGTGCCCATAGAACCTGGCTTCTCAAATGTGGGCTTTCCCGTCCCATTGTCTTGAACTTCTATTCGCAGCATGCCTTTTTCGGGCATAACAAATCGTACTTCGATAAGACCGCCAGAGTTCTTGTTCTTCATACCGTGTATAACGGCATTTTCCACAAAAGGCTGCACAATAAGGGGGGGCAGGTAAGTATCGGTTAGATTAAGCCGGTCATCTGTCGAAATATAGTAGTCAAATGTATTGTTGAAGCGTAGTTTTTCAAGTGCGAGGTAATTGTCGAGCATATGTATTTCCTCGGCAAGGCTAATTTTACCGGCGACAGAGGCTTTTAACGCTTCGCGTACCAATCTAGCAAATTTAGCCAAATACAATACGGCAGCATCGACTTCATTTTTAATGATAAAATGTTGGATAGAATTAAGGCAATTAAAAATGAAATGCGGGTTCATTTGAGCCTGCAAGGCGGCTTGTTTGAGCTCCTGTATCTCTTCGCGCAACTTATTTTCCCACAATATTTGATTGACTCGGTACCGATAAACACCCAATGCCAACAAACCAATTATAGCAAGACCTGTCAGGCGAGCCCACCAGGTAGCGTACCATGGGGGGCGAATGTCAATTTGAAGCGAACGGGCAGGGCTCCACAGACCGTTTTCAATGCGGGCTCTCACTTCAAAGCGGTATTTGCCGGGCGATAGGTTGGGATAGTTGATCTGTCTTTCCGTACTTTGTCTCCAGATTGTATCGCCGGATGACTCAAGTAAGCGATATTGGTATACTATTTTACCCCGGCTGCGAAAAAAAAGGGAAACAAACTCAAGACTAATAGTTGAACTGTCATGAGGCAGCGATAATTTATATTCCGGAATATATGGTTTGTTTTCTACGAGTACCGTTGTAATATAAGGTGGTAATATAACAATAGTACCAAGTTGCTTAACCATCCGGAACAACCCCTTTCCGGTGGCAAACCAGACCGTATCTCCTGTTTCGCACACCGCATTGATATTATTGGAGGGAAGTCCCTGACTGGTGGAATAACTTACAATCCTAAATCCTCCCAGACCATCGGAGATGAGCTTATTTACGCCGCTATTCGTACAAGCCCAAATTGCATTAGACTTGCCGAGGTATAAACCAGTAACCTCGTCGGACAAAAGGCCCTGCCTGCTGTTGATTTCCAATGGATCACGACCCGGCTTCCAAAACACGACGCCATGACCAACAGGGCTGAGGACAAGGCTATTATCAGGTAACAATGCAATATCGCTTATACTTTCCTGTAAAGCGGGATAAGCTGTGCCGATACGCTTAACCTCCTTCTCCCTCCATTCGGACAATCCATGTCGATCAGCCGCCCATATACGACCAGATTGATCTTCACAAATTGAATAAAACAAATGGGAATTGGCCTTTTTCGGGTAATCAACAGTACTTTTCTCGAGCTGTCTGTTTTCTATATTGACATAAAAGAGCCCCAAACTTGAAGCCGACAGCCATCTACCTGGTTGGCGAGCGGGAATTACTTTTCTACCTTTCCATGGCGAATACTGCTTTAGTAGCGGAAAAAAAATATGGCCTGCAATCCACTGCCCCGCACGATATAAATTGTTGTCATTACCTGCAAGCACCAAAGTATGCGATCTTATGTCGTAAGACAAACGGTGTATCAAATTGGTCTTCGGCCAGGAGATATCCCGGGCAGACCAATTATTCAAGTTAATGGCATACACTTTGCCGTTGAAATAGCCGGCATAGAGGGTCGATTTTGCATCCCATGTCACTCCTTTTACAACCGCTTGATCCATGCCGGGAATACCTGTCAGTAAGCCGTTGTCGAAAGAAGGGCAATAAAAAACGCCTCTTTCCTGAGTGCCTATCCAATAGCCGCCTTCGCGATCCTGCATAATACAGGAAACGGTCAAGCCGGGTAACAAACTCAACGATGAGCGACCGGCACGGAGGTCGTCCAGCGAGTGATAGATGGCAAGACCGCCGCCGTAATGATGTCCGGTAAATACCCTGCCTTCTGCGTCCATGGTAACCCATATAACTGCTTTTTTGAAAGCATTTAGCTTATTCCAAACAAGCTTACCGTTTTTGATACCATACAAATCTGTACCCACCGTAAGAATATAGAAGCCATTATCCAGGCGATTAACGGAGAAAAGGCTAAAGTTTCCGGTATTTATCGGGAGTTGAGCGACATTCAGCGGATGTCCGTTGAAAGATATCAGGTCTATCTTTCTGTTATACACATCTTTTATAATTTGATCAACCCCTACAAAATGCGACCATCCATAATTATTTTCAATAATATTGATTAGCGCATGATCCGGCCTATTACTGTATATAGTATCTTTCTGCTCAACCAGGTGAAGTAGCGCTTTGCCTAATCCTCCCATCCAGATCTCTTCTCCCCGACCTTTTATTATCAAACCTTGATAGTAATGTGTCTCAGGGCGTAAACCCTCCAGTCGCTGATTGTATTTCGAGGGTATAATACGGTTATTTTCCACGTAAAACAGCCTGTGTCGAAAATCGACAAACCACATACGACCAATATCGTCTTCGGCCATACAGCGGCCTAATACAGGCGTATAATTGCAGTTGAGCGTATCGGAAAACTGCTCAAATTCATAGCCATTGAAACGGCAAACACCACTGTTGGTGGCAATCCAGATAAAACCTTTTTTATCCTGAACGATGTCGTAAATCCAATTGTTGGGCAGACCCTGATCTACACTGAAGTTGTGCAATACGGGTGTTATACTGAGCGGATATTGGGCGCACAATACGGTGGGGAATAGTAGAAATGTAAAATACCAGGGCTTCTTCATAACATATTGGAGTAAATCTAATCAATTTATTGCTAGTGGAGTTAGGCCGGATTGAAGAAAAATGTAGCCGAATATTCGCAACAGGCTGCCGAATATCAGATAAATCGACAGGGGGGTATTGTTACCTATTATATTAGGATTTATTTGATTTAAAATAAAATTAAATCCTACGGGTTATGAAAAAAGCCAAATTGACCGCTTTTTTTGCACTATTGCTTTTTAGCTTGAACCTATTCGGACAATGCCTATTCGGCGACTCCCAGAGCAACCAGCCCACCAAAGTAAAATGGATTAACGGTGACATTTACCTGGCGGCTACTAATAGCGACTCGGCTGCTTCAACAAACACAAGAGCCACTTTTAGCCGGTTTGACAGTCAGGGCAACCGGGTTTGGAGCATTGAGCTCGATTTGTCAAGTGTAATCACCGATTTTGAGGCTACCGAAGACAACGCTATTCTGTTAGTGGGCCGCACGCCCATTGTTCCACTAGGAGGTGGACTTTTCACAGACAACCGCTCCTTGATTGCCAAAGTTGATCTTAACGGCAACCTCATTTTCTGCCGTACCGTCAACAACGATGGCCGGGAGTCTTTTAATTCTATTGTGCGGCACCCCAATCCGGGTTCAGGAATCTCAAATTACTATATCCTCGGCTATGAAAACTACGACAATACTACTTTTAATACTTCGGACAAAGTTATGGTTTATAATGTCGACAATATGGGAATAGTCAACTGGAAACGAGGATACATACACAGTAGCAGCTTTGATGACGAATATGCCCGAAAACTTTTACTACTGGGCAACGGCAATTTGTTGATGGTTGGAAGTGGCAATGCCGGCGATCCCAATGGATATTTTGTAGAAATAAATACAAATTGGACAGTAATAAATGGGGGCGAACAAGCATCATTTTTTGCTTCTATTATTGATGGTATGCCTTTGCCAAACGGTGAAATGATACTTGCTGGAAGATTGAAAGAGCCATCCGCAGGTATCGCTCGCTACGATGCGCAAGGCAATGTACGTTGGGGCATGCGTTTTCCTAACCAGATTGATCTTTTGGCCGTTGAAAGAGATAACAACAACCGTATATTCATACTTGGCATTCAGGTCATCGATAACAGAGAAACCCCTGTTATTACTCGAATTACCGACAACGGCGCCTCCGCCACCGTGGATTGGACGCGACGTTTCAACGACGGGCCGCTCAATAATACCAGCCGGATAG
>DAINSQ010000194.1:0-8786 GCA_036741235.1 Saprospiraceae bacterium | reverse complement strand
GTGACAAGGTGACAAGGTGACATGGTGACATGGTGACATGGTGACATGGTGACAGGGTGACAAGGGTGAGAGGGTGACTTTGCGAATATTATATTAATTTTGACTCTGTGGAACTCCGTTTAACTCCGTGAAAAAAAATCCGGGCATGAAAAACTTGATATACGTTGTATCGGCATTGGTACTTTGGGTCTTACCTGCGTCTGGCCAGACCCTGCAAATAGACGAATTGATTACCGAAGTACGCGCCCGTTACGCCCCCGACAAGCGCACGGCTGTCTTTGACCTGAAAGCCCAGCAGGACAGTCTGGGAAACTGGTTCCTGACCGGTGAAACCGACCAGCCCAAAGCGCTTGAAGAATTATTGGCTAAAAGCAGCCAAAAGGGTCTGGTCCTACAAACGCAGATACAAATGCTGCCTGCCGCCTCGCTGGAAGGTTATCACTGGGGCGTAGTAACCCTATCGGCCTGCAACATCCGCTCGCAGCCCCGGCATGCCGCCGAGTTGGCCACACAGTCTACCCTGGGTACGCCCCTGCGCGTGCTCAAGCGGGAAGGCGGCTGGTATTTGGTACAAACGCCCGATGATTACCTGGGCTGGCTCGACGACGGCGGTTTTGTGCTGCTCGACAGTGCGGGTTATCAGCGCTGGCGCTCGGCGCCCAAGGTTGTCTACCTGCCCGACATGGGTTTTGCTCGTCAGGCGCCCCGGTCCGATGCGCCTTTCGTAAGCGACCTGCTGGCAGGTAACATCCTGCTCGACCTGGGCAGCGAAGGCGCCTTTACCAAAGTTGGCTTCCCCGACGGCCGCCAGGCCTACGTGCCCGCCGCCGAAGTAATGTCCTACCGCCAATGGCTCGACAGCCGGCAGCCGACCGTAGAGAACATCATTGCTACTGCGCACCGTTTTATGGGGCGGCCTTACCTTTGGGGCGGTACCTCGGGCAAAGGCGTCGATTGCAGCGGCTTTACCAAAACCGTCTTTTACCTCAACGGACTGCTCCTTCCCCGCGACGCCTCCCAGCAAGTCCACACCGGCATTGATATCCCCGCAGATACCACCCTGGCCAATCTGCTACCCGGCGACCTGCTGTTCTACGGCCGCCACGCCACCGCCGATTCGCCCGAAAAGGTTACCCACGTAGCCATCTACCTCGGCGACGGGCAAATTATCCACGCTTCAGGCGCGGTGAAAGTGGAGAGTATGCGCCGGGGCGATCCCACTTTTGTGGAAGACCGCCTGCGGACGTACCTGAGAGGCCGGCGGGTGCTGGGGGAGGCAGGGGTGAGGAGGGTGGGAGAGTGAGAGGGTGGGAGGGGGCGATCTTTGGGACATCCATTCTTGTCAGTTGTACTGCTTATTCGGCCATTTCTGTGAGCTGAAAAAAGAAAACGGAGCGCTGCGGCGTAGCGGAGCGAGGAGGCGAGGGACGAGCCGGTATTGCCCGATTTTGCCCGGTAAAAACCTTGCAAGGTTTGACCAGGTACTGCCTTTGAAAACCTTGCAAGGTCTGACCAGGGCCTAACTGGTATTTTACACTGGGTCGGTTTCAACCAGGATGTGGGGGATTGCTGAAGGATGGGAAGGATGTTTGATATCCAGCATCAAACTCGAATTTCCTTCCGGAAAGACAACAAAAGAGCGCAAAACAGGTATATAATTATCCAATACAACGCAAATTGCGTAGTATAATCAGCAAAAAAAGCGCTATTTGTGCTGGTTAATCTGCACAAATAGTGTATTTTAGTGCCAATAAACGCACAACTCATGCTCATCGAACGCCTGCAAAAGGAAAATCTGAAAAGCGAACTCTCTGAATCCAACAAGGTGTTGGTCATATACGGAGCGAGGCAAGTTGGTAAAACCACCCTTGTGCGAGAGACCTTGCGCAATTTTCCCGGCAAGGTATTGGAGATCAACGCTGATACGATGCCCTTTCTGGAAGCTCTTTCCAGCCGCAACCTTGATCAGTTGAAGGGCCTGGTACAAGGTTATGATCTCTTATTCATAGATGAAGCCCAGCGCGTTCCCGACATAGGCATCAATCTGAAAATTTTGCACGACCACCTGCCGCAATTGAAAATCATCGCTACAGGTTCTTCTTCGCTTGATCTTGCCAACCGGGTCAAGGAACCGCTCACCGGCCGCACCTGGACCTTTCAGCTCTTTCCTATCTCAGCGGAGGAGTGGGCAGGACACACAGGCGCCAATAATTTTGAAATAGGTACAAAATTGGAAGAATGGCTCGTATACGGTCTTTATCCAGAAGTACTCCGTATTGAAAACAGAGAAAAAAAAGTGCGTTACCTTCAAGAACTTACCCAATCTTACCTGTACAAAGACATATTGGCATTGGCGAATATCCACTACCCTGAAAAACTCCGGCAAATATTAAAACTATTAGCCTGGCAGATAGGCAGTCTTGTCTCCATCAACGAGTTGGCCAATTCCCTCCAGATCAGCCGCGATGCAGTTCAACATTATCTGGATTTACTGGAAAAATCCTTTGTCATATTCAGACTCAGTGGATTCAGTCGAAATTTGCGCAAGGAGATGACCAAAATGGACAAAATATATTTCTACGATTTGGGCGTACGAAATGCCTTGATCGAAAATTTCAGCAGTCTCTCTACCCGCACGGATACCGGCCAACTCTGGGAAAATTTTCTAATCTCGGAGCGTTTGAAAACTTCCTATTACCATTTTCACTATGCCGGCCGCTTTTTTTGGCGCACGCAAACAGGCGCTGAATTGGATTATGTGGAAGAAACGGGCGGCCAACTCCACGGATTTGAGCTTAAATGGGGTTCAAAAACGGCCTCCGCCCCAAAAACCTGGATAGAAACCTATCCAACTGCGACTTTTCATCTGGTGAACCGGGAGAATTTTATGGATTTTGTCCGATTGAAATGAGTATGTAGCGCCGCCCGATCTTCCACTATAACCGGTTTATTGCGGGCAGGTTTCAACCAGGACGGTAAGGGATTTTTGATTTTTATTGACAACAGAGAACAACCTGCAACAAAGAACCTACAACCCCACAACCCCCTTATACATCATCAAAAAAAACACAATCATGAAGCTGAAAAAAATCCTTCTTGCACTGCCTATTATGCTTGTTTCGCTTTTCTCAAATGCCCAGGCATTAAGCAACGAAGAAAGCCAATTATACGCGCTCATCATGAAATACCGAAAAGAAAACGGGCTTCCCGAAATACCGTTATCAGCTGCTTTGACTTACGTCGCTCAAACCCATGTCAAAGATTTGGCGGATAATAATCCCGACACAGGAAGGTGTAATGCGCACAGTTGGTCGGCAAACGGCGATTGGACGCCGTGTTGTTATACGCCGGATCATGCACAGGCAAAATGTATGTGGAATAAACCACGAGAATTGACGGATTACAAAGGAAATGGCTATGAAATTGCCTATTGGAACTCAGACAAGGCAAAAGCGGCCGAGGCCCTGGCAAGCTGGAAGTCAAGCTCGGCTCATCATGCGGTAATACTCAATCGCGGTATCTGGGACGACCGGTGGAACGCTATCGGAATAGGCGTCTACCAGCAATATGCCGTTGTATGGTTTGGGAAAGAATTGGATAATAAATAAAGCCATCATTACGGCTCACAGCAATAGAAAAGGTTTTACTGATGGTGTAGCAAGAAAACAACTCCAGCGATAGGAAATCAGGCAAAAAAAGCTTAACTTGAAGAATTACAAATACGTATCGTTGAGCCCGGGGTATCCAGGTCAGAGAAAGCGATGCCTGTTTCCGGGCAAACTACGCCTCCTTTCACCTTTAAAAACCTCAAGCCATGGGAGATATGAAAAAAGGCGACCCCAACAATCGCCCGCTGGAACCGAAAATCACTATTGTGATGAGTCGCCAGCCTGCTCATAATAATTTTGACCGATACCTTTCCTTCGAAGATCATACCGGGGCGTTTATTCGCTTGAAAGTCAGTTTCAAAAAGACTTCCGGATTGACATGGGGGGTCTCGGGTTTTCCTGATGGAATTGAAGCATTGCAGTCGTTGGTTAATCCAGGCAACAGATCCTACTGGGATCGGATATACCTGGAAAACAGGGGCGGAGATACTATGATTGCTATCAAACACTTGAAAATTGTGATGTGCTACAACAATCCTTCCGGTTCTTCTCCAAGTGTTTCCAAGCAAATCGTAAACGGACTGGATTTGTCGCTGATCAACCATGCTGAAATTCCTATCGTTGACTGGGATATTAACATGAACCTTTTATCGGGATACGATAAAATTGATCTCACCGAATTCAGGAAGCGGTCCCTCTATAAGTGGGCGGGAATAACGGATAGCGACCCTGATTTTGTGAGGGCCGCCATCGAAGATTGTGGAAAAAGCGGTAGCGATGGCGTTGACAATTTTGGGAGAAACCCCAAATATGGCGGAGAAGTCCAGGAGCTCTGCAGTGAATTTGTTTCATGGTATTATTACGAACACGGCATCAAAGTGAACGGAAAGAGCCTGCGCGATATTAAATCGACTCAGACTTTGCATGATTTGTTCAAAGCCGAAAAGAAACTATACCGATACAATAGCGGGACTAGCCTGCAAAGTTTTGTACATCACGAAACCGGCGACGCCTACACGCCAAAATCCGGCGATTATCTTGAGCGGCGCGGGCAGGATGGAGCTGAACATTCGATGCTTATTTACCGCTGGGTACCCAAAGATCCTGCTGCTTCCAAGGCAGATGACAAGTTAAACCAGGTGCTTGTGATTAACGGCCCCTGGCCGGTTACCTTGCGCCTGGTTAAAATCCATAAGGAGGAAACGGCTACAAAAGCGGAGGACCGCAAGGATTATTGGTTGGGGAGAATAGATTAGATCGCGGGTTAAAACACTTCTCCCGCCACGCGATAGGTATTTGCATGCGCCTCAATGATCAGGCTGAGGCGGTCGGAGTAACCGCCGCCCATGCTGACGGCGACGGGTACGCGGTTGATTTTGCAGGTGAGCAATACCAGTCGGTCGCGTTCTTTGCAGCCCGCGAGGGTGAGGCTAAGGCGGCCCAGTTTGTCGGTGGACAGCACATCGACGCCGGATTGGTAAAAGACCATGTCGGGTTGGAAGGTGTCGAAAAGACGGGGCAGCGTTTCGCGCAAGATAGAGAGGTAATGGTTGTCGTCGGCGCCGTCGGGCATGCCGATGTCGAGGCTGCTTTGTTCTTTTCGCACCGGGTAATTCTTGGCGCCGTGTATGCTGAAGGTAAATACCCGCGGGTCGTTGCGGAATATCTGTGCGGTGCCGTTTCCCTGGTGCACGTCGAGGTCAACAACCAAAATGCGCGAGGCTAGTCCTTCGTGCAGCAAATAATTGGCCGCAATGGCGATATCGTTAAACACACAAAAACCCTCTCCTTTGTAGCTAAAAGCGTGATGGGTGCCGCCCGCAATGTTGAGCGCCACGCCGTGTTGGCGGGCATAGAGGGCGCATTGCAGGGTGCCGCCGGCAATGTGCCTGCCGCGTTCTACCAGCCGGGGCGTCATGGGGAAGCCGATGCCCCTGATTTCTTTGGCAGAGAGGCTTTGGGTTTGCAATTTGTGCCAATATTCCTCGCTGTGCGTAAGCAAAATAACTTCCTCGCTCAGGGCTTCGGGCTGAAAAAACTGGCTTTCGCTTACCGTCCCCTCATACAACAACTGCTCGGGCAGCAAATCGTATTTGACCATCGGGAAGCGATGCCCCGGCGGCAACTCGTATTTGTATATGGGATGGTAAGCAATTTTCATAAAACGGTCTGACCACTGACTAAACTGCAATTTAGCGAAGATGTTTTCCGCGTTTTGACTATTTTTAGTCGCTTTTTATAAAAACGCAAATTTACAGGCATGAAAGCAATTTTACCCATTACCCTGCTATTCGCCATTTGTTTTTCCGCCCAACTTGCGGCTCAAAACCCCACCCTGCCCCACCACCGTACGAAAGACGAAAGGGAGCAAATGCCCTCCTATATAGCTGAACATACGGAATCGGCCAAAAGCCTGACCGAGGCGCCTCCTCCGGGCCCCGTGCGCACCATGGGCGAATGGGAAGAAATACAGGCGCTGATCATTACCTGGCGCAGCTACCCCGCTATCCTCACTGAAATCGTGCGCCACGCCGTCAATGAGTGCAAGGTGTTTATTATATCTCAAAATCCATCCTCAGTAACCAATGCCCTCACCCTTTCCAATATACCGCTCGACAGCGTGGTTATTATCCAGGCGCCCAGCAACTCGGTATGGGTGCGCGATTACGGCCCCTGGCCGATCTATCTCAACGACACCGACAGTCTGGCCATCGCCGACTGGATTTACAACCGCCCGCGCCCCCTCGACGACGCGGTGCCCGCCGCCATCGCCCAACACCTCAACCTGCCGATTTACGAAGCCACCGCCCCACCCTTTGCCCTCGTTCATACCGGCGGTAACCACCTGGTAGACGGCATGGGTACCGCTTTTTCCTCCGACCTGCTGCTGGAAGAAAACTCCGGCCAGTCGGAAGGCTATATCGACTCAATCGCCCATACTTTTTTGGGGGTAAACCAATATATCAAATTGCGCAAGCTGCCCTACGACGGCATACACCACCTCGATATGCACATGCGGGTTATTGACGAAGAAACCATCCTCATCGGCGAATATCCCGAAGGCGTAGCCGACGGCCCCCAAATCGAAGCCAATATCGAATACCTGCGCCGCAATTTTACTACGCCGTTTGGCAATAACTACCGCATCGAACGCCTGCCGATGCCGCCGGGCGCTACGGGTTTGTACCCCGGCAACGGCGGCGTTTACCGCACGTTTACCAATTCTGTTTTTGTAAATAAAACGATCATTGTCCCCATTTACGACCCACAATACGATACCATCGCGCTGCGCATATACCGCGAAAACCTGCCGGGCTACAATGTGCAGGGCATTGACTGCGACGGTATGATCTCGGCGCTCGGGGCCATTCACTGCATCACCAAATCGGTGGGCGTCAATGATCAACTTTGGATTGCACACCCGCGACTGCGCGATACGTATATCACGGAAGGAGAATACCCTGTAAAAGCCATTATCAAACACCGCAGCGGCATCGCTTCCGCTACGCTGTATTACCGCGCGGCAGAAGGCGAACCTTATATTGGGATACCCATGATAGCATCGGCTGAAGCCGACACCTATACCGCGGCCATTCCCGCTCAGCCTGCCGGTACAACCGTGCATTATTACATCGAAGCCACGGCTGTATCGGGCAAGGTACAACGCCGCCCCATCGTAGCCCCGGAAGGCTATTTCCCCTTTGAAGTAAAAGGTTTTTCAGAAGCTCCGGTAGCCGCGGCATTATATCCCCAGGGCGTTTTTTGTCCGGAAGGCGCCATACAATTCCGCGACGACAGCCGCAATGGCGTCAGCGTATACCAGTGGTTTTTCCCCGGCGGGCAACCCGAGTCGGCTTCCGAGGCCAACCCGGCAGTGATCTATTCCAATCCGGGTACTTATACCGCCACGCTTATTACTCAAAACCCCTTCGGCGCCGATACCGCTACGTTTGAGGTAGTAGTGGCTGAACCTGTGTTGCCTTACGAAGAAACCTTCAGCGCAGACCCAACGCCCTGGACCGTCGACAATCCCGACGGCGACGCGGCAGCCTGGGCCCTCAGCGACGAAGGCAACTGCGAAGGCGGCAGTTTTATGATCGACAATTACAACGTCAATACCAGTTTTACCCGCGACTACTTCCGCACCACCTTCGACCTGCGGGACATGGAAACCGCCCAATTGCTGTTTGACGTGGCCTACGCGCCTTACGATTCCGACAATTACGACGGCCTGCGCGTAAATGTGCGGCGCTGCGACGGCTCGCAAAAAGCCTTGTACAACAAATCCAACATGGACCTGGCCACCGTGCCCACGCCCGTCAGCTCGGCATTCAGCCCCTCGGGCTGCGAGCAATGGCGGCAGGAGCAAATCGACCTGTCGGATTATGTTGGAGAAATCATTACCATCGAATTTGAAAACATCGGCGGTTACGGCAACCGCCTGTTTGTCGACAATATCCAAATGGGCGGCCAGGCGTTGCCCAATATCGCTCCCGAAGTGGCGGTGACCAACCCCGCCGACGGCGCCGTATTTGAGGTCTCCCAGTTGCCATTGATAACCCTCGAAGCCATGGCCGCCGACCCCGACGGCAACATCGCCCAGGTAGCCTTTTGGGTCAACGGCATTGAAGTGGGCACAGACAGCGAGGCGCCCTACAGCTGGGATTGGAACGCGCCTTCTTACGGTATTTTTACAATCGAAGCCCGCGCCACCGACAACGACGGCGCACTGAGCATTTCTTCACCGGTAACCATCGCCGTCAATGAGGTCTCCAGCCTGGGCAATGCGGCCGACGAACTCCCCCTGGTCGTTTTCCCCAACCCCACTAACGGGGTATTGTCGCTGCGTTTTTCAGCACCGGAAGCCGGTACGGCCCAATGTATGCTCCACGACGCCCTGGGCCGACTGGTGTATACCACTGAACTTGGCATTACCCCCGGCGAGCAAATACACCGCATCGACACCGGCGAACTGCCTGCCGGCTGTTATTGGCTGAGCCTGCAAAGCGGTACGCGACAGGCGGGGGTGAAGGTGGTGAAGCGGTAGGTTGGTTGTCTGTTGTGAGTTGTCGGTTATCAGTCTGCCTGGTACGCACTCAAAAACTGGTAATCATTAAATAATCGAAAAGCCGCTTCCTGCAACTGCGGGAAGCGGCTTTTTTAATCTTCATACTAATG
>DAINSQ010000193.1:0-8827 GCA_036741235.1 Saprospiraceae bacterium | reverse complement strand
AATGATCATTTTGCCGTCACGAAAAAGTTGTTTGTTCGCTAATTTGTGTAGATAGAGGATTGGGTACTACACGCAAATTATTGTCGAATACCGAAATAGGATTTTCCTCCTGTTAGAGGCTCGGTTTGCGCCTGAGCATAAGAACTAGCAACCTGCCAGACGGGCATCCTGCCATCCTTGTAGCTGTTTAGACTAATCTCAAATACCATTCAAAAGCGCAAAATGTCACTTTTTTGATTATGCACCGTTTGATTTTCCACATTCAGTTATCCACAATGTGGAAAAAATAATTAACACAATAAAATAATTGAAAATCAAATAGTTAATGTAGTTATCCACATTTTGTGGAAAAAATATAAACCCTGGCATTTGCAGTTTTTCTATTTTAGTGATCGCAAATGTCGCACAACCGGGCGTCAAAACCCGGCATGCGGTCACACAGAGAAAACATAACCGGCACACACAGAAGGGATCCGTGCCAAACAACGCAGCAGGAACATTATTCGCCGGCGCTCAAATGCGCCTCAGCGAAAGATTTTTTATTGCCAAAAAACAAGCATACTTATAATAAATGATTCAACACACCACATCAACCATGTCAAACGCTAGTGAGCCTATCCTGCAGGAAAACCCCAATCGGTTTGTACTTTTTCCCATTGTACACAGTGATATCTGGTCGTTTTATAAAAAATCGGAAGCCAGCTTCTGGACGGCGGAAGAGATAGACCTTTCGCAAGATCTCACCGATTGGAACGACCGCCTCAATGACGACGAACGCCATTTCGTAAAACACGTGTTGGCCTTTTTTGCCGCCAGCGACGGCATCGTCAACGAAAATCTGGCCGAAAACTTCGTCGCCGAAGTGCAATACACCGAAGCCAAGTTTTTCTACGGATTTCAAATTATGATGGAGAATATCCATTCCGAAACTTATTCGCTACTTATTGATACCTATATAAAAGACCCAAAAGAAAAAGATTACCTGTTTAACGCCATCGAAACGGTGCCCTGCGTGAAGCAAAAGGCCGAATGGGCCCTGCGCTGGATCGGCAACGGCTCGTTTCAGGAGCGACTCATCGCTTTTGCGGCGGTAGAAGGTATCTTTTTCTCCGGGTCGTTTTGCTCTATCTTCTGGCTGAAAAAACGCGGCCTCATGCCGGGACTTTCGTTTTCCAACGAACTGATCTCCCGCGATGAGGGCATGCACTGCGATTTTGCCTGCCTGCTCTACAACGACCACGTGGTCAATAAACTGCCGGCAGCTACCGTACGCCAAATTATTACCGACGCCGTTGTAATCGAAAAGGAGTTTGTAAGCAGCGCCCTGCCCGTGGCCCTCATCGGTATGAACGCCGACCTGATGTGCCAGTATATCGAGTTTGTGGCCGACCGCCTGCTCGCTGCCCTGCACCAACCTAAAGTCTATAACGTGGAGAATCCATTCCCGTGGATGGATATGATCTCCCTACAGGGCAAAACTAACTTTTTTGAAAAACGCGTAGGCGACTACCAAAAGGCCGGTGTAATGACCGCCAAGGAGAAACAAGTGTTTTCACTCGACGAAGACTTTTAATAATGTGCTGATGGGTTAATGTGCTGATTTGTTAATGTGCTGATGGGTTAATGTGCTGATGTGCTGATGGGTTGATGTGCTAATAATTTTATAATCAAATAATTAATAACAATTAGCAAATTAGCAAATTAGCAAATTAGCAAATTAGCAAATTAGCAAATCAGCAAATCAGCAAATCAGCAAATCAGCAAATTAATACACCAGCAAATCAAAAAATTATGCAAGTAATAAAAAGAACCGGCCGCAAAGAAGACGTGTCGTTTGACAAAATCACGGCGCGTATCAAAAAACTGTGCTACGGGCTTTCTTCTGATTATGTGAATTATATCGAGATTGCCAAAAAGGTGATCCTCGGCTTGTACGACGGCGTAACGACCACCGAGCTCGACAACCTGGCGGCGGAAACGGCAGCCACTATGGCAGCTATTCACCCCGACTATGCCCAGCTCGCCGCCCGCATTGCCGTGTCGAACCTGCACAAAAACACCGACAAGTCTTTCTCGCAAACGATGAAAGACCTGTACCACTATATCGACCCCAAAACCGGCGAAAAAGCAGGCCTTATTAGCGACGAGATTTTTAATATCATTTGGAAACACCGCAACGAACTCGACTCGGCGATTATCTATGACCGCGACTACGACTTCGATTATTTCGGCTTTAAAACCCTGGAACGCTCTTATTTGCTGCGCATGGACGGCAAGGTGGTGGAGCGACCCCAGCATATGCTTATGCGCGTATCGGTGGGCATTCACGGAGAAGACATCCCCGCCGCTATCGAGACCTACAACCTGATGTCGGAGAAGTGGTTTATCCACGCCACTCCTACCCTGTTCAACGCCGGTACGCCCAAACCGCAGTTGTCCAGCTGTTTTCTGCTGAGCATGACAGATGATTCGATCAAGGGCATCTTTGAAACGCTGCAGCGCTGCGCCTTGATTTCTCAAAGCGCGGGCGGCATCGGCCTCAGCGTACACAATATTCGCGCTACGGGCAGCTATATCAAGGGCACCGGCGGCTCTTCCAACGGCATTATTCCCATGTTGAGGGTGTTTAACGATACGGCCCGCTATGTTGACCAGGGCGGCGGCAAACGCAAAGGCGCCTTCGCCGTATACCTCGAACCCTGGCACGCCGACGTGTTCGAATTCCTCGAACTCAAGAAAAATCACGGCAAAGAGGAATTGCGCGCCCGCGACCTCTTTTACGCCATGTGGATTCCCGACCTGTTTATGGAGCGCGTACGCGACGACGGCGACTGGTCGCTGTTTTGCCCCAATGAGGCCCCCGGCCTGTACGACTGCTGGGGCGGCGAATTTGAAGCGCTTTATCACAAATATGAAAAAGAAGGCAGGGCACGAAAAGTGGTTCGCGCCCAAGACCTCTGGTTTGCCATCCTCGAATCACAAATCGAAACCGGCACACCATATATATTGTACAAAGACGCCGCCAACCGCAAGTCGAACCAGCAAAACCTGGGCACCATTCGCTCCAGCAACCTCTGTACCGAGATCATGGAGTATACCTCAGCCGATGAGGTTGCCGTATGCAACCTGGCGTCTATCGCCCTGTCGAAGTTTGTGCGCGAAGACGGTACCTACGACTTCGACCAGCTTGTGGAGATCACCCGCGTGGTGACGCGCAACCTCAACAAGGTAATCGACATCAACTATTACCCCATCGAGGAGGCCCGCCGCTCGAATATGCGCCACCGCCCCATCGGCATCGGCGTACAGGGCCTGGCCGACGCGTTCAGTATGATGCGCTACGCCTTCGATAGCCCGGAAGCCCGCCAACTCAACCGCGATATCTTTGAGGCTATTTATTTCGCTGCGCTTACCGAATCGTGCGAACTGGCTATCAAGGAAGGCCCCTACGAAACATTCGCCGGCTCGCCGGCCAGCAAAGGTGAGTTGCAGTTTGACCTCTGGGGCGAGCAACCCAGCAACCGCTGGGACTGGGCGGGACTTAAAAAACGCATCGTCAAACACGGCCTGCGCAACAGTCTGCTCGTGGCGCCCATGCCCACCGCATCTACCTCTCAGATCATGGGCAATAACGAATGTTTTGAGCCTTATACGTCTAATATCTATACCCGCCGCACACTTTCCGGCGAATTCATTATCGTCAACAAACACCTGCTCAAAGACCTCATCGGATTGGGCTTGTGGAGCGACGACATGAAGCACAAACTCATGGCCGCCAACGGCTCTGTGCAAGGTATCGACGAGATACCCCTGCACATCAAAGAGCTCTACAAAACCGTATGGGAAATCAGCCAGAAGGTTATCATCGACCTGGCTGCCGACCGCGGCGCTTTTATCTGCCAAAGCCAGAGCATGAACCTGTTTGTCGAAAATCCCAATTTCGGCAAATTGTCCTCCATGCACTTCTATGCCTGGCAGCGCGGCCTCAAAACCGGTATGTACTACATGCGGTCGAAAGCCGCCGTTGATCCTATCAAATTTACTGTTAAACAAGAAGCGCAACAACAAACGGCCCAACAGAAAATGATGGCAGGGGCAGGCGCGCCCCAGGCCGTTGCCGTCGATGGCAGCGCTCCCGACATGCATACGGCGACCTACTCGGATCCGATGCCCGAAGGGAAAGCATGTAGCCTCGACGATCCTGATTGCGTGATGTGCAGCGCCTAAACTTGCTTTACTTACTGATACTTTGGAGGCCGCCCCATCAACGGGCGGCCTCTCGTTTTTTATTACACCCCAAAAACGCTATCTTCGCCACGGTTATCCTCATAATAATAATAGCTATGAATTTCCCGCAACCCATTCCCGTTAAAGAACTGGCGCAGCGCATCGGCGCTACGCTGATAGGCGACGATACGCTGGAAGCCATCGGCATCAACGAGATTCACCAGGTGCGCAAAGGCGATGTTACTTTTGTAGATGTTGCCAAATATTTTAATAAAGCCCTGCAATCGGCAGCTTCTATTATCCTGCTCAATGCAAAAACGGCATGCCCTCCGGGCAAGGCGCTGCTGCTATGCGACGACCCTTTTAAAGCCTACAACGACCTTATACTGGCCCACCGCCCCTATCGTCCGCTCACCGCTACGATCGACGATAGCGCCCAAATCCACCCCAGCGCCATTATCGAACCCAATGCGGTAATCGGTCCCGACGTAGTTATCGGCCGCAATTGCCACATCCAGGCTAATGTAACGATTGCCGAACACACCATCATCGGCGACAACGTGACGATCCAATCAGGCGCCGTGATCGGCACCGAGGCTTTTTATTATAAAAAAACAGCCAACGGCTACGAAAAATGGCGCTCCGGCGGCCGCGTCATCATCGAGGACAATGTGGATATAGGCCCGGGCTGTACCATCAACAAAGGCGTATCGGGCGATACGATCATCGGTATGGGCACCAAACTCGACAGCCAGGTGCATATCGGCCACGACGTGGTGATTGGCAAGCACTGTCTGTTGGCCGGGCAAACAGGCGTGGGCGGCAATAGCGTCATCGGCGATTGGGTGGTGCTGTACGGCCAGGTGGGCATCGCGCAAAACCTGCATATCGGCAACAATACCGTAGTGTCGGCCAAAGCCGGCGTTTCCAAAGACCTGGAAGGCGGCAAACTCTATTTTGGCGTGCCGGCCAACGACGCCCGCGTCGCATATCGCGAATTGGCGGCACTGCGCCACCTGCCCGATTTTCTGGCGAAGTACTACAAATAATATATTGTTGGTCTGCCATCAATTGCGAAGGCCACCCCTGATGATCAAGGGTGGCCTTCGCAGTTGTATAAGCAGAAATTATGATCAGCGTTTACTCACCCGCTGCGTGGTAATGATACGGCCGTTGCGATCGGTTAATTGCACCAGATACATGCCGCGCGACAATTCTTCCACGTTGTATTTTTCGCCTTTAACATAGTTGAAACGCTTGACCTCTCGGCCCAGCAGGGTAAATACCGTAATCTTTTCCACTACGTCGTTATCGGTGAGATTAAAATAATCCGTTGTCGGATTAGGATATACTTGCAGCTCGATCTTGTCAACCGGTCTTTTTATCTCTGCTTTAGGATTGAAGGCGATCTGCGAAAAAGCAGCCGTCGTCAATGCTACAAAGAATAACAGGAGTAGAGTTTGCTTCATAAAAAACGTATTCAACGGGATGATAAAATGTCAATGTTGGTTTTTCCCCCGCAAAATACGTTTTACCTGCAAATAATTCAAGTGCTAATTGGCTGTCTTAAATAAAATTTAACACTGTTTGGGCAATAAAATAGGGAACGGCAGTGAAATGACGGGGAGTGGCGGCCTATGTTATGCTCTCAAAAATCACTGCCGGACACTGACCAACCTCATTTACCCCGCATCAGAGGCAGCTATAACTTTGCAATAAAAATTGAGCTATGCTAACCGTTGAAAAAAAAACGCTCGTGACAACAACCAATATTAACCCGGAATATCGCGTCCAATCGCTGTTGGTAGGGCTCAGCCTGGAAGACAATGACGACGTATTACTGTCTTATATCGACTTTCTGGCGGATGTGCTGCCCGTTGAGCAAATTACCTTCCTGCACGTGTTGCCCCGTTTCGACATGTTCAACATTCAATATGAAACAGAAGCCGACGGGTTGGTGAGCAATTTTGAAATTGACAGGGATATTGTATTTCAAATGCAAGCTGAAATCAAAAGCCGTTTTGCAGGAAAAAGACTCCAACCCGTATTTGCGGTACAAGAGGGCGATCCGCTTGAGGCTTTATTATTCGAAACCGGACAAACCAAGGCAGACCTGGTTGTGATCGGCCAGCGCAACGGCAGCGGCCCTCATGGCATATTGGCACGCAACCTGGCCCGCAAGACGACTTGCCCGGCGCTGATCATCCCGCAAGAAGCCGCTTGCAGCCTGGGCCGCATTGTAGTACCCGTAGATTTTTCTAAAAATTCGGTGAATGCGTTGCAAAGCGCAGCCGACATCGCCACGGCCACCGGCGCTGAATTGATTGCCGTGAATATTTTCGAATTGCCCAGCCTGAACGCTTATCGAATTAATAAAACGGTAGAAGAATTGCGCGAGCTGATTATGACCGATCGCTACGCCGCTTTCGAAGCCTTTATCCAAACCCACCTGCGCAACTATGCCGGCAGGCTGAAAACGCAATTGGTAGAGCGCGATTGGAATAGCGTGGCCCACCACCTGCTCGACTTTGCCCGCGCCGAAGGCGCCGACCTTATCGTAATGGGCGCCAAGGGCCATTCCCGCGTAGAACGTCTGCTGATGGGCAGCGTAACGGAGGATTTGCTGGCGGCTAATGAGACGATACCGACGTTGGTGGTGAAGTAAGTCAACCGTTTTAAAATTAGCGCACCACCATCCTGGCAAACCGCACCCGGTCAAACCTGTCCGTAACCCGGCAGATGTAAACGCCCGGAGGAAACCGCGTATCCGGCAAATCGAAGCGGATGGGTTGGCCTTCGGGGTGGCCTTTCGAGGATAGGATGAGTTGCCCGCTTGTATTCCAGAATTGGACTTCATAAGACTGCGTCACAGGCGTGCCATCCTGAAGGGAAAGATACACAAAATCATCAGCCGGGTTGGGATACACCTTGAAGGCATTTTCGCCGGGCCCCGGCGGCGTGGCCGTATCGCTGATGGCGGCAATATTGGTGTCCAGCCAGCCGAGGCGCTGGGTGAGCCAACTGCGCAGGTAGTTGACTTCTGCGGCGTAACTATTGCCGATAAACGAATTGGGCCACACATAAGTGCCCAGCACCGGCCAGCGCTGGAAATTGCGCGCCTGCGATTCGGCAAGCAGCGTGCTGATGGAATCGATGGCGCCGAATAATCTGGCGTTGCTCCACTCATTTTGGCGCAAGGACTGCCAGTTGGCGCCCACGCGCTGGCGGAAAGCCGGGTCGCTCCACAAGCGCGACCACCAGAAATGGATCACCCAGGCGTCGCCGCTGCAGAAGATGTTGAAATCTTTGGCCCAGCCCACGGGGTTGGCCCCTTCGCAATAATCGCCGATGCCCAGCGAGATGTTTTGATCCCAGATGGGGCCCATCGAAATTTTACCGCCATTGCTGTCTTTGTCTTTATAAAAATAAGCGCTCAACCGGTAACCGTCGACATTGCGGGTTAATTCCTGAACGAGCAGGTAGTTGACCCAGGTATCGAGGTCGATCCAGTCGAGGTAATGCTCGTCGAAATCGGGGGCGGCCAGCATGTCTTCGAAATCGTCGATATGATTTTGGATATACGCCGCCTGGATGGGGTGGATGTCTTCTTCTTTGGGGTAATGAAACTGGAACCAGGTTTGCTGCCAACTGCCGGGAATAGGCGGATAATCCGACAACCAGTTGCCCCCTACCCCACCCGGCGACGGGCCGTATTTGTCCATACGCAGAATATAACCGCCTGTAAGGTCGTCGCCCGATAGTTCATCGGGGTTGAGGCGGGCTATATTGACGCGGTCGGCGTCGCGTTTCACAGTTTCGATCAGGGCGTAGATGCCTTTGTAGTCGCCGTTGATCACTACTTCGCAGTAGCGGCTGCGGGGCGACCAGGGCAGGGCGCTGCTTGCATACAAATGGCTCAATACATCGCGCATGAATGTTTTGTCGTTAAAGGGGGCTATCAGCGCCCAGTCGCTCTCCTCGGGCATACCCAAAAGCGATACCGGCAGGTCTTCGCCGGCGGCATCGCGGGTTTCAATGCCGTAGGGCTTTTTAGGGTACGACTGGGAGGAGGATCCCCGCAACTCGATGCCAATGAAGCCGTTGTAGTGGTTGAAAGGGTCTGTCATGTAGTTGCGCTGCCCCGGGCCGTTGTCAATGATACCCATCGTTGCCGTTATCTTGGGCTCGTCGGGTATTTCCTGGCCGCTGGTATTGATCACCACAATCGGCAGGTTGGATGAGGTAAAATTGACCTGCGCGCTGAGCGTCGTCGCAGCCAAACACAAGAGAAAAAATAATCCCGCTATTTTTTTCATGTCGCTGTATTGTTAACTCGCTTAGAGGTTGTAGGTTGTAGGTTGTAGGTTGTAGGTTCTATGTTCCAGGTTGTAGGTTCTATGTTGTAGGTTGTAGGTTGTAGGTTCTATGTTCCAGGTTGTAGGTTGTAGGTTCTATGTTCCAGGTTTTTTACTAACTTACAACTTACAACCTACAACCTACAACCTACAACTTACAACTTACAACCTACAACTTACAACCTACAACTGTCATTGCCTAAAATAGCTTGACCTGAAAAGTCAACCTAAAATGGGCAAGAAGT
>DAINSQ010000192.1:0-8981 GCA_036741235.1 Saprospiraceae bacterium | reverse complement strand
GCCTGATTAATTATTTGATAGAAGTCGGACTCCAACGGACAAATCCATACTTCGATGTGACGGGATACGATATGGGGCGTCTTGTGGAATAACTTCCAGCTTTCCCGGTCCTTTACTTCAAGGATACGCATAAGGTTGTTGTTGATATACAATAATACCGCCTCAAAAATAGGGATATTATGGCAACTTCATTAATTGCGCCGGCCCGTTTATTGATAAAACTGACCGGTTGCCCGAAAAAAAAGGCCGTTAACTAAAAACGCGCCCCGTTCCCTAAAGAATTAGTACCGTTTACCTTTTTTAATTACCCATTGCATAAACGATAGCTACTAAACATTGCTTTGCCCCTTATCTTTGAATCAAGTTTTCTCATAGTATGTTTTATTTTCCTACACCTGGTCCCTTCTGGGGTGTAGGAATTTTTTTTTAGCCCGCGCGTCATCTTATCTTCGTAACCTTTTTCCGGAGCCTTTCCCTTTTCTAATCCAAAACCGCCACATCAGGGGCCGATAGTGCCATTGCGTAAACGTCGCTTTACCGTTTACACAACTCCTTTACATTTGCACCGTGTAGTTTTCTCATAGTATGTTTTGTGCTCCTACATCCGAACAGCCTCCCCTGATGTAGGAGCTTTTTTTTGCCATCCTGCGACCCTTGCGCTAACATCTCGCGTTTTCTTGGTCATTTTTCCGATATTTGTAGCTATTGATAAAAAAGTCATTGCTATGAGATACGTCCTGTGGTTGGTCTGCAGTGCTTTTCTGCTGTCTCAAACGCCCCTTGCTGCCCAAATGTGGAACGGCGCCGATACCCTGTACGGCAATGAGTGGATACGCTACGATCAGGCTTATTATAAATTTTTAATCGCCAATGACGGCTTGTACCGCATCAGCGGACAAGCGCTGGCTGCCGCCGGCGTGCCCGTGGCAAATATCCAGGCGGCTCAATACCAGCTTTTTGCCGAAGGCCGCGAAGTGCCTGTTTATATCAATACCGCTGGGCCGCTGGGCGACGGTGATTTTATCGAGTTTTTTGGAAAAAAAAATAAGGGCGCTTTTGACCGGCACTTATATGCTAATCCCGATGCCGAGCTGCTCAACCCAGAGTATAGTATGTTTACAGATTCTCTGGCGTATTTTCTGACCTGGACTGCGCCGGGGACACCCACATTGCGCTACGAAACTATCGCCAACGACTTGACCGATCTGCCGCAAAAAGAAGCCTATTGCTGGATAGAAGAAACGGCAGTATTTGCCAATACACTGGTTTATCAAACCCACCCGGTCGCCGGCGAGTCGCTGATCGAGTCGGTTTTTGACAAGGGGGAGGGTTTTGCGAGGGCTTTTAGCCAAATCAGTGAAGCCACGTTTCAACCGCAACAAATTTACGTCGATTCAGATTTGACGGCTCAGATAGCCGTGCGCTATTTTGCTTCCATCGCCGACCATCAATTGCTCATCAAATCCAATGAACAGATTGTATCCGATCAGGCATTCAGCGGTTTTTTTCTGGATACCTATACTTTTGAAAAACCGGCCAATACCCTGTTGAGCACAGAAAAAGTCAAATTAGAAGGGGCGCTGGGATCTTCCGACCGGTATGCGTTGGCATTTGCCAGCTTGCGCTATCCGCGCAGGTTTAAATTCAATAATGTCCCGGCTCGTTTGTTGAATATCGCAGGCAACGGCAATCCGCAATACCTCGAAATCGAAGAATTTGCCGGCGGCTCGTCGCCCGTAGTTTATGATCTCGCCAATGGACTGCGGCTGGAAGCCGTCAATCAGAATAATGTTTATTTGTGCAAATTGCCGGCAGCCCAGGGCGACAGGCCGCTGCTGATCGCCAATCAACAAACGGGCGTGGGGCAGATTACCGCACTCCAACCTGTGACGTTTATCGATTACAGCCAGGCCGATTACAATTTTATTTTGCTTTCGCATAAAAAACTGTTTGCCGACGCCGACGGCAATAACTGGGTACAAGCTTACGCCGACTACCGCGCTTCGGCAGAAGGCGGCTCTTATAACCCGGTGGTTGTCGATATCCAACAAGTTTATGACCAGTTTGGCTACGGCATTCACCGGCATCCCCAGGCTATCCGCAACCTGGCCGGTTTCGCGGTTCAGCATTGGAGCGAGCCGCAGTATTTGTTTATCATTGGCAAAGGGCAGGAATTTCGGAATATGCGCACGGCCGCGCAACTCAATGCCGGTCAGGCTTTTATGTTGGCGCCAACTTTTGGCTTTCCCGGCGCTGATAATTTATTGACGGCCACGCCCCATAGCAATCTACCGCGGATTCCCGTAGGCCGCCTGGCAGCCATCGACGCCATCGACGTAAAAAAATACCTCGAGAAAGTGATGGGCATGGAAAATCCGGTCTCAAATGACGAAAGCAGCCGCTCCTGGCGCAAACGCGTGGTACACCTGGGTGGAGGCGGCGCCGCCTCCGAGCAATCCCAAATCAGGAACAACCTCAACGGTATGGCCGCCATACTGGAAAACAGCGCGATGGGGGCGGAAGTACATTCATTTTTTAAAACCAGTTCAGAGCCCGTGCAGCAGTCCCAATCGGAGGCCATGCGCAGTTTTATAGAGCAGGGCATTGCCATTATGAACTTTTTCGGCCACTCCAGCCCCTATGGCTTCGACCTGAGTATCGACGACCCCGCCACCTACAACAACGAGGGGAAATACCCGCTGGTGTTGTCGCTGGGGTGTTATTCCGGGCAGACTTTTGTCAATTATCGCAGTATCAGCGAGCAGTTTCTGATTCAGGAGAAAAAGGGCGCCATCGCCTTTATGGCCACCACCGGCTTTGGCTTGTCTAATGAACTCAATAAAATCGGGCGTACCTTATATAGCAAAATCGGCAACGAACGCTACGGACAAAGCCTGGGCAAGGCTTTCCACGATTGCCTGCGGCAATACGACAACCCGGCCAACTGGGTGGGGTTGCGCGTGTTGCTCCAGCAATTTACCCTCAACGGCGACCCCTCGACGAAAATTACGCCCCTGGAAGGCCCCGATTACAAAATCGACCCCCAAAGCCTGGCTTTTAACCCCTCCAGGCCCAACGCGCAGGACGACAGTCTGACGATTACTTTTGAATTGGTAAACCTCGGCAAATACCAGCAAGACAGCGTTCGACTGGAAATACTGCGCCAATTGCCCAACGGCACGCAAGTGGTGGCTGTTGATAAAAAGGTAATAGCCCCCGCTTATCGCGCTTCCTACAGCTTTACCATTCCCGTTTTGGGCAAACCGGCAGTGGGTTTCAACTATTTTTATTTTCAAATTAACGGCGATAATACAGCCCCGGAATGGCCGCAGCCCGAAGCGGCCCAGAATAACAGCCTTATCGGCCCCGACGGTACCCCCGGCGTCCGGTTGTATATTTTTGCCAATGGGGTGGAAATTGTCGCGCCGGCTTTGTATAGTATTGTCAATCAAACTAATATCACACTTTTCGCTTCCACAGCCGATGCCCTTGCCCCGCTTCAGCGCTATATTTTTGAATTGGATACCTCGGCTTTGTTTAATAGCCCGGCCTATTTGCGCCATGAAGTTGAACAAGCTGGCGGACTGCTGCAATGGACGCCGGCGGTCAACTGGCGCGACAGCGCGGTTTATTATTGGCGAGTGAGCGCAGATAGTATTGCCGGACAAGGATTTGTGTGGTCGAATGCCTCTTTTACCTATATTGACAATAGCCCGGCGGGCTGGCGGCAAGGGCATTATTACCAATTAAACGACAACGAAAGAACAACGCTCGATTATCCGCCCGATACCCGCGCGTTTGCGTATCGCAACGACCTGCTGGAATTCCGCATTCGCAACGGGTTGTTATCCGCTACCAACCCAACCGTTGATGTCAATAACGATACTTACTTTTTTATCAGTGGCGGCGGCACGGTAAATAGAGGCGTCGTGGTGTATGTGTTTGACTCCCTTACGCTTGCGCCCTGGTATAATACGGCGCCGGGAAGATTTGGATCGCATTATACCACAACCTACGACCACCCCATCTTCCCGTTCTGGACCCGCAATGCCACTGAGCGCGAGACGCTCATGCGTTTCCTGCGCGACTCCATCCCGGCTCGCAACTACGTGATCGTGATGAGTCTGCAAGCGCAGTTGGATAACAATGACTACGATCCGGAGTTATGGGCGGCGGATTCAATTACATTCGGAACCAATATATTCCAGATCCTGGAAGCGCAAGGCGCGGGGTTGATCCGGCAAACTGCTGTTACAGGCCCCCGGCCGTATTTCCTGATGTACCGCAAAGACGACCCCGGTTTTGAAGTAAAAGAATGGATGTCGGAAGACGGCAGTACCATCCAGGAAACCTTTAACGTATTTCGCCCCTGGACGCAGGGCGCCATATTTACCGGCCGCATAGGCCCTGCGCAACAATGGGGCCGGCTGTTGTGGCGCCGCGCCGGTATTGAGCCCCAAGACCAGGAAACCCTGGAATTGCATGGAATAAAAGCCGACAACACCTCCGATTTGTTAGTGCCGAATTTTACTGCGACCGATACGACTTTATCCTGGATTGACGCGGCGGTATATCCATATTTGCGCCTGAGATACGCCAGTTCCGACCAGGTGAACCGCACGCCGCCGCAGTTGCAGCATTGGACCGTATTGTACCAGGAACTGCCCGACGCCGCGCTGTCGCCCAATCTGGGCTGGGATTTCCACCGCGATACCCTGCAACAGGGCGAGCCCTTATTGCTGCGCCTGTCGGTGGCCAATGTTACCCAGCAAAACATGGACAGTCTGTTGGTGAAGTACACCATCATCAACAGCGTCAATGAAGAAACCCGGTATTTCCGCCGTTATGCGCCCTTGCCTGGCGGCGACACCTTGCAGCCGGTGTTCAGCGCCGATACCCGAGTACTGAGCGGCCCTCATCGTTTGCTCGTGGAAGTCAACCCCGGCCCTGATCAGCCTGAGCGCTATGATTTCAACAACATCGGCCTGCTCGATTTTTATGTTGGCCGCGACAGAGAAAACCCGCTGCTCGACGTCACCTTTGACGGTATCCACATCATGAACGGCGACCTGGTATCGGCCAAGCCCTTTGTGGTGGTAAGTTTAAAAGATGAAAACCGCTACCTCGCGCTATCCGATACGGCGGTATTGCAGGCCTATTTGCAGCGCCCCGGCGCCGTGGAATTAGAACCCCTGGACTACGCCACGGGAGCATTGCGGTTCCTGCCGGCTACAGGCGCCGGCGCCGACAACTACGCAAAGCTGGAATGGACGCCCCATTTCACGGAAAGCGGAGTATATACCCTTATCGTACAAGGCCGCGACGCCACCGGCAATGCCTCGGGCCAGCTGAACTATAGGGTAAGCTTTGAAGTCATCACCGAAGCCCGCATTTCCAATGTATTGAACTATCCCAATCCGTTTTCCACTTCCACTCAATTTGTATATACGCTTACAGGCGAAGAGCCGCCGGCGCAATTTAGCATACAAATTATGACCGTATCTGGCAGGGTAGTGCGTACGCTTACCCAGGCGGAACTGGGCCCCTTGCGCATCGGTACGCACCGCACCGATTATGCCTGGGATGGAACCGACGACTACGGCGACCGCCTGGCGAATGGGGTGTATTTGTACCGTGTTTTGGCCAAGGACAGCAAGGGCAAGGAATACGGCCGGCACGCCGGTCCGGCGGATGCCTATTTCAAGGGAGGAATGGGAAAGCTGGTTATTTTGAGGTGATTTTCACCGAAATAATATGCACGGGGCAGTTTTTAGCGGCGAGCAGGTTGTCCTCCAGTTCGTGGCGGTGGACATTTACAGTGTAAAAACCTCTTTTCTCTTTTGCGCCAATCAGCGTACAGCGGCCGTCGGTGCGGGAAATGCGCCAGCGGTAGGGGGCTGCTTCCACGCAAGCGTTGCAGCCTATACATTTTTCCCGTTGTTGGGTAATTTGCACCGTCATCAGGCATCCACAATTTTGTACAACTTATCGGAGGGTCTGATTTTTTCGCGCAAAGGGAAAGTTATCGTATCGCCTTTCTGCGCTTTATCGGCGCCGGCATTGGCGATGCGCAGCTCTTCTATGGTCGCTTCAACATAACCGGTAGTAGGGCCGGTGATCATAATCGCGTCGCCCACTTGCAATTGGTGCGTTTCAAGCACAAACTCGGCAACATGGGCCTTGTCGTAGTACTTGATGCCCCTGCCGATATAAATTTTCTTTTGGGTAGCCTTAGAGCCGTATTCGTCGTTCCATTCGCCCATTTTCCGCCCCAGGTAATAGCCGTCCCAAAAGCCGCGATTGTAGACAGTTGCCAGCCGGGCCGTCCATTCGGCAATTTTTTCGGGGGTATAATTATGGTGATGAATGGCTTCTAGCGCTTCTTTATAGCATTTGGCGACCGTATAGACATAATCGGCGGAGCGGCCCCGGCCTTCAATTTTGAGCACCTTCACGCCGGCGTCGAGAATTTTATCCAAAAAACCGATAGTACAGAGGTCTTTGGCCGACATGATATACTCGTTTTCGATTTCGAACTCGATGCCTTCATCTTTGTCGGTTACGATATAATTGCGTCGGCAATTCTGGATACAGGCGCCCCGGTTGGCGGAGGCAAAATGGGAGTGCAGGCTCAGGTAGCATTTGCCGGAGACGGCCATACACAGGGCGCCGTGGGCAAAAATTTCTACTTCCACGAGTTCGCCTTTGGGGCCCCTGATGTCTCTTCTTTTAATTTCGCGACAGATTTCTGCCACTTGTTTGAGGCTGAGTTCGCGGGCCAGCACCATCACGTCGGCATAAGCGGCAAAAAACTCAACCGTATCAATATTCGAGATATTGGCTTGTGTGGAGATGTGAATTTCCAGTCCGATTTTGCGGGCAAAATTCAGCGCGGCCAGGTCGGAGGCTATCACAGCCGTCACGCCGTTGTCTTTGGCCGCCTGCATAATGGTTTTCATGAGGGTAATATCGTGGTCGTATAATATCGTATTCAACGTCAGATAAGATTTGACGTTATTTTCGTTGCATATACGGGTAATATTCTTCAAGTCGTCCAGCGTAAAATTATTGCTGGAGCGCGCCCGCATATTGAGTTGTTCAACGCCGAAATAGACGGAATCGCAACCCGCCTTGATGGCTGCCATCAGCGATTCGCAGGAGCCGGCGGGCGCCATAAGTTCTATTAGCCTGTTCATCATGATAAAATAATAAGCAGGCAAAATTACGAAAATCCTATACCGTGCCGTACACCGGCGTCACAAAATTGCCGTTGAGGAATGGCCAGGGATCGATCTGACTTTGGAGCACTACTCCTTTGCGGGGCGATTCGAGCAGCATTTGAGCGGCTTGCAGCATCGGCACAGCGGTTGTTGTTTGGATCGCGCGCAATTTGCGGCGGCCAACCAACTGGGGTAAAATCAGTTTGCCGACTTCTCTTCTTCGCAGTGTTCCGTTTGCGTCACGACCTTGTACGGCGGCATACAGCACGATTCTATCGTCTTCAACGTGCGGAATTTCCCGTTCCAGCGTACGCTGAAAAGCGGCGAAGGGGTCGGAGTCGCTGCGCAATGCGGTAAGTTGCGCTTTTACCCAGGCATAGTGGCCGGGATGGCGCAGCGTTTTGTAATCGAGATCGCGGACTTTTCCTTCGAGGAAATCGGGCAGGTCGGCGGCGCCGCCGGAGGTCAGGTCGTCTTCGTAAGTAATGCCGTCAATGATAATCGTTCCTCTCTCTGACAAGGCGTGCAGTTGAGTTTTTTTGAAATTACGGATGGCCACAACGTCTTTGACGTATTCGGTGGCTACGCCTACCGGGCTCCAGGTGAAGCCGTAGTAGTGGGGCGCAACGGCGTGGTCGGTGAGCGCGCCAACTTTCATCTCTATTTTATCAACCTTGTCAACGCCGAAGTCGCTGCAAAACTGTTGAAACATGCCATGCGCCAATACGTCGATGTAACCCGGGGCGATACCCGTTTGGAGCACAAATCCCGTTTCGGCGTCGCGGGCCAATTCCATGATTTGGTTGGTTTCCGCTACGTATTCCGTCATATTGGCGTAGTGCAGGTTAAAAGCTTTGGCCAGCCGGGCCATCTTGGGCGCCATACTACCGGGCAGGCAGTCGAGCAAGATATGCGCGTCTTTGAGGATGGTCCTCATTTCATCGCTCAGGGCATCGCTAATGAGGTGAAATGCGCTGACTTCACAAGGCTTGGTAGCCCCCTCTGCAATCCATTGGGCTGCCTGCTTCGCTTTGTCGAGTGTGCGATTTCCGATGAAGAGGGTCGGAGTAACTTCGCTCCATTCTGCCAGGAGCAATCCGGCGGCCTGGGCTATGCCTCCCGCGCCGGCTATGACGATGTTATAGTGCTTTTTCATACCCGTAATATAATGAATATTGGGGATTAAAGCAATGATGAGTCGTCGGTTCTCTGTTCGTTTATGGGTTTATTGATTTATAGGTTTACTCTTATTCATAAACCCATAAACGCTTAAACTCATAAACAAACTTACAACCTACAACTTACAACCTACAACAGAGAACCCCTCACGTCAACTTATAATCATCAGTTTCCACGCCTTCAATTTTCATCAATTCAAGTCCGAAATTGCGGATCATTTCGATGACGGGGATAGACGACCGGCCTTTTTCGGAGATGGCGTATTCTGTTTTAGGAGGGACTACAGCGTAGACTGTTCTGATGATAAAACCGTCGGCTTCCAATTCCCGCAACTGGCTGGTCAGCATTTTATCGGAAATATGGGGAATAGATCTTTTGAGTTCGCTAAAGCGGTACACCTTGTCTTTTAATCGCCACAAGATGGGCATTTTCCAGGTGCCGCCCAGGCGGTCCATGGCGAATTCTACCGGGTTGTAGTAGACTTTTCCGTTGTAGATGAAATCAGGCATTATTAATGTTGAATTTTGGTATCTATTTAGGTTGACCGTGTTATTCGCGAATTGCGAACCCACACCCCTAAAG
>DAINSQ010000191.1:0-9052 GCA_036741235.1 Saprospiraceae bacterium | reverse complement strand
CCACTGGCCAGGTAGTCTACGCATTTGCTGGGCAAGTGGTAGGTGGTGGTATTGCTCACATTGATCAATATGTCTGATTGGGCCATAGCCCGGGCTACCGCTTCGCGGGGTAGTAGGCCGTGTAATTGCAAAACACCCTTCAACCGGGGGTAGCGATGAAAGGCGGGTAAAAAGAAAGGTGCGATTTCGCCATAAAAATGGAGCATAAGCCGCTCGCGCCATTCCGGAAATAATTCCAGCAATTTGTCAAATATCGCTAATAACGCGTCGGGGGTTCGGATGCGGCGGTAAAAAGCGCCGAAATAAGCCAGGTGCAGCTTGTTGTCGGGCTGCCGTTTTTCAAGCGGCTCAATTTCCGGCATGCTGAATACCGGCGGCGCCACTGAAATTTTGCCGTCCAGCCAGGGGAATAGTTCCAGATAGCGCCGTCGAGCCTGCTCTACGGTGACGGTCACGGCGTCGGCGAGGCGCAACATCCGGCTTTCAGCCCGGTAGTTCAGCCGCCGGTAAAGCCTGGAATTATTGACGAAAAATTCTTCTGAGAAACAGAAGGGGTCTTCTATATCCATCACCCAACGGACGCCGGGGTATCGGCGTTTAAGCGCACCGGCGATCAAGTGGGCGGTAAAGGGAATACCTACGCTAAACACCATATCAAAAGGCTGTTCGCGTTGTAATGCCAGCGCTTTTCGCTTGCCCGGCAGGTACCACAGGCACCTGCCGTCGGGCCAATACAGACAACGCCAGGTGAGGTCTACCAGCTTTTCCAGCAAGCGGCGCAGACTGCCCAGTCTGGCGGGATGGTCGCCGCCGGCTTCGCCGCGCCGCTGCCGTGCCCCCCAGAGGTTGTACAGCCAGTCGAGCAGCGAGTTTTGTCCGCTGCGGTGCACCCGCACGCCATCGATGTTTTCCTGGTCGGCGCTGCCGCTTCGGCGAGTGCACAACACGTGTACCTCGCGGCCCTGCGCCACCCATTGTGCTGCAATAGCCGACCAGCGAAAAACGTTGGGGTTTATCGCGGGGTGGTAGGTGGCAGTGATGACGAGGATACGCATGGTCTTTTTAAAATAAGCAACTGAGCGCCGCTATATGGTTCTGTAATAATGGTGTCGGCACAAACGGCGATGCCGGGCGGCGCCACGGCGCCTTTTTCAACCAGCACATAATCAACGCTGTATTGGTCAATGAATTGTAATTGCGATAAGGCATACTCTGCAAATTGCCCCGATTTTTTTTGCTGCGACAGGAAGCGGTAAAACGGGGCGTTGGCAATGGCTGTTCGCCTTTCCGGAAACGGCAACTGGTCCAGGTTTTCGGGTACGGCTATGTCATTGGCCCAATAGCCGGTGCCGAAGGTTTTCAGGGCATTGCAGACGTAGCACATCCGTGGATCGGCAGAATAACTGGTAATCGAATCGGGGTTTTGAATATAAACGCCGATGGGATTTTTATTTTTTAATAAATCAGCCGCTTGTGCGGCAAATTGCTTATCCGCGGCACTGTCGCGCTGGTGCAGTGAGGTGAATAGCCACAAAAAAGTAATGGCAGCCTGCAAACCTGCCGCCGCTATAGCCGGCCGCCAACCCTGCCATTTATAACGCCAAAGCAGGCTTACGCCAAATACAAGGGCCAGTTGCGAGACGGGGTTGTAGGTTAAAATATGAAATTGGAAGCCTTCGCTGTAGGCGTTCATCACTGCAGCAGCCAGGGTACCGAAAAAGAGCAACAACAGGGTCGAAATACCTATTTCCCATTCGCCCCGGTGTAATTGTTTTCTGTTTAAAAATAAAACGCCAAAAACCAGGTACAACGGAAAATAGCTGAGCAAATGCCGTACCGGCGTGGCCGTCATCCGCCTGAAAAACCAATACCAGTAGGAGTGCCCGCCGCGCATGGCAACCGGCTCAGAAGAGGTGTCAAAGTTGCCGAAAATACAATAAAAAATAATAATAAAAATAGCCGTCAATACCAAAATAACCCAATCGCCCAGCGGCCGCCGCCCGCTACCGGCTGATGCCGGCCATACTATTATTACGAAGGCAGATAGTACGATAGGTGCGTACAATATATTGGCCAGCGGAATAAATGCGGCAACCACAACGGCTTGCCGTCGTTGGCCCTGCAACCACAATATCCAGATCATGGCAAGCGGTATACTCAACAGGGCTATTTTGGGAGAAGTGAGGATGTTCAGGCTATGGGCGTGAAAAAATTTGAACGCCGGGGCGATGCAGCCGTGGAGAAAAACACCCGGGAATGCGATGAGCAATTCCGGTAGGCCTAAAGTCCCGCTTCGCTTCATGGCAAGCCTGCTCAAAGCCAGCATACCTGAAAAGCCAATAGATACGAGAAGCGGAATAAAGCAATAGATATATACGGCCAATGCATTTTCACGGCCAGGCAATTGATATACCCAGGCAGCATACCACGAGTCGGCGTAGTGATAAGGCTGGACAAGACCCGCTGCCGATGCGTCGAATAATTCGTACCAGGGCCATGATACTTCTATGCCTGTTTTGGGCAAGTATTCGATCATGGTTGCGTATACGCCGTAGTCGCAATACGAAAGCCAGACCAATTCAGGATCGAAATATTGGTTTCTGATTAATTGAAAGCAAATTGTTATTAATAAAACGGCCAATCCTGCAACCATAAACGGCGCCTCGATTCGGTAAACAGCCCTTGCTTTCTGCCTTGAAAACCGCCATGCTGCCAGGTAAAGCGGTATGGCCCCGATCAAAATGGTAAGCCCCCCAGTGTAATACACGGCTGTCGCCACGGTCAGTCCGATAAACCCCAGCCCCATTTTGAAAAAAAATACAGCGCCCGCTTCCAGTTTCCGCTGCCCGCTAAACGGCAGCCACAACACCCACCCTGCTGCGTAGGTCAGCACCCAGGATAATACCGCAGAGAAGATGAGGTGGAACATGGTGATGGTTATTGGGTTAATCGAATAAGCACCCCTTTATCCAGTACATATCCGATCCAGCAAAGCAGGAGGGGCAATATGACCGATAACATACGCGGATAGGCGCTCAGTAACATGCTTTCTCCCAAATATACCATGCCTGCTACAAAACACAATTGTATCGAAGGCGGCATCTTTCTCCAGTATTTTGGGGTAAGCGCCAAACTCAATAGCATGATAGTGAGCAAAATAGCGCCGGGGATAATGCGGATTAAATAATGAAATTTCAAGCCGACATAAGAAATTGGGAAGCCAAAAAACAGGCGGCAAGTATTGGCCAGACAATTGAGGGCGTATTTACCGGGATGGGCCTTGATATGGGCGATAGCTTTTTGCTTGAACGCATCGTCGCGGGCTGGTCCTTCAAACTGGTAGATATAGTCAAAATTGGCCTGGTGCCTGGCTTTAAGGGCTGCTGTGGCGGCATCGCCAAGTTGCATATCCTTGAAATAACCCACAAAACGCTCATTATTCCAGTCGCCGTATTCTTCCGGATAGGGCGTACTCATCCAATACAGGCTCATACCGCCGGAGTCGCTCCAATAATACCAGCGGCCGGTCAGGTTATGCGTGTACCACAAGTAAGGGAGGCAAACCAGGTAAGCAATACCAAAAATAGCGAGCGTTTTAAGTGCCGTAGCGTCGAAGCGGTTGAGGATGATTTTTATAAATAACAATACTATAACAACGGGAATCACATAAGCAAAAATCACCTTGGTAAGTAGCAGCCAACCCCAGCATAATCCTGCTTTCCAAAGAGTATTGCCGGTGTTGAGGCTTTTAATGGTAAAATAGGCTGCCAGGCTCGTTAAAAAGGTGGCAAAGGTATCTGAGAGAACATATGGCAGCGTTTCGTATGCCGTGTAGTACAAACCCCAGCCGATGGTGAGGACTATCGCCGTCTTTTGGGATACCAGCAAGCGGAGTGTTTTTAATAAAAAAACAACCGATAAATAATGGAATAAAGCATTGGCCAATAACAGGAAAAAACGTGGCGCTCCTACGGCCAACAGGGGCGCCAGCGCCAGCGGATAGCCGGGGCCGTTCCACAGACTAAACTCATTTTGAGGCGAATAATACCCCCGCAGCAAATTGCCGGCGAATGCCAGGTAGCGGCCTTCGTCGCCCATCAGATCCGGAGAAGAGGTTAACCATACTATGCCCGCATACAAAAGCAGGAATGGCAGCAACCACAGCCAGGTATTTTGACGCAATTGGATTATTGACATTAACAATCAATTTGTGCTTGAATTAATCCGCAGTAGTGGCGATACAATTTTCCAATAAGTAAAAATAACTACTATTACTTGCACGACCACCAGCGCGCCGATGGCCGTATGGATACCGTATTGGCTACCCCAGGCCAGCGCGAGCCACCACAGGGGCGCCTGAACTACTGCAACCCAAAACCACCAATGGATACGATTTGTGGCCAATAGCAGGTTATCCACCGGGTGCAATAATAACAGGCAGACACCCCAGCAGCACAATATACGAAATAACGGAATGGCATCATTCCAGCCGGGCCCTGCGTATAGTTGCAGCGCAAAGGGCGCCATGGCAAAAAGCAGCGCATAAACGGGAAAAAGTGCCAGAAAGCTTAACTTTAGCATGCCTAGATAGCTATTTCTCAGCATGCCGGGTTGTCTCTGCCGGCTTGAAAACACAGGGAATGCCACCTTTTCAATGGCTGTGGCCAGCAACCCTGCCGGTCGCAGCAATAGTTTTTTGATCACATCGTAACGCCCCAGAGCATCTATGCCGAGGTAATGACCAACCAATAAGATATCGAGTTGGGCCAGGGCGTGTGTAGCCAACCGCTCTGCCCAATGGCGGCTGCCAAAGACGAAGTAAGGCCTTAGCGACTGCCATTCGAAACGCCATGAAGGTTGAAACAAGGCCCAGCCGCGGAGGATGACCCAGGCGCCTTCCATCAGATAACGCCCCAGGTAAGCCGCAACCAATGCCCAGGGGCCGGACTGGTACCTGGCCGTGGCAAGCGCCATACAAAATCCGAAAATTGCCCCAAGTATTTCTCCCTTGCTCAGGGTGTCAAAATGCAGATGTTTTTGCAAAAGAGATTTAAATTGCACACTAATGCCCTGGATGAATAGCGCCAGGGCATAGAGCCATGTGACAAGCGGCAATTCCGGTTGGCGATAGAAATGCTCCATCCAGGCGCCTGTAAGTCCGGCCAACATAAATAAAGCTGTCCCCAGCAACACATTCAGCCAAAAAAGCGATGACAATTCGACAGCGGTATTTTCTTCGCGCTGGATCAGCGCTGCGTTGATACCTGCAAGCTGAAGTTGTAGCAGGATATTGATAACGACGCCCGCGAGCGCAACGACGGCAAAGTCGGCAGGATGCAATATACGGGCCAGTATAGCCGCCAATGCCAGTTGAGAGATTGCCGTGAATCCGGTGGCAAACGCCGACCAGCGAAACCCGTGAAGCCAAAGCCCTTGTTTAGTCATAGTATGGATAACAAGCGTAAATATATCCAATTCTGCGAATTCCAACAGCTGCCGCTGCAAATGCAACCCTGGTGGCTTGACGCCGTCTGCGGGCCCGACAGGTGGAACGTCTCACTGGCCTTTGACGCCGGCGGGGAGATTTGCGGCGCTTTACCTTACAACATTACCCGCGTTTTGGGTTTGCAATTTATCAAAATGCCCCCGCTTACCGACTATATCGGCCCCTGGATACTTCCGGCTGATGACCGTATTGAAAAAAGCGAACGCAAATACGCCTATGAAAAAAAGGTGATCGCCGACCTGGTGGAGGGATTACCCCGAGTTCATTTTTTTAACCAGCAATACTATCCAGGCTTTGCCAACTGGCTGCCATTTTACTGGAAGGGTTACCGGCAAACCACCTATTACACCTACCGATTTGACGACCTCAGCGATCTTGATGCCATCTACGACGGCTTTAAAAATACAGTGCGTACCGATATTAAAAAAGCAGAAGACAAGGCAACAGTAGCTATCGGCGACAACCTCTCCGATTTTTACCGTTTACAACAGCAACACAAACATGCCCCGTCGAAGCAAATTCTGGAACGCCTGGATCAAGCGCTGGCCCTTCATGGTCAAAGGCAAATCTTCCTGGCTTTTGATCGCGAAACGGGCAAAACAATTGCCGGGTTGTATGTGGTTTGGGATCGCCACACGGCTTATTTTATGATGGCTGCCATTGATGCCGCGTTTCGACAGCACGCGGCCCTGCACTTATTATACTGGGAAGCTATACGGCAAATGGCGGCTTTCGTGCAAGCCATCGACTTGTGCGGCAGCATACTCCCCGGCCCTGAGCACTTTTCCCGTTCGCTTGGCGCCCGACAAACGCCGCACTTCCGGGTATATAAAACGGGCAACAAGTTCCTGAGGATGATTAGTTTATTATTAAATAAAGGCTATGATTAACCCTGTCACCTTGTTACCTTCATGACATCTGCTCATCTCACCCTGCACTGGCTGCGCCACAGTATTGAAGCCACCGGAGGGCGCGGCTCGTCGGCTTATTATTCGCCCTTTCGCGGTTGGGCGCCTGCCTATCCTGAAACGACGGGTTATCTGATTGAAACGCTGTTTGATAGCGCGTACCAATATCAGGAGGAGCAATGGCGCGATCTGGCGCTACAGTGCGCCGACTGGTTGTTGAGCTTGCAGTTGCCTTCCGGGGCTTTCCCGGGTGGGGTAGGAGAGCAGGGGGCTCCGTTGGTTTTCGATACGGGAATGGCGCTTTTTGGTATAGAGCGAACCTGGCGCGAGACAGGCAGAGAGGTATATCTGGAAGCTGCCGAACGTGCGACGCGCTGGTTGCTGGATCATCGCGATAAAAAGGGCTATTGGTCGGATTATGCCTACCAAAAGGGGTACGTACCAGCATATTACTCCTGCGTAATCTGGGCCGTTGTCCAAGCCGCTCGAACCCTCAATCGACCCGCGATTATTGCAGATATACAGCCTGCCATACAACATCTGCTTGATTTATCGGCGTCTGGCGTGTTTTTGAAAAATTCGGCTTTTTACCCTGGAGGGGCGGCTTTCACACACACTATTGCCTATACCTTGCGGGGATGGCTGGAGGTAGCGGAACTATTAAACGACCATTCAATGCTGCTAACGGCTTGTGCGATTGCCGATTGGTTGGCCAATGATTATGACCGTACAGGAAAAATTGCGGGAAGTTACGACGCAACGGGAAAGGGCAATTATTCTTTTATGTGTATAACCGGGCACGCCCAGCTCTGTATAGCTTACATGCGCATATCACAAATAACTGGAAACATGCGATATCGGCAACTGGCCGGTAGTTTGTTTAAGGTTATAAAAGACGCCCCGTCATGCCTGCCTTTACCCGGGTTTCGGGGCGGCATAGCAGGAACACAACCCTTTTGGGGCGCCTATCAACCTTGGCGCTTCCTCAACTGGGCGGCGAAATTTTATGTGGATGCGATATTGATTAGCAATGAAAATTAAGCTCTAATCTGTGGCTTGGCGCAATTGCTTTACATATTCGGCAGTTACCCCCACGAAATCGGCCACATCTTCATCACTCCATTCCGGAAACTTTTGGATGGTCCTGATGGCAAAGTCTTTGGTTTTCTCTTCGGTCGCTTCCGCGCGTCCTTCCGCGCGTCCTTCCGCGCGTCCTTCCGCGCGTCCTTGTTCGCGTCCTTCTTCTCGTCCAAGTTTAAGACCTTGCCTTCTACCTTTCCTTAGCCCTTCAGCTTTCCAGATTTCGCCGAAAATTTCCGGTATCGCATGTACCCAGCTGTTTTCGGGTTCTGGTAAATTTTTGCTTAATTCATTGATTTCGGACTTTGGCATACGACTGATATTGATTAAGTATACGGTTAATGATTGTACTAAAATTCGTTCGCGCTCTTGTTGAATATAGGGCTCTCCAAAAATAAGGATTTTTGCCCAATTTTTTTTAATCTGTTGTTTATCATGGGCCATTTTTAATGCTAAAAACAAGTTGTGGAGATAACTGTCAGGTATTTGATCCTGAATTACCTGTTCAGGGATGCGGTTCAGATCCGTGATCAGGTAGTGGAAGTCCGGGATAAAAGCCTGCCAGCCCGCAGGGAGCCCTTTAAAATACTCGCTCAGTGGCCTTTGCTTCCACCTTCGCCGGCCGTGGTATACCACTACGGGTATAACAAATGAGAGTGGGCGCCGGTTTTTGATATCGTCTTCCCATATTTGAAGGAGATAATCAAGTAGTTGTAGGTGTATCGGGATACGGGGAACATAACTTTTGTGCTCATAAAGGAAAAGTACCCGGGCATAAGCACCACTTGACAAATGCGCTTCGTACACTATATCGCTATACGAAACGCCAAACCGTCCACTCACAAAAGCCGCATCGCTTTTTCGGAATTTTGAAAAATCGATCTTTTCAAGGATACTATCCGGGGTGTAGCGTGTCAGGAAAGTACGCGCTATTTTTTCATCGCTGAAAAAAATCTTGAATATCGAGTCGTGAAAACTCTCCTTCTTAGGCGAGTCATGTTGTTTTCTTTTGGGCATAGGGCTAATGTTTTCACGACAAAAATATACAAATAGTTTATAAAGATAAAATTATGAACTATTTTTTTTAAATAAAAAAAAGGAGCGGCGGGATCAAGATCGATTTTGCCACTACCACATTGGCAGGGATAAACGCCTGGCTAGGATCGTCTGGTCCTCTAGACTCTCTCCAGTTGGCAGCGAAGTTCCTCTGCCCGGTTTTCCTCCTTTCCAGGTGGCGGTGGTTTGAGCAGTCAGGGTCATGCTCAGGTTGAGCAGGATCATCATGGTAGCGGCGACAGACATTGCGTTCGAAAAGATGATTTCAAGATTAATTTTGAAGTTTTGGCACAACAAAGCACAAAAGTAACTATTCAGCAGGTATCAATTAACGCGGAAGCAATGAAGTTAAACTCAAGGCTGATATTAACGGGTAGTTGTATCCGGAATTTAGTGCATTACAGGAAGACAGGATCCCCTTACTCACACCCCCGGCCCCTGAAGGATAGTCTTCCCGCAATGGGGAAAAACCAGGTTGTGGGTGGGGTTCCCCTTTAGGGGT
>DAINSQ010000190.1:1169-9102 GCA_036741235.1 Saprospiraceae bacterium | reverse complement strand
CGATTTTCAATCGGGACTCACTTCGTTAGCCTTCGGTCGCATCAGCAAATCAGCATCCCGACCTCCTTGCAGTCGGTACGGGACTCCCCCGATTTTCAATCGGGACTCACTTCGTTAGCCTTCGGTCGAATTAGCAAATCAGCACATCAGCACATCTACTTCGGTTTTATCAGGTACACAAAAACGGGGAAGTGGTCGCTATAACCGCCAATATACGTATCTCCGGCGAAAGTACGATGGGGATAGCCCTTAAACTGGCCGGAAGTTTGGTATAAATAGGGTGGGTTGAACACATGGGCCTGGTAAAAATAATAGCCGGGCACATTTTCGCGGACCAGTCCGTACGACAGCACGATTTGGTCGAAGAGGTTCCAAGCGTCGTTATAGGCCAGGGTGCCGAGGCCTTTTTTATAAAAGTCGTACATGGGGTTAAACATGCCGCCTTTTTTTACGTCGGCTTTATCGGCTTTGGCGTTGAGTACTTTGCGGAGGCTGGGGCTGACAGGGTCGTCGTTGAGGTCGCCCATGATGATCACCTTGGCGTCGGGGTTGAGGGCCATCAGCGAGTCGGCCACTTGTTTGCATTGCAGCGCGGCGGCGTTGCGCAGGGGGGCGGTGGCGGCCTCTCCGCCGCGGCGCGAAGGCCAGTGATTAACAAGGATATGCAGCGGTTCGCCGTCAAATTCACCCGAGACGAAGAGGATGTCGCGCGTGAAGTTGCGCTCTCCGTTATCGTCGTAGGTTATCATGGGTATAGGTCGGCTGCCTGTGACTTTAAAGTATTTGGGCTGATACAACAGCGCCACATCGATGCCGCGTTCGTCAGGGGAGTCGTAGTGTACGATTTGGTAGTTGCGGGCGGCGACTTTGGGGTGGGCGGTAAAATCTTCGAGTACTTTGCGGTTTTCAATTTCGGCAGTACCCAATATGGCCAGGCCGTCGGGCGTGAGGTTGTTGCCCATCTCTGAAACGACGGTTGCCAGGTGGTCCATTTTTTCAATGTAAAGCGGGGTATTCCAGCGTTTGGCGCCGGCGGGTGTAAATTCGGTATCCGATACGCCAGGCGTATCGATGGTGTCAAACAGATTTTCGAAGTTGTAGAAGCCGATGGCGCTGATTTTGTATTGCTGCTGGGCATGCAACGGGGCAAAAAACAGGAGCGCGGCGATAATGGAAAAAGTTATTCTCATGGTATTGTTGTTGTGCGGCGCAAAGGTCGCTAATTATCGTATAGCGTGCAAGATGATTTGGATTAACCGACCCATTTCTTTGCCCATTTTCGGAGCACTTCGCGGTCTACTTCGTGTTTGCCCTCAAAGGTATGCACCTGCAGCGGCAAACCGGTGTCGGTCAGCCACCGGCGTTGCGCGGCAATACGTTCAGCCGTGAGGTATTCATCCTGAAGGCCGTAGATAAAGTGTAGCGATTTGGATTCAAAATAAGGCAGCAGGGGTCGGTAGTCGATGTCCTCCGGCAGTCCGCCCGCCCACAACAGCAAGGTGTCGAAATGCGGGAGTTGCCGTGATATCCAGCGCAACTGGGTGGCGCAGCCCTGCGAAAAACCGGCCAGCACGATACGGGTTTCGGGGCTTGTTAGCGCAGTGAAATGGTTGTAAACAGCCGTTAAATAGGCCACGTAATCGTCGATTTCCGACAGCCGGTCTTCTTTGGTCATCCACGAAGCGACCACGTTGCCGCTTACGCCCTGCCAATAAAACCTGGAGAGCCCCTCGGGCGCCACTACCAGCGTGTGGTCGTCGAAAACGGCTTCGAACTTGCGGATAAACTGGCCGGCCAACTGGCCGTAGCCGTGGCAGGCGATCCAAAGGGTTTTGATATGCGGGCCGGGCGTTCCCAGCGTGTAATACCGAGCTGTTCGCGCTACTGTGAGTTGGTGCGACTGCGGCTCGGGACTAGTTTTTGTCATTGCCGAAGATGTCTTTCTTTTTTGTCTTTTCGTCAAATAGCGGCTGCGGAACAGGCGCCTGATCCTGCGAGTCGTTGAATACTTTGTCGATAAAAACCCACAGGCCCTTCTGGAATTTGTAGCCGTCGTAACTGCCGTCGGGCAGGTTGACGGGGCCCTCGCCGTATTGCCCCATCATGGTGATGAGGTGGTCGAAGATGATGAGTTCGTACGATTCGTCGTAGTTGAGCTTGACGGAAGCCTCGGCAGTGTACTGCAGGAGTACTCTGTTTTTTGCGCTCTGGGGTTTGCCTTCGGGTTTGTGCACAAAAACCGGCGCGCCGAAGACGGGCTGTCCCTTTTCATCAAAACTAAGCACGTCTATCAGTTTTCGCTTGTGGAAAAAGCGGTAGCCGTCATAGCCGAACAAGAGATAGTATTTGCCGTTGGGACCTTTGCATTCCCTGATGTTGTAGTATACCGAGCCGTACCATTGTTCCGGCGGCAATACCATCTGCTCCAGGTTGCCCTCTTCAATCTGGTGCGAGCGGTCGATCAACGGAAATAACTCGAGCTCGCTGCCGCGTTTCTGTATGGCGCCGTAATAGCGGTATTCGTTGACGTCAACATATAGCTGCCAGGTAAATACCCGGAAAGAGCTGTCGCTGGGGTATTGTATGGAGATGGATTTCGCCCGCTTGAATGGATAATAAAATGAATTGGGCGTTTTTAAGGCTTCTTTGAGGGAGGTAATCAACTTCTGGCAGGCGCCGAAGCGGTATTCGGGCAGCGAATCGTTGACTACGGCATAGGCCAGCAGGGCAATGGTGTCTTCGTAGGTGTCCAGCCGGGTGAGTTGCTCAGGCGTGAACCTGGCGCCCTTTTGTCCGTACAAGGCGCCCGCAGCCAGCAGACCGATACATGTGATGAGGATTAGCTTTTTCATTCAGGTTGCGAATTTTCAACTGCATCAAAACGAAGACGGCAAGGCACATATTTTGACAGTGCCCGTACATTACTTTATTTTGATGCCTTTTTAACAACCCGCCGATGTATTTTGCGGTTTACTTTATCGACGCTTTATTTTATAAAAAAAAATTTATGAAAAAAACGATACTCAGCGCTATTGCCCTGCTACTGGCCCTGGCTACTTATGCCCAGCCTAAATTGGGACTGGAACTCTACGCTTCCGGCTTTAATCGCCCGGTTGACATTGTCAGCGCCGGCGATGAACGGCTTTTTATCGTTCAGCAAAACGGGATTATCCGTATTATTGACGGCGGCGGACAAGTACTGCCTACGCCTTTTCTCAATATCGACCCCCGGGTGAATTCTACTGCTAATGAACGGGGCCTGCTCGGGCTCGTTTTTCACCCCAACTACGCTGAAAACGGCTATTTTTATGTAAATTATACCAATAATAGCGGGGATACGCATATCTCGCGTTTCAGCGTTTCGGCCTCCGATCCCAATATCGCCGATCCGGATAGTGAATCAATCCTGATTGTAGAAGACCAGCCATTTAGCAATCACAATGCCGGCGACCTCAACTTCGGTCCCGATGGCTACTTGTATTTCGGGTTGGGCGACGGCGGCTCCGGCGGCGATCCCAATAACCTCAGCCAAAACAGACAGCGACTGCTCGGCAAAATGATTCGTATCGATGTAGATAACGGGAATCCTTACGCCATACCTCCAACGAATCCTTATGTCAATAGCACCGATACGCTGCCCGAAATCTGGGCCTTCGGCCTGCGCAACCCCTGGCGCTTCAGCTTCGACCGCCTCACCGGCGATATGTGGATCGCCGATGTGGGCCAGGACGCCTGGGAGGAAATCGACTTCCAGCCCGCTTCCAGCACCGGCGGCGAAAACTACGGCTGGCGCTGTTACGAAGGACTGGCCAACTACAATACCAGTGGTTGCGGCCCCCAAAACCAGTATGTGCCGCCTATTCACGTTTATGCAAATACCTCAAATGTAGGCTGTTCGGTGACCGGCGGTTTTGTGTACCGGGGCAGCGATTTTCCCGATCTGGATGGCTATTATATCTACACCGACTATTGCAGCGGTCGCATCTGGAGCCTGCGCCCCGACACCCAGGGCGGCGGCTGGACCAACGAGTTGATGATGCAGGGGCTCTCCAACCAGTACAGCACCTTCGGCGAAAACCAATTCGGCGAGTTGTTCCTGGCAGGCCTCAGCAACGGCAATATTTACCGGGTGGTTGAACAATGCCAGCCCTTCCAGGTGACGGGTACGGCTACCAACGTAACCTGCCCCGGCGCCGGCGACGGCACGATTACTCTCGAGGTGACGAATAATACCATGAGTTATACGGTGGCCTGGAACACGGGCGATACCGGCAACGACATCTCCGGTCTTGCCGCGGGCGCTTACACCGTGACCGCCACCAACAACATCGGCTGCTCACGCACGCTGGAGTTCAACATCGTAGAGCCCGATCCGCCATTTATCGAACTCAGCGCCGACGGCGCCGAACTGACCTCCAGCGCAGGTTTTGCCAGCTACGTATGGCTGCTCAACGGTGCGCCGGTGGATACCACCCAATCGGAAAATTATACGGCTACCGTATCGGGCGACTACAGCGTGGAAGTCACCGACGCCAGCGGCTGCACCTTTAGCTCCGGCACAGTCAGCGTGGTCGTCAGCGGTATTTCCGAGGCCGAACTGGGCCTCAGCCGGCTGGTGCTGTCGCCCAATCCGTTCGTCAATACCTTGCGCATAGAAATGGATGCCGCCCAGGCTGCCGACTACCGGTTCCGCCTGCTCGACACCCGCGGACAAATGCTGTTGCAGTGGGAGGAGAACGTCGCCCGCGGCTGGCGCAAAGACCTCGATTTGTCGCAATTGCCGGCAGGAATGTACTTGCTGGGGATTAGCGCAAACGGGAAGGAACTGGTGAAGAAGGTGAAGAAGCAATAGGTTGTTCGACGACATTGCAGCGTTCTCCAAAGATCCGGGTATCAAGTTGTTTATCGCTGCCTACCTCGAAGGCGGCGAGGCCGCCCCCTTGAAGGAATACCTCGCAAAAGCCGGCTTCGACTACACGGAAGCAACCGGAAAGATTAGTTTAACCCCGCATCCAACACCGGCACAGTTGACCCTGCGCAAATACTGGATAGGCCAATAAGGCCGTACCGGGGATTGCAGGGGGGGGGCGGACAAGAATAATAAAAAACAATAACCATCCGAACCCCAAAGGGGGGAGATTATCATTACTTATTAAATATAGTAAAAAATTAGAATTTTAGCTTTATTTGTTGTAAATTTGAGAAAATATCTCAAAAAAAGCAAAAAAATGCTCCTGGAATTCACCGTAGGTAACTTCCTCTCCTTCAAAGAGCCGGTTACCTTAAGCCTGGAAGCCTCATCCGTTTCGGAATATCCGGAGAATACTTTTTCGGTAGGCAAACATACCTTGTTGAAAAGTACGGTAGTATACGGCGCCAATGCGAGCGGCAAATCCAACCTGATGCGAGCGCTTATGGAAATGCGCCGGTTGGTGCGCGACTCGGCAAAAACGTCATCAACCGATACTTTTAGGGTACAACCATTCCTTTTAAACACACACACCGCAACGGCGCCTAGCTTTTTTGAAATCCTTTTTTTTGTAGACGGCATGCGCTATCGCTATGGTTTTGAGGTCAGTGCTACGAGGGTACATGCAGAATGGCTATACCAGGTAAAGGTTAATGCAGAAAAACCGCTCTTTATTCGCGATGGAGAAGCCATTGAAGTATCAGCCGGGAAATTTCCGGAGGGTAGGGGATTGGAGTCCAAAACCCGGGCGAATGCCTTGTTTTTGGCGGTATGCGACCAATTCAACGGCGCAATCTCCCAAAAAATCATGAAGTGGTTTAGCTATTGCAACACCCTTTCCGGCATCGACCATGAAAACTACCGGGCAGTAACCTTTCGCCTGTTGAACGATTCGGGTTGCAGGCCGGCCATGATTCAATTTTTACAAAAGCTTGATCTTGGATTTGAAGAGGTACAAGTCCAGGAAGAAGAATTCAGCCCGGAGAAACTACCCGAAAACATGCCCCTGGCAGTTCGGCTGCGCTTGACATCTGAACTTAAAGGCCTCAAGCTATATAGGTTCAAAACTATGCATGAAGTATACGACGTCTCTGGAACGTTTGTAGGCAGGACGGCTTTTGACCTTGACGAGCAGGAATCGGCCGGTACTAACAAAATCTTTGACTTGTTGGGTCCTATTTTTGATACCCTAATGAGAGGGATGGTACTGGTAGTAGACGAATTGGATGCCAAGTTGCACCCCTTGCTTACCAAAGCGCTGGTGGGGTTATTCAACTCCGTAGAGACCAATCCTAACAACGCCCAATTGGTTTTTGCTACCCACGATACCAACCTGCTTAGCTACGGCAACTTTCGGCGCGATCAAATTTATTTTGTGGAAAAAAACAAGGAAGGCGCGACCGCTTTGTATTCGCTCGTAGAATATAAAGAAGATGGAGGTACAGTGCGCAAAGATCGTTCCTTTGAAAAAGATTACATCCAGGGCCGCTACGGCGCTATTCCGTATTTAGGCGACTTTTCAAAAATTGCTACCCCATGGCTAGAAAACAAAAAGTCCCTAACCACTTAAAAAAGCGGTTAGAGCGAAAAGAAAGTCGTCGTAAGGAAGGGCGTTCGCAACCAGCGTCAGTATTTTCTTATCGTCTGCGAAGGGGAAAAAACGGAGCCCTTGTATTTTGAAGCGTTGAAAGCAGATTTGCCGAAAGGCGCGTTAGAAAATGCCGTGGTAGATATTCAAGGGGAGGGCAAAAATACCCTCAGCCTCATTGAGGAGATACAAAAAATAAGGGCCCGGAGGGAACTGGCGTCTGGAAGGCAATACGACCAGGTCTGGGCGGTATTTGACCGGGATAGTTTTTCGGCTGAAAATTTCAATAATGCCATCAACAAGGCAAGGGATATACAGCCTCCTATTTGTTGTGCCTGGTCAAACGAAGCCTTCGAGTTATGGTACTTATTGCATTTCGAATATTATCAGGACGCCGGAACTCGCCGTGACTACCAATCCAGGCTGGAACAAGCTTTAACAAAGAGAACTGGAAAAGGATTTACGTATCAAAAAAATGATCCGGGTATATATGCCTTGCTGAAAGTACATGGAAATTTGGAACAGGCCATCAAGTGGGCTAGCGCATTAGAAGCCGACCACAAAGGAGGAAACTACGCCGAACAAAATCCCTGCACGCTGGTATACCGTTTGGTTCAGGAATTAATGAAACTCAAATGATCAAGCGATTATCATCTCCTGCTGAGCCTATTGGCATTTATGCTGAAAATAACAAATCGGGGATCTTGAATGGGCGCCGTTTTATGCGTACTTCCAAGGGTACATACAGTGCAACGGGTAGCTTCGCATGAGTGTGACAAGGCACAGGGACACGCCCCGCGCCTTGTCTCGCTTTCAGGCTGTAACCAATGCAGGGGATCTCAGCCATTGTTGCGTCATGAGCCATATTGCTCCGTCAACTTCCGAATTGTTGAAGCCTTGCAGCTCTTCGATATCGTTTTGATATATCGTCAGCGTGGCTACGCGGGTTTCCTGGCCGGTCGGCAGCTTTTTGCGCAGCGACCAAACTGAGCCTTCGCCGTTTAACGCCATGTCGATATATTCACCCGAGCCCAAGCAGTGGTTCATCAATCGCCCTTCTTCTTCCAGCGCAGCAGGCGTATCCAGGAAAACAAAAGTATATTGCTCTCCTTCGGCTGTAGTCTGGGTGAATTGGCGCTGCATACCCTCGGGTAATTTGAACCGGAATTGCCCGTTGACAAACCTGACCAGGCTTTTCCAGCCGTGCCTTTTGAATGTCAGCTTTTCTGCCTGGAAATAGCTTTCCTCCAACTGATAGTCGTAGTGGGTCGCTCCCAGGTACAGATACGCTATCTTATCGATGAGCGACTGCACGGCGTAGTTGCCTGGCGTAGTTTTTTCCCGGATGATCAGCCGGTAGAAATCCCGCCAGAAAG
>DAINSQ010000190.1:0-1159 GCA_036741235.1 Saprospiraceae bacterium | reverse complement strand
GTATGGCCGAAGTGACCTGGCGCTGCGAAACCCTGCTTGGTCCAGGCCTCAACCACCCGCTCGCCGCCTTCCGCCAACAACAGGGCCCGCCAGTAAGCTTGCCGGGGCGAATACCCCTGCGGCGTTTCCAGGAAGTGCCTGGCCGCAGCCCGCCCCATTTCCCAGCCGGTAAACGGCGCTTTGGCAGGCGACCCACCTTGCGTCAGGTAAAAATACAACTGGAAGGCAGGCGTGTTAAGCGATTTCTCGTTCCAGGTTTTTTCGCTCAGCAACCTGTTGAATTCCTGCCATCCGGCATTATGGTGGTCTGTCCAGATGTTGGCAAAATAAGCCGGCACGGGTTGCTGTTCAAACAAGAAGGCAGCCAACGCCTGGTTATAGGCGTTTAGGCTCGAAAAATCCTGCTTCCGCGGGCGCCAGTCCAGTATCGAATTGCTTGCCTTTTTGTCATGCCAGAAGTGGATGGCCTGCAGGAATGGATAAACCTTTTGACCAGTTTTGAAGCGTTGGGCATCCAGGTATAATTCCCGGACCAATTCCTCTCTGCCCGCCATCGGCCTTACATAGGCCTTGAAAAACAGCTCGTTATAATCAACGGCCCACTGATACTTCGGAAAGAAGTAGTTGAACAGCCCGGCAGGCGACTTCCAGGCAAATGGCAATTGCTGAGGCGTCCAGGGGACTGCCTGGGAATTGCCGCGCCCTGCTGTTGCCGCCTTTCTCTGATTGTCGGATGCTTCCGATAACTTGATCAGTTTGAGGATCAGCACAAACAGTTTTATCACAACGACAAATTGCATAAACTGTTCCATCACATCAAGGGTTAGCCCTTGTCATTATTGACTTCAGGATGGTTATGTAATGTTTTTAATAAAAAAAAGGGAACCGGAGCGGTTCAGCATGAAGGTCGACAGCCAATACCGCCTCGTTCTACTCCGGGCAGGCGGCTGGAAATGTGATGGAAGTGAAGTGTTTTCATGGTTTTAGCATTCAATTATGCTGGTGTAAATGGCTTTTTGGTTGAAAAAGTTCCATTGTGCTAATCTAGGTTGTAGGTTGTAGGTTGTAAGTTGTAGGTTGTAAGTTGTAGGTTGGTTTCTGTTATCCGTTGTAGGTTGTAGGTTGTAGGTTGTAGGTTGTAGGTTGTAAGTTGTAGGTT
>DAINSQ010000189.1:0-9168 GCA_036741235.1 Saprospiraceae bacterium | reverse complement strand
AACCTACAACCTACAACCTACAACCTACAACCTACAACCTACAACCTACAACAGACTAAATAACTCACACAATGAGAATAACCCTGTTACTCTTGGTTACAATAGTCATTTGCTGGTCGTGCGACCCCATGAGCGCGTACAAACGCCAAATGGCCAAAGAACTGGCCAGTGGGGAGCGCAACGACAGCTTGTTTTTGGGTATCTACCTCGGCATGCCTGCCCAGGAGTTCTATGACCACTGTTGGAAGCTCAACCGGCAGCGACTGGTGAAGGAAGGTCCTCAAAACGCTTCAGTAGAATATAAATTGGGAGAGCTCAAATCGCCTGGAAAAATGTTTTTCTACCCCGTTTTTCACGAAGGGAAAATACATAAAATGCGGCTAACCTTCACTTATGATGCCTGGGCGATCTGGAACAAACAACTATACTCTGATCAGCTCATACACGATGTCATTCGCATATTCGAACGGTGGTACGGCGGGAAATTCATGGAAATCAAAAGCAAAAAAGGCCCCTCTGTATTTGTGCATATGGATGGCAATCGTCGTATATCGCTTTGGATAAAAGACGATATGATCGTGAGGGGGCTCATGATTGACATGAGTATCGACGATGGCAAAGAGAAAAATAACAACGTATTGGACTAGACCAACACAAGCGGCATGAAACTTCGATCTTTACTTAAATATACCGGCATAGCATGGGTGCTCATGGCCCTGGTTGGCGGCTGCAGGCCCGGCGACGCCTCGCCCGAGTCGGTATTTACTCAATTATCGCCAGGGCGGACCGGTATTCGCTTTGAAAACAAGTTGGAATTCGACAAAGATTTCAACATTTACACCTACCGAAATTTTTACAACGGCGGCGGCGTGGCCATGGGCGATATCAACAACGACGGTCTGCTCGATGTGTACCTCACTTCTAACATGGGGGACAACCAGCTTTTTCTGAATAAAGGCAATTTTGAATTTGAAAATATTACTGCAATAGCGGGCGTAGCCGGCAAACAAGGCTGGAGCACCGGGGTAAGCATGGCCGACGTAAACGGCGACGGCTTGCTCGATATTTATGTGTGCAATTCGGGCGATGTAAAAGGCGACAACAAAAAAAACGAATTATTCATCAATAACGGCGACCTTACTTTTACCGAAAAAGCTGAAGCGTATGGATTGGCAGACCAGGGGTTTTCCACCCACGCTGTTTTTTTCGACTACGACAAAGACGGCGACCTCGATATGTACCTGCTCAATAACTCCTATCGCGCCATTGGCAGCTTCGACCTGCGCAAAAACGAGCGGGAAAAACGCGACCCCGAGGGCGGCGATAAATTGTTTCGCAACGATAGCGGACGCTTCACCGATGTAAGTGAGCAGGCGGGCATCTACGGCAGCATAATCGGCTTCGGCCTGGGCGTTACGGTTGGGGATGTCAATCGCGATGGCTGGCTCGATATCTACGTCTCCAACGACTTCTTCGAACGCGATTACCTGTATATCAACAACGGCGACGGCGCCTTCTCCGAGCAACTCGAACAACAGATGGGCTCCATCAGCGCCGCCTCCATGGGCGCCGATATGGCCGACATCAACAACGACGGCCAGCCGGATATTTTCGTCACTGAAATGTTGCCCGAACCCAACGAAAGGCTGAAAACCGCCACTACTTTCGACAGTTGGAACCGCTATCAATTGTCGTTGCAAAGCGGGTATTACCACCAGTTTACCCGCAATATGCTACAACTCAACAACGGCGATAATACCTTCAGCGAAATCGGCAGACTGGCCGGCGTAGAAGCTACCGACTGGAGTTGGGGCGCCCTGATCTTCGATATGGACAATGACGGCCTCAAGGATATTTTTGTGGCCAACGGCATTTACCAGGATTTGACCAACCAGGACTACCTCATGTTTATTGCCGACGAAGAAACCAAGCGCACGATTATCACCAAAAAAGGAGTCGATTACAAAAAACTCATCGCAGCCATTCCCTCCAACCCGGTTCCGAATTACGCTTTCCACAATCAGGGCGGGCTGCAATTTGTCAACAAATCAAAAGCCTGGGGGCTCGACCAGCCCGGCTTTTCCAATGGTTCCGCCTACGGCGACCTCGACAACGACGGCGACCTCGACCTGGTGGTCAACAATGTCAATATGCCCCTTTTTGTCTACCGCAACGAAACCAATGTTCTGATGCCTGAAAATCGCTTTCTCAAAGTTGAACTTGAAGGCGAACAGGGCAATCGTTGGGCGGTGGGCTCTAAGCTGACAGCGTATTATCAGGATAAAAGCTGGTATCTCGAACAAATGCCCATGCGAGGCTTCCAATCGTCGGTAGACCCGCGTCCAAATTTCGGATTGGGCGACGTAGCCCAGCTTGACTCGCTTGTGGTGGAGTGGTACGACGGCAAAAAAACGGTAATAGCCGGCCCGAAAACCAATCAAACCCTTCGCTTAAAACACGCCGATGCAAAGCAAGCAACTGGTAAAGCAATTGAAAAAGCCGCAACGTCGCTGCTAACGCCTCTTGCAAACAACGCCGGTATTGACTTCCGCCACCAGGAAAACCTGTTTGTCGACTTCGACCGCGACCGGCTTATTTACCATATGCTCTCTACTGACGGCCCAAAAATTGCCACCGGCGACATCAACGGCGACGGGCTCGACGATTTCTTCATCGGCGGCGCCAAAGACCAGGCCGGCAAATTATACCTGCAATTGCCCGGCGGTAAATTCAAGTCGACTAATGAAGCCGTTTTTGAAAAAGATAAACTTTCGGAAGACACCGACGCCCTGTTTTTTGACGCCGACGGCGACCGCGACCTGGACCTCTTCGTGTGCAGCGGCGGCAACGAGTTTTCTGCCGGCTCCTCGGGCTTGCTCGATCGTTTGTATTTCAACGACGGTCGAGGCAATTTTACGCGTTCTCCGCAATACCTGCCTACAGGGTTCGAGGCCTCTTCGTGTGTACAGGCTGCCGACTACGACAACGACGGCGACCTGGACCTCCTCGTGGGCGTTCGCCTGCGCCCATTCCTGTACGGCGTGCCCGCCAATGCGTACCTGATGCAAAACGACGGCAAAGGCAACTTCATCGACGTCACCGCCAATGTCGCCCCCGCACTGCGCGAAGCCGGTATGATCACCGATGCGCTTTGGTCGGATTTCGACGGCGATAAAGACCCCGATATCCTGCTTTCGGGAGAGTGGATGCCCCTGCGCCTCCTGGTCAACGAGAAAGGGCGCTACTCGCCCGCATCCAATACCGGGCTGGATGCCGCCAGCGGCTGGTGGAATTGCATTAAAGCTGCCGACCTGGACAACGACGGCGATCTGGATATCGTAGCCGGTAACCACGGCCTCAACTCGCGATTCCGCGCTTCAAAGCAAAAACCGGTGGTCATGTACGTCAACGATTTCGACCAAAACGGTACTGCAGAACAGATCATCTGTATGTACAACGGCGACAAATCATACCCCATGGTATTGCGCCACGACCTGGTCAGCCAGATGCCCGGATTGAAGAAGAAATACCTCAAATTCGAAAGTTACAAGGATCAGACCATTACCGATATTTTTACGCCGGAGCAACTCAAAGGCGCCTTGAAACCCGAAGTCAATGAGTTAAGAAGCACCGTTTTTATCAATGACGGTAAAGGCGCCTTTAGCATGAACGTTTTGCCCATTGAAGCCCAAATGGCCCCCATGTACGGCCTTTTGATCGATGATATGGACAATGACGGCATCCCGGATATACTGATGGGCGGCAATTTTTACAACGCCAAACCCGAGGCAGGCCGCTATGACGCCGGCTTCGGCGTTTTGCTAAAAGGCGACGGCAAGGCCGGCTTCAGCACCGTCCCCGCTGCCAAAAGCGGTTTCAAAGTATTCGGGCAAATCAGGGATATCGCGGAAATCAAAACAGGACCGACCACTCGCCTGATACTGGTGACAAGAAATGATGACAGACCGGCGGTGTTTGTGAAAGGGGCGGGGTTGTAGGTTGTAGGTTGTAGGTTGTAAGTTGTAGGTTGTAGGTTGTAGGTTCGTTTATAAGTTTATAAGTTTATACGACTGAGAGCGAACGAAGTGAGTCCCGACTAAAAGTCGGGGGAGTCCCGTACTGACCGAAGGGAAGTCGGGAGGTTTATGAATAAACATACAATAAACCCATAAACCTATAAACAAACAGAGAACAGAGAACAGAGAATGATGCCATGGAAAGCAATCATGCAAGTATATTTGGTAGCCGTTGTCGCCATCTGTCAACTGCGGGGGCAGCCTTTTCCCTGTGATCGCAACCACTATATAGCTTTAACCCCGGCGGTGGGGCAAACTACGCAACTACAGCGTTGGGCGTTCAACCCGGGCAATGGACAGCCTTTATTTGACCCTGTGGCGATGGAGCTCAATGTGGTCGTTAACGCTATTGGTTACAGCGTAATGGATGGGCATATATATGGACTTGATCCGCTTAACGGCAATTTGTACCGCATCAACAGCTCGGGAGGCGTAACGGACCTGGGCGTGCCCAACGGCCTCAACCTCGAATACGAATATTACGCCGGAGAGATAGCTCCCAACGGACAAAATATTTTTGTAATCGGCAGAACAAGAGACACCAAAGTAGACCGGGTGATGTACTCTATCGGCCTGCAGGGGCCGTCCTATAACGCTGGTTACGTGTCGATTGTGTGTGATTGGGCCTCCAGCATCGGCGATATCGCCTTCAGTCCTGTTTTCGGAATATTGGTAGGTTTTGACAATGCCACGCGCCGACTCGTAGATGTAAGCACCGGCGGAAACGTAACGAGTTCGCTTTTGGGGGGGAATTCCCAGTTAAACATGGGGTCTTTGTTTTTCAATGAAGACGGCCAGTTGTACGGTTACGGCAGTACCGGCGGCCCTGAAAATCAATTATACCGCATCAATATTTCTAACGGCCAGGTTACGCCGGTCGGATCGTGGGTAACCGGGCGATTTACCGACGGCTGTAGTTGCCCGTATCGCATTTCTTTCAATAAAATTGTATTGCCCAATGCCACCCTGCCGTGTACGGAAGTGATTTATCGCTATGAAATCTATCATACAGCGGGAATTCCATACAGTCAGGTCGAATTAAAAGACACCTTGCCGCCCGATTTTGAAATCCTTTCCGTTAGCGGTTTGTCGAGTTTAAGCATAGTGGAAAGCGGACCGGGCAGTCATATTCTTCACATCAGAAAAGTGCAGACCTTATTGGACCTGAACGTCATTGAGGTGGTCGTAAGGGTCGGCGATCAGCCGGGCGTATACGCGTCAAACGCATATTTGGGGCCGTTTCCTTTTGCCCTGGGCTCATTGTTAATATCCGACGATCCGGCCCAGCCGGGCGACAGGCAGCCCACGCCGCTTACCATTATTGAAGCGCAGGACTTAATAGCCGATAGTTTGCTTTTTTTGTGCGATGGAGCCGCACGCCAGATTTTCGCCAATCCTACCGCGGACAGTTACGCCTGGAGTAATGGGCAAACTACCGCCGGTATTTCCGTAGATACGGCCGGCGTATACATCCTGGAAGCTACAACCGCTTGCGGCGTATATATCGATACGGTGTTTATTGAACCGGTTACGGCGCCGCTATGGGTTGAACTTGGCGAAGACAAGTTGATTCAAGCCGGCGACGAATTGATATTGTTTGCTTCCTCTAATGCCGGCGACAGCGTTTTGTATACCTGGAGCGTTACAGGCGATAGTGCCATGAGTTGTCGCGATTGTGTGTCGCCGCGGGTTGCGCCGCTGGTCAATACCGTTTATACCGTGTCGATCAACGATGATAACGGATGCACGGCCTTCGACAGCTTGTTTGTAGAAGTCTTGCCCACCAGGCGGTTGTACATTCCCAACGCCTTCAGCCCCAATAACGACGGTATCAATGATATTTTTTACCTTCAGGGCAAAGGTGCGATTGCCATCAACAGTTTACGGATTTTTGACCGTTGGGGCAATCAGGTTTTTGAATTGAAAAATGGAACGATAAACGACCAAGCGTTGGGTTGGGATGGCAACTTTCGCGGGAAACCGGTATTGGCAGGTGTGTATATTTATACCGCAATAATAACCTTATGGGATGATAGTCAGGAAATCCTGTCTGGCGAATTCCATTTATTCAGATAACCTAAAATCCTGGTTTATGACTTTACGCGCACTACTCTTCTCTCTGTTTATCGGTTGCCTGGTGACGCCCGCTTCCGTTTTTTCCCAACAAATCAACGGTACTATAAAAGATACCGAAGATAAACCACTGTCAGGTGTATCCATCCAGGTCAAAGGAACCAATCGCGTCGCTGTCAGCGACAGATTGGGCAAATTTGCGCTGGAAGCTCAAAGCGGGGATACCCTGCAAGTTTATCTGGGCTATACCGATTTTGAATTTGTAGTAGGAAACAACACTACTCCCGACATTATTTTATACCAACCCGACCGCTCCAACAACCCCGATATTCAAGCAGGTTACGGCCGGCAACAGCAATCGGCATTGGGAGGGGCTGTAACCCATCTTGACGCCGGCGACTTCAACCAGGGGCATATCTACCATCCCTATCAATTGATCAGGGGGCGAGTTGCCGGGCTTACGCTGTCGCGCCCGGGCAGCAACCCGCTCGGCGCTTTTGACGCCGCCCAACGCGGCGTTCATACTATGATAGGCGATAATCAGCCGCTGGTAGTAATTGACGGCTTTCCCGGCGCTTCCTTGCAGTCTGTTGATCCTCAGGATATTGCATCTGTTGATGTGCTTCGGGATGCTTCGCTTGCCGCTATTTACGGCGCTCGCGCTGCCAATGGGGTTATTATGATAAAAACCAAAACTGGCGGCAATGGCGGCAGTCAAGTGAGTTACAGCGGTTATGTAGCCGCAGAACAAATCACCCGTTACCCCCGGATATTGAGCGCAGGCGAATACCGGCAGGCCTTGCAGGATTTTCCCCAATTTGTGCTGGGCGTCGATTATGATTTTGACAGCGCTAACGACTGGCCCAGGGAGATCACCCGCTCACCGTTCAGCCATGCCCACCAACTGGCATTTTCGCAAAGCAACGGCCAGTCGGGCTACCGCCTTTCTCTTAATTACCGCCGAACAGAGGGCATCACGCCCAACAACCATTTCGAGCAATGGAACGGCTGGATGCACCTCAACCACAGCGCCTGGGACAACCGCCTGCAGCTCAGCGCGCAATTGGGCTACACCCAGCGGCCCTATAGCGATATTTTAGGCGATATGATGCGCTACGCCGCTTCTTTTAACCCCACCGCTCCGATCTTCGACCCCGCCCGGCCCGAATACGGCGGATACTTCCAGTTGCCCTTTTTTGCCTCCTACAACCCCGTCGCCCTGCTCGAACAGATTAGCCGGGAAGGCAAACAGCAAGTGGGCACTGTGAATGCAATGGCAACACTGAACATCGCGCCCGGTCTGACCTGGTCGGGCAGGCTGGGACTACAGCAAACCAATGACTTTGAGCAAACGATTGTCTCTCCGAAAAGCTATTTTTCAGGTGTGGCTACCAATGGGCGCAGTACCCGCATTAACAACGAAACTGCCAACCAACTGGCTGAAACTACCCTGCAATACGAAGCGCAACTCAACGACCACGGCTTTTCCGCTATGGCCGGTTACGCCTATCAGCACTGGGCCGACCGGGGCCTGAACCTGGAAGGCTTTGATTACCTCTGGGATAACCAGTCCAATTACTTTAGCCTCGGCAATAATTGGGGGGTCAGACCCGACGATCTTCCCTTCAATATCAGCGATTTTCGCCGCGAGTCGGCTCTGGTCGCCTTCTTCGGCAGGCTGGGCTACAACTGGAAAAGGGCCGTTTATGCCGGCTTTACCTACCGCCGCGAAGGCTCCACCCGCTTTGGGCCCAACAACAAATGGGGCAGCTTTTACGGCGCCAACCTGTCTGTTGAACTCAACCACTTCCTGCAACTCAAATCCCTGGAATACTTGCGCTTGCGGACCGGCGTCGGTCTTGCCGGCGCCTTGCCCGCCGAAGGCATAACATCCGCCCAGGTATTCCGGCCCATCACGCCTTTTTACTACAATGGGCGCTTTGTAAATAGCTACGGCCCCTTTTTGTCAGGCAATCCTGATCTGCAATGGGAAAGCCGCCGCGAAACCAACTTCGGACTTGACGCTGCCATTGCCGGGGGGAGATTGGCCCTTTCGCTCGATTATTATACCAATCACGCTGAAGACCTCATTTATCCCACCAGAGATCTGACCAGCTTTTATTTTAATTTCCAATATCCCAACGCGTATGCTATTCGCAATCGCGGGCTCGAAATGACTATTCAGGCCAATATTATTAAAAAACAAAACCTGCAATGGAGCTTGTGGGGTAACTTGGGCGCCAACCGGGCGGTTTATACCGAGTTAGGCGACTTTGACGGCGTCGAACAGGTGGTCAACAACGGGCTCTTGTTCGGCAGTTTTAATTCCAACGTTTATTACATGGAAGAAGGACAGCCGGTCGGCAACATCAAAGCTCCCATTTTTGACAGAATCAATAACGGATTGTGGAGCTTCAAAGATATCAACGGCGATGGCGGATTTTGCGGTTGCATAGAAGATTACGGCAGCGCCGGTACCGGCCTGCCCAAAACCACAATCGGCATCGGCTCCAACCTGCAATGGAAACGCTGGGGGCTCCAGGTGTTTTTCCGGGGCGTCACCGGCCATAGCCTGGTGAATGTACACCGCCTCGAAAACGGCGTTCCCGCCCGGCTGGGGAATAGCATGAATCTCCATGAAGACGCCGTCCAGCGCCCAGCCTCGCAGTTGCTTGAAGACAATACCTTTTCCAGCTTTTTTGTTGAAAATGCCTCTTTCTGGCAACTCGACAACCTGGTTTTGAGCTATGAATGGCCCAAAACCAGTACCTTGCCCTTGCGCGTTTATTTCGCCGGAAATCAATTGCTTACCCTGACCAAATACACCGGCATAGACCCCGAGGTGCGCCTGAAAAATAACCTGGAAGGCGATTATGTGCCGACACAGGGACAACCCGTTTTTCCCGGCTTCGAAACCCGCGGCGTGCATTATCCGACCCGGGCGTTTGTGCTGGGTGTGCAGGTGGGGATTTGAGGCGACTTTTGGACGGTGCGACGGTGCGACGGTGCGAACCAATGT
>DAINSQ010000188.1:7532-9355 GCA_036741235.1 Saprospiraceae bacterium | reverse complement strand
TAACTTCTTGATTGCATTAATCCATCTATATCAACTTGGTCGAGCGAATGATGTGTTGACTGCAAATGGCAATTGTTGGCATATATTCTTGTTTTCAAAGAACCTGGTTTTGCTTACGCGAAATGACCGATCAAGCATCAAACATCCAACATTACTAATACCCTTCCGGCAGCGTCACCAGCGGTCTGTCATTTTCAAAATCGTAGAGCGTACTGCGGCGGATATCGTAAAACGCCACCCAGAAGTTGCGCAGGGCGCTTACATAACTGCGGCGCGCCGCATCTTGTTCGGCGATAGCGATATTGAGTTCTGTGATACCCAGTTTGCCGATATAATAGCGGTTGCGGGACATCTCCTGGCGTTTTTTTGAGATTTCCCACGAACGCAGGGCGCGTTCTACCTGGTCGCGCACCAGGTCGAATTGCTGGACTTTCAGCAGCACTTCCCTTTCAAAATTCACGCGTTCCTGGGCCACATTCATTTGTTCGAGTTCGAGGTTACTTCGGGCGATCTGGCGGCTGGCCCGGGCCTTGCCCCAGTCGGCAATCGGCACTTGCAGGCTCAGTGTGAGCGCTTCCTGGTTGAGGGGATCTTTATAGGCGTCGCCGATGACGGCGCCGGTTTGCGACAATCCGAAGTTGCCCACCAGGTTGGCCTGCGGGCCGGTCTGGCCTTTGGCGCGGGCCACTTCGAGTTCCGCCTCCCGAAGCCGGCGATCGAGGGCGATGATCTGGCTGCGGTTTTGCAGGGCCGCCGCCAGGGCCTTGTCAGCGTCGATGGTTACGGCGGGGATCTCGGAAGGGGGCGCCATTTCAAACTGTACGGACCTGGTAATCCCCAGAAAATTGCGCAGCCGCTCGGTGCTCGATTGCAGGTTAAGCGTAGCCTCGGCAAGGGCGCTTTCGGCATTGGCGACGCTCAGTTCGATCTGAAGCAATTCCGTTTCGGCTATTTTGCCTACTTCATAGCGGCCTTGAGAGATGCGGTACAGGGTATCGGCATTGCTTTTTTCCTGCCTGGCCGCTTCGGTATTGAGTTGGGCGATGAGCACTTCAAAAAACAAATTGACGGCGTTGAAAGCCGCGGCCTCCATGTCTTCGCTGTAACCCCTGGTAGCTTCCTGATAGCGCAGGGGTTCTACTTTTTTGTTCCAACGCAAAGCGTTAAAAGCAAACAACGGCTGAATAAACCCAATGCCGACAGGCGTCGACAGGTAGGAGGTGGAGGCGGGATTGCCCCCGGTGGCAAAGATGTCGAGGCGGCGCAGGTCGGTATTGGCAAAAATAGTGCCGCCGGTAAGGGCGATATCCTGTTGCAGCGAAATCCCCACCGATGTGCTCATGAATCCGCGCTGGATAAACGCCTCCCGCCCGTCGGGCAGCGTGATGGCGTCAATGGTGCGGTTGAGGTTGGGCAAGGTGGCGTTTAACCCGATTTTGGGCTTGTAATCGGCCAAAAAGGATTGGTACGACCAATAGCGGTTGCTCAACCTCGTTTTGGCCAACTGCACGTCGGGCGCCTGCCCTTGCGCCATGCGCACGACTTCCTGAAGGGTTACCCGCATGGTTTCCTGGGCTTTTGATGTCGCACCGCAAATGGCAACAGTGACAATGGCGATAATTATTTTGTAAATATTTCGCATACAATCTCGATTGTCTAAAATTATTAAAAAAAAACGGATGGCCGAGCGGACAAAGTTAGGAGAGTGAGAGGGTGGGAGGGTGGGAGGGTGAGATTCAACTATCCCTATTAATCCCACCCTCTCACCCTCCCACTGTTGTCGGCATTCAAATGCTGTACCATTAACTCGCTATTAATCCCAC
>DAINSQ010000188.1:0-7432 GCA_036741235.1 Saprospiraceae bacterium | reverse complement strand
CACCCTCCCAAGCTCATTCCACTCGTAGTGCCTTGATCGGATCCTGCCGGGCGGCCTTGCGCGCGGGGAAAATGCCGAAAACAAGTCCTACCGTGGCGGCTACCCCGAAAGACAGGAGAATCGACCAGGCGGATACCACTGCCGGAATTTCAAAAGACGACGTGATAATCTCTGCCGCCGCCACGCCCAGTACGATGCCTAAAATGCCGCCGAGCAAGCTGATAAAGATCGCTTCGAACAAAAACTGCTCGACGATATCGCGTTGGGTGGCGCCCAGCGAGCGGCGAACGCCGATTTCTTTGATGCGCTCGAGCACCGAGGCCAGCATGATATTCATAATGCCGATGCCGCCTACCAGGAGCGAGATGCCGGCGATAGCCGCCAATACGAGGTTAAAGGTCTCCTGGGTTTTCTGTTGCTCTTCGAGCAATAACTCGGGCACTTCTATCTCGAAGTCTACTTGTTCCTTATGGCGGCGTTTGAGCAGCCGGGCCAGCACGTCGGCGGTAGCGCGGAGTTCGTCGGAGTCCTTGACGCGCACCACGGCCCGGTCGAGTTGGTGGTAGTTCTCAGCCTTTTTTTGCTCGCCATCGTCCCAGCCGCCGCTGATATCGGCTTTGGTGATCACGGCGCGGTTTTTGAAACGCAGCAGCGCGGTGGTCACGGGCACATAAACGTCGTCGTTGTAATCGCGGATGCCGAGGTTTTCGAGGCTTTCCTTGCTGGCGCGGCGTTTTTCGAGTACGCCGATGATGGTGAGCCACATCTGTCCGGCTTTGATTTTTTGTCCGATGGGGCTTTCATTGGGAAAAAACAGCGTTTGAATATTTTTTCCAATAATACACACCGGCCTGCCCCCGCTGATGTGGATGCCGTGAAAAAAAGTACCCTGGCTGACTTTCAGGTTGTTGAGCTCAAAAAAGGCGTTGGTGACGCCCACGCAGCGGCCTTTTTCGAGTTTGCCGCCGTGGATCAACGAAGTAGTGTTGACCACTTCGGGGCTTACCTTCTCTACATCGGGTAGCACATTGTCGATGGCGCTGAGGTCGTCAAGGGTCAACCCCGGCGACCAGGGCCGCTTTTTCTTTTCCGATGAATTGCCGCCGCCGCTACCACTGTTACTGCCGCCTGCATTTTCGTCGTTTTCCTCCAGGATGACGCTTTTGATAACGATATTATTGGTGCCGATGAGTTTCATGCGGTCGAGGATAGACTGCTTGGCGCCGGCGCCGATGGCCAGCATGGCAATCACTGCGGCCACGCCGAAGAGGATGCCCAGGCCGGTGAGGAGGGCGCGCAGCCGGTTGGCCATCACGGCTTCCATGGCCAGCAAAAAGTTGAAAAATACCCTTTGCATAGTGTGAAAGCCTTAATCGATGATGATAAACATGCCGTCGCTGCCGCCTGAGGTGGGCAGGTTTTCGTCTTTTACCGCCTTGCTGCGCGCTAAAGCCTCTTCCTGCCTTTTTTTGCGCTCCGCTTCCTGCTTTTTCTTGATTTTGTCTTTGATGGCTTTATCAAGCGGCACAAAAGGCAGCTTTTCCGCATTGAGCGGGGGGGTAATGAAGATTTCGTCGTTTTTGGCCAGGCCGTATTCTACAATCACCTCGTCGTCGTTGCTTTCGCCGGTGATGACTTCCTGGCGCACGATGCTGCCGCCTTCTTTTTTATATACAAAAGACAAGCTGTCGGATTGCAGCGCTTCCAGCGGTATAAAAACTACGTCAGGATAGATGTATGTAACGATCTCGTTGCTGGTGGTCATAGCCGGGCGCATCACGGAGTCGGCTTCGTTAACCTGGATGACTACCTCGAAGACCTTGGCGTCGTAGTCTTTTAACTGCTCGCCGATATTGGCCACCTGGATGACTTTGCCGGTATACTCCCTGTCGGGGAACGCGTCGATTTTGACTTTTACGTCCTGCCCTTTTTTAACTTTGCTGATATCCACTTCGTTGACGTAGGTTTTGGACACCATGCTGGTCAGGTCGGGCAATTCAGCAACGATGGGGTCCCAGGCATGCACTTGAGAACCAGGGCCTACTTTGCCGTTCCAACTGCGCGCATAGATGACCATGCCGCCTTTGGGGGCCTTCACGACAATTCGTTGGCCAGATCGGAGAGCTGGGTGAGTTTGGTCTGAATTTGCCGAAGGGTAGCGTTGATCTCCGAGATGCGGGCTTCGGATTTTTCTTTGGTGAGGTCGTATTTCTGAAGCAACTGCTGGTAGTCGCGCTCGGTGCGTTCCAGGTCGAGCCGCGCCTGCTGGATCACGCTTTGGGGTTCGTATTTGCTTTGTTCGAGCTGGAGGTCTTTTTCTTTTTTCAAAAATTTGAGGTTGACCAATTGGTCGCGAATGCTCCGCAACTCGATGGCCGTATCAATTTTGGCCTGTTCGAGCTGGGTCAGGATTTTGTCGAGTTCGGTCTGGCTGTCCCGTAGGCGGTTGCTGAGCTCTGTTTTGTCGAGCGTGGCTACGTAATCGCCTTCCTTGACCACGGTGCCTTCAGCCACCATATCGGAGATGCTGGTTTGCCAAATGCCGTTGGTGCGCATGCCCTGGGGGCCCCTGATCTTCTCTGATCGCTTGGCCTGCAGTTCTCCGGTGGCGGTGACTTTCACCTTGAATTCGCCTTTTTTGACTTTGACGGTCAGGGCTTTATCTTCTTTTGAAGCCGTTGGACGCTCTTTGAGAATAAACCACAAACCTGTGGCAATCACTACAAGCGCTACAATGATCAGAGATAGACGTTTTACCATACAATCGGGTTGATTTGGTTTTTACTTAGTATTAGAATGCAAACGCATGTATAAAGTTACAGCGGAAATAAAAAGCCCAGGTTAAAAAAAGCGCCTTCATGAAAAATATCGCCTACCGGGTCCCTGTCGATGTCTAACACCCCCAGGTAATAGCGCACGTCAAAGAAAATTTTTCTTCTTTTCCTTATTTCTTTTTCAATTCCGCCCCCGATACAGGCTCCGATATCCCAGCGCCTGAGCGCCAATTGGTCAAAATACAAGCGATCGATGGCGATTTTCCCATCAACGGAATAACTGGCGTAGGCCCTGGCGCCAAACGATACATCGGGCCCTATTACAGCATAAAGACCGATGGGTTCCAGATCCAGTTGCATTTTGATTAAAAAATTCAGGCTAAAATAATCTATCGTCGCCAGGTGGTAGCCGCGCTCCCGGTCCAATTTGCGCACAATTTCAGGACTGGTGCGTTGCAGGTAGGTAACCTCGCTGAGAAAATCGACATTAGGGCGATGTTTCCACGCCGCGACGACGCCGGCCCGAAAACCAACGGTCGGCGAGAACCCGCCGCCGCCCGTCAGTCCAAGGTAGTGCTGGGCAAATGCGCCCGGAAACAGGATCAGACAGCATGCCGGCAGCAGGAAGTATAATCGGGTGTAGCGGATAACTGGCAAAATCACGGCAGGGTGCGGCGTTTTGTGATGGAATAATTATTATACAAAACGGAAATGCGCCCGCCGTATTTTAACGAATAAGGGTAATGTTGCCTTTTTTGAAATAAGTTTCTCCGTTAAAGCATTTTACTTCCAAAAAATACCCGAAAACTTCGGGTTCGAGTAATTTTCCGCGGAAGGTACCGTCCCAGCCCACATCCGGCGAGCGGCTTTCAAAGACCTTTTCGCCCCAGCGATTGTAGATGGCAAAATTCATCTCGTCAATGGCGTTGCCGCGTACGTACAAGACTTCGTTGAGGCCGTCGCCGTTGGGACTAAAGCCGTTGGGAACGTATATATTGGGCTCCCGGCACACCGGGTCGAAAACCACAATGGTCACCAATGCCGAGTTGATGCACCCGTTGGGGTCGCGTATAGTGACTTTGTAGGTGGTGGTTTCCTCAGGCGTAGCTACCGGATTAGCGATAGCCGGGTTGTCGAGGGTGGCGGAAGGCGTCCACAGGAAGGTATACCCCTGTACCGGCTCGGCGTTCAGTTGGCTGCTTTCGCCGGTGACCAGGGTGTCGGGGTCGGCAAACGCTTCGACTGGCGGTACAAAGTTGAAGATGTTGACGGTTACACTGGTATCCAACTCACACCCGTATTCGTTGCTGATACTGAGTTGATAAGCCGTACTGATAGTGGGGCTTACAACCGGATTGTACGTGTTTGCTCCACTGACAATGCCCTCCCCCGGCGACCAACTGTAGGTCAGCGCATCGCCGGTCAGGTTGGTTGCCAGTAGTTGCGCCGTGTCGCCAATACAAATGGTGGTAGCCCCCTGCACCAGCACCTCAATCGCGTAACTCCCCACCCTGACGCTATCGAGCAGCGTACAGCCGTAGTCGTCGGTAAATTGGACATAATAGGTGCTGGGCCTGCCCGGCATCACCATGGCAGAGTTTCCCGTAGCGATAGGGGCGCCGAGCAAGGGATCGTCAAACCATTGTATTGATGCAGCCTGGGCGCTGGATGCCTGCAAAGTCGTGGTCGGCTCGCAAATATCGAAATCCGGCGGTACATCGACCACCAGCGCAGGCGGCACAATGACCGCTATCGTGCGCGTCACCTGGCATACGCCCAATGCGTCGGTGATGGTGGCGGTAAAGACGGTATTTTGTTGTAAGTTGATGGTCGGATTCGCAGCAGTGGGGTCTGATAACAATTCCGGCGGCGACCATTGGTAGCTGTATCCGGGATTGGCGCCAGGGTACAAGCTCACCGCTTCGCCCGCACAGGCAATAACACTATCCGGCGGATTGGCTTCGATCAACGAAAAAACCACTTGTCGTTCCAGGGTATCTACACAACCGTTGGCAGAAGCGACCACCAAACTTACCGGCAGCGTAACGCCTGATGTCAACACAAGGGTAGGATTTTGGACGTCGGCGGTTTGCCCGTTGCCGAAATCCCACTGCCAGCCAGTGATATTGCTTTGCGCATTGGCCGACAGGTCGGTAAATTGAATGACGGCCGTATCGGTACAACTTTCATAACTCCAGGTAAAATCAACGTTGACCGGCGGCTCGCCTACGCTGATGGCGCGCAGCAGCGTATCCGGACAGGGGAGCCCCGGCGCCAATGTGATCATCACCGTATAATCGCCCGGCGCAGCGTAGGTATGACTGGCAGTCGCTCCCTGACCCGTAGCTTGCGGCGCTTCCGGGTCGCCGAAATGCCAGACGTAATATTGCGAATTAACGCTGTTGCTGTTAAAATTGACGGTATAACCGCTGCACTGGGTTTCTGAAATAAAAGCCAATTGGGAGGAAGTATCGATCACCGTCACAATTACCGAGTCGATGGCCGTGCAGCCAAACTGGTTTTCCATATTCACATAAAAAGTAGTGGCCCCCGATTGGTCGGGTTGTACCACCGCTGCCGCAGTATTGCCGTAAAACAACACCTGATCGGATGGTTGCCAGTTATATGTCAGCGTATCCGCCGGGTCGAGGTTGACCACCACGGCGGCGGCCAGGTCGCCTTCGCATATGATGGGGTTGCCCCCGGACACCACATTGATGCCATTACCGGTAAGCACCAATGATTCGATTTCAAAACACCCGTACACATCGCGCGCCAACACATAATACGGCGTAGGGCCGAAAGGCGTAACCAGGGCCGTATCGGCCAGCGAAATGAGGTCGACAAACAAAGAATCGGTAGCCCAGTAGTACTGTACACCGGTATTGCTCGTAGCCTGCAAGAGATAGTTGGGGGAACAAATCACCGTATCGGGCGGTATGTCGATCACTATTTCCTCCGGAATGACTACTTTAACCTGGCGTTCGATCTGACAGAAATCTTCCGCATCGGTTATGGTGACCGTATAAATAGTAGTTTCGGCAGGGCTTGCAAAAGGATTGGGTGAAAACGGATTGCTCAGTCCCTGCGTGGGCGACCACTGGTATTGATAAGCAGAATTGAACTGCGGATTGAGCATAACAGCCCCGCCCGAACACAATGCCACAGAATCTTCTTCCAGTTCTTCCTGTATCAATTGCACGGGAAAAGTTTGTTCAAAAGTTTGCACACAACCATTTTCGGCTTCAACTTTCAAACTTAGCGTGTGTGTGCCGCTCCCCGTGGCATAAAAAACGGGGTTCTGAAGCGTAGAGGTTTGACCGCCGGGCGTTAATTCCCAAAACCACGACACCGGCGTGGAAATCGTATCCGTAGTTTGGTCTATAACTTGTATCGTCAGCGAATCACTACATTCGGTAAACGAAAAATCAAAATCGGGGAAAAGCGAATTGTATTGCAAATAGATTTCCCGCTCAAAAGTATCCTGGCAGGTTTGACCGGGGTCAACGATCAGGGTAATGGTGTATCTGCCGGTATCGGCATACGTATAGCCGGGGTTAATGGCCGTAGAACTTGCACCAGGGTTGTTGGGGTCGTTAAAATACCACAAATAACTGCTGCCGCCGAGGCTTTGGTTCTGCACTTGTACGGTAAAATTGCCGCACTGCACATCGGGCGTAAAAAAAGCGGCGGCGGCTTGACCGCATACGCCGACGTTGTACTGAAAATCGCGGCGGGTGGTGGAAATGAGCACGCCGTTTCGGTATTCCTCAATACAAATACCTACCACAAATTGCCCGATGGTATTGGGCAGTCCGGTGAGCAATCCCGTATGTAAATCGATGGCCAGCGGCTCGCCGCCGGGGGCGCCGTTGAGCATATTATCTACGCCATAAGGCGGATTCACCCACACAACGGGTTGGTAAGGCGGCGGATTGGGCGGCTGCGGTTGCGGAATAGCCTGATTGGCCCCTTGCCACGGCGCGCACAATTTATATACAATAGAATCCCCGTCGGGATCGATTGCCGATTGGTCAAAAAGAATGGGTTCGTTTACACAAATAAACAGCGGCGGCCATTGCTGAAATTTGGCGCTGCTGTTGCACTCCAGCAAGGCCTGCTCGGTAATGGTCACTCCGTAGGTCGCACCCGTCGCCAAGGGGTCTACAATATTGAGAATGGTCTGGTTGCGACAACAACGCTGGTAAGCCAACTGATACCCGCCGATTATGGGCGGCAATTCGGCAATAGTGCGGTAAGTGGTGGTATGCACGCAAACCCAGGGCGGCACCACCAGGCATTCATCGGATAATACCGGGTTCAGCGTATCGTTGTTCATCAACGGCACCAGTATTTCAAACAGCAGCTGATTGTTGGAATTAAACACCCCTATAGACGCCGGATTGTCAAACCAGGCATTGGGATTGCCGTAAAAACAATCACGGAAAATCGTCAGCGTAATTTCATACTGGTTGTTGCCCAGACAGGTATAGGTCATCTCGCCGCCTACAATGTGCGTAGCGCGGGCAGGCAAAGCCATAGCGGAAATAGCGATTATCGACAGCAAAAAACGACGTATCAAGGCCTGCTGGGTTTGGTTGGGGAACAAGATAAGAAACATACCCATAATGTACAACCCACAACCGACTGTTGGACTG
>DAINSQ010000187.1:0-9361 GCA_036741235.1 Saprospiraceae bacterium | reverse complement strand
AAAGTTGTTGATTCGCCTGCGCAAATATTCAAACAATCGGCCGGGGTATTGGCCAGCATAGCGCCGGACATATTAAGGTTGAAATCGCCGTGTCCAGGATTTGAATTGAAATTGGTACCCGACGAAGGATGTTTTTTAATATCAAAAGTTAACCATCCCGACGCCCCAAAAACGGTTGCATTATTGAGATTGGCGCCTGTGCCCATTTGGAAAGCTTCTCCAAAGCGGCTGAATTCAACGACACCCCCCAATAATAAACCGGCGCCGACAAGATTGCCGTCCACCGCTGTGTAATAGTACCAGTCGCTGTTGTTCAAATCGCCAACACACTGGGTGCTTTCCTTCGGGCTTCCCGCCGGAGGCGAATAGGTGCGACCGCTAAAGACAGCAGTGATATTGAAAACAAGATTGGCATTGGCATTGTTTGTAGCCGTCATGGTCAATACGGCAGTACCATTAGCGTATTCCTGGAAGCTGCCATTTGATACCGACCAGTGCTGCTGCCCAGTCCAGGCGCTTACCAGGTTGCCCGACCAGAAGCCGTATACATTACTGCCGCAAGTCTGGCTACTATTACTGGCCGAGCGAGTTAAGACGGGGTCATCTTCGCAAGCAATATTGACAAGCGGCCCTGCTGTACTGGTGATTGTAGCATCACCCAGATCAACTGGACAAACACCCGTTCCCCAGCGGGCAAATAAACTATAGGCGCCCGGCGCCAGGTTATTATATGTAACTGACCCGCTGTTATCCGCAACCGCCGGCTGATAGGTTGAACCGCCATTCAAACTGAATTGGATTTGGGTAAAATTGGGATTATCCGGGAAGGTAAAGGTAATACTTCCATTACTGCTTGTGCAACCGGCCTGCGTAACGGTAAAACTAGCCTGCGGATCAGGATTCACCGTTATCAGGGTGCTATTGGAAGTAGCCGTACCACACCCCGAACCGCTGGAACTCACCAATACCCTGTAATAGGTATTACTTGTCAGCGACCCGGAAGTATAACTGGAATTGGTTGCCCCTGATATATTCGTCCAGGTTGAGTTATTAGGGCTGGATTGCCATTGGTATGCCAAGGGCGGAACTCCACCCGAGGCCGTAACGCTGACAGTCGCATTGGCCCCTACACATATCGTTTGCGGCTGGGGATGCGCAGAAATTGAAGGATCTGAATAAATCACAGCCGAGACAACACTGGACGTCGCGATTCCACATCCGCTTCCAGTTGCGGAGACCCGCACCCGGTAGAAGGTGGTGCCTGCAGTTGTGCTAGGCGGTTTGTAATAACTCAAAGTGGCGCCCGAAATACTCGTCCAAGGGCCGCCGGCACTGGTTGAGGATTGCCACTGATAGGTCAAAGCGGGCGTACCCCCCGTAGCGGTTACCGTAAAATCCAGGGTACCGCCCACACATTCTGAAATATTCGCCGGCTGTGTTGTAATAGTGGGGTCAGACACTACCGTTACGGTAGCAGAGCCGGTAGCCGTACAACCAGTGCTGTTATCCGTTACGGTAACCGTATAGGTAGTGGTTGAGGTGGGTAAAGCATCAGCATAGTAATTGGTACCTAAACCATTACTCCACGAATACGAATAATTCCCGGAGCCGCCACTCGGATAAGCGGTCAATTTCGCCGTTCCCCCAGTGCATATAGTCTGGCTTTCTTCAACAGTTACAGATAGATTACAAATAGGCGAATAGCTGATACACACACTAGATGGCGCTACAGAGTTGGGGTTGCTGCTATCTCCCGTGCCATATGTGCTGTTACTCCAGTGAATTAATCTGATCTGATCAGCGCCGTTGGGGAGGTTGGCGCCGCCCAGCGCTCCCGACCAATAATCCTGGTTGACGCCGGTAGCTATGCCGTCATTGCCGGAGCTGTTAGACCCCGTCCAGTTGGACGACCATTGTACCGCTCCATTTTTCAGAAATACAACCCTGAATTTTTCATTGGGCTGGTCTCCAGCACTCGACCTCCCTACATATCCGTCATATGCTATAGCTTGCGTAATATTTACACTGACAGGCCCGCTAAATGCCGCCGGCAAAGTAACAGGCAAGGTATAAGTTGTTGTACCGCCAGAGTAAAAACGAACAACGGAAGGATCGCCTGTCGAACCATCTATCATTTGCGACCAGGTCAAATTACCTGCCGGACAGTTTGGAGTCGGCGCGCAGAATGGCGGGGCATTCGTATTGTCAGGGTTACATTGACCTCCAGTGGTAACGCACCACAAGTCTGTTTTTATCCAGTCGCCGTTCCCGCTTCCTGCTACCTGAATATAATAGGCGCCGGCAGGCACTACGCTGGTTACATTGTACAAGGTCATCGTTGGCAGTAAGCCATTAACCTCCGTGAAACTGCCCGATATCCAATTCCAGTTGGAGTCAAAATAAGCTATCCCCACCTGATGGTAATAACTCGGCGTATGGGTACCGGCATACACCGACAAATTCAGCACGGTACCCGCGCTGATCGAACCGTCATCAATAAAGGTGTTGGAAAACCAGTTATTGCTATTATTTGTGATTTGAAATTGTCCCGACTTGGTACCGCACACCGCAGCATAGGTATCCGAATAAAAATTACCTCCCGACCATGACCAGTAAGTAGTACCTATCTCAAAACTTGGGTTAAGTATAAGGTTATCAGGGCATGAACACTGTGTTGAAGCTATAGCCTTCACAATCACATTGGATTCCCCATCGTAGTTGGTGCAACCAGCCCTGCGCGAACAACGCATGTAATACGTGGTGGTGCTGATTGTCGAGGGTGGGTCGTAACTAGCCGAATTGCTGTTGGAAATAGATATCCAACCGCTACTACCAGGGTAAGCCTGCGACTCATTGGTGGTGTACAACCATAAATACTCTATCGTACCACTTCCCCCCGATGGCAAAGCCGTACTAGTCATTGGCCCCGGGTTATAAGCAGAGGGATTTGACTCACCTCCCGATATTGATCCTCCGGCAGTAACATTATTGCACTGGGCCAATGCCGTTACGGTTGCCAATGATACAAAAATGGAAAAAACCAACAAGCGCTTCAATTGCAGCCCTTGATAGGGTGAAATGGTAGTTTCGGCTTTTCCATTGAAAAGTGGTGTGTTGTAAATGTTGTTCATGCAATGGAGTGTTGAAAAAGTACCCATGGAAATTTGGTTTACCCTTTTAATCTTTAAACTTTCGTCTTTCTGTTGTTATTCAGGCATGAAAAGACCTGCGGTATGACAACTGATTTGTCTACCGAGAAGCTATTTTCCAAGCCAAATGCAGTACAGACCCAATGCACAACGGTAGCAATACCGCCGACAGCCTGAGATAAAGGGGAAACCTACTTGTTTAGTCTATGAAAAACGTTGACGTTGCATACTGATTATCAGCAACTTGAATACAAGTGCATGATTTCAGCATTCACGTATCACCAACATCAATGAGGAGAGATACAATGAGACGTAGCGTTTGTTCATAGTGTTTGTTTATGTATTTTTTGAAAAAAAACAGCATAGCCGGCACACAGGCGCCGAACTTTTCAGGGGAACTTCACATTTTCGCACGAATACGAAAGTGATCACGAATACTTTAGATCAGGGGAGAGGCGCTTTTGAATTTCAAGAATTCGAATCGCCTTTTATTAAGGGGAAACAATTACGCTGCAAATATATAATAAAAATGTTACCCAGTGTAAAGATTTAAAAAAAAATTAATGTTTTTATGACATATCACGATAAACGCCATCAAGCATCACAAATTGAAAAACAATTAGAAATCGTTCAAATTATCAATCAAATCGTACATTTTTGTGACAATTCAATTTAATAGTTTTTGTCAATTATTCTAAAAAAAGGACTAACAAATATCACCCCTCAGCATGATACAAGCTATGGCGATACGCCGATCAATTTGCATATTGCACTGCCCGACGGCGTTTCAATACGCGCGTAAAATACGCCGCCCGACCCCAATTCTGTTCTTGTAATCTGCCGCTTGTGCAGCCCCGCCTCCATTTCTCCCTGCCAACTATAACGCAATTGCCCCTTGGCATCGTAAATGCGAAGATTCAGCCGCTCGTGGGCAGGCAGGTAAAAGTGGAGCCAGGTCTGTTCAGTAAACGGATTGGGCAGGTTGGTCAACTGCATTGTATTGGCTGCCGTCTCCTGCTTGAACGCCAATTCTACCCCCAACCATTGACCGGCACGACCATATGCCTCCGCCGGGGTATACCCTTCCGCCATTATTCGCAAATGCTGCCCCAGACTACCATCCTGAAGCGCGCGGAAATGCAATGTAAACAACGGCTCGTTTAATGCTATGCCTTCGGCTTCTTCATTCCAACTCGCTGTAAGTATACCCGATTGCTTAAACCTGGTTCCGAAATGAAAAGCCCGTAACAAGCCCTCGTCAACACTATTCAGCGCAAGTGCCGCTACATCCCACTGCAGTGTGAACTGAAACCCGGCAATGGCAGACAGCTCCTGCGCCGTAAATGAAACGGCATAGGTACTGTCTTTATACACCCGCTGATCCAGCGTGCTTATCTCGAATACGCCGTCTATACTGCGTTCTTCTACCTGGCCCAAACCAGTCACTGCGTTGAGATTGACATCGCCGATTTTTATAGCAATGAAATCCTGCCCGTACATAGCTCCCCCCAGGTCGTTGATGTTGATGACTTCCGGAAAAACTTCCTGCCAGGGATTGGCCGGGTTGGGGAAAACATACGACGCCGGCACGAACCGCCAACTGGTGTTGTCGGCAAAGTCAGCGTCAATAAACAAGATGAGGCGCCGCAGCTGAATGAGGTCGTAGGTGGTGATGGTCTTCGAGTTGTTGATATCCGCCGCAATCATTTTATACGGCGAATTGAGCGGCTGTACGCCCAAGATGTGTTTGGTCATTAATAATAAATCAAACGTGGAAACGCCGTTGAGCGGATTAGTATCCAGGAACGGCGCAACAGTGTAATCATAACCTTGATTTAATGCCGCAAACTGGTAAGCGCCATCCGACAAGGTGATCATTGACTGACTCTCACCACCGCTGAGCTGCACCTGCACGCCTGCCACAGGCTCGTCTTCTTCGGTGATTACTACGCCCGCAATCTCCGATATGGGCGTATCGCCGCATACGCTAAACTGGTTGTCCTGCACCAGTACGTAAGTTTCACAATAATCGTAGTTGGGCCCGCCAACCGTACCATTGGGTTGTACGGCATAGGGATTGAAAGCGGCATCCCAGGCGTAAATTCTTACCACCTGATGCGGCCTGTCGTCGCAGGTCAACGTGATGGTGTTGGCATTCGGGTGCGGAAGTTCCGTGATGCGATGAATAGAGTATTTAATAGGCGCCGAACAATCGGTGATTGGACTGGCGAGGAAACTGTTAACGCTAAGTGTGTTGACGCCGGTGTCGATATCGCCGTCGCCGTCAACATCGGCGGGCGGAGTCACGGGCATGAGGTCAACGGCCAGGCCGTTGATGCAAATCGGCGCGGGCGCCTTGCAGTCTACTACATCAAACGGCATGTGCGCTTCGTTGACATTGCCGCATCCGTCTTCTACGATCAAATAAAAGGAGTGATGCCCGATGGGGACTTCCCAGATGGCCTTGAATTTGGGATATTGCCCGGAGATTACTTCAAAATCAGTGAGATCCATGTCTATCACGCCGTCATCCCCTTCGTCTAAATAGATATGGAAGGTGAGGTCATTGGGCGTGCAGGTTTCAAACAACAAAAACAAGTATTCTATTTGCGCATCGCAACCTACGTTGTCGTAGCTGCAGAATGGATCGGGCGGCGAAAAGTAGATGGCAGGGGGGGTATTGTCGTATACTTTGATAATTTGAGTGTATTCCCAATAGCCTGTCGAAGGGGTGCTGCGCCAATATCCGGCAGGGTTGGTGGCGCCGTCGCAGGCCGTGGGTTTGGTACCCGCTGCCGGCAATCCGTTGCCTTCCAGGCTGTCGCGGTCAATGTAGGCCAAACCGTTTTCCCTGCGCAATACCCACACGGCTTCGTCGCCGGGCTGGCCGTCGCAGTCTTCGTCGCGGCTAATCACTACCGGCCCACCCTGTCCATTGTATTCACACCAGTTGATAACCCGGTAGGTGCGGAATATTTTATAACACTCATCGCCGGATGCGGAGAAAAATTCATCATCTACACTCACCGCCAACAGATCGCATGCCTCCTCGTAGTAGTGAATGGTATCCGGCGCGGGAATGCCGCAGTTGGCCGATACATCAGCGGGAAAGCGGATGTCGTAGTGGTGCGTTTCCTCAATAACAACCATCTGCTGGCACTCTGTGGCCGACTGGTTTCCGGAGCGATCCCTGGCCCTGAATCGCCGAATAATAACGCCGTACCCACAATCGTGCAGGTTGACAACCGGCGGTAATTCAACGGCGATAGCGCCCGGGCAATTGTCGTTGGCCGTGGCTACGCCGAATAAAGCCTGCAATTGCGTTGTATCTGCGGCCTCAAAACCATAGGGCAAATCATCGCAACTAACAGTGACCTGGTGCGGCGCTGTACACAACGGACGGAGCTTGTCCTCTACCTTTACCTTAAACCAGCACACGTCGCTTAGCCCGCTGATATCCGTGATCTGTAACTCGACGATGACGGAGTCGCCAACATCGCAACAGGTGAAGTCAACGAAGTTGGCCCAAGGGGTGTAATCCGGTGTCACCGGCTCACAGTTGCTGTCTTCGGTGATCTGCCGCCTGATCTGGTATTGGGCGATGCCGCAGTTGTCCCACGAGCCTTCATCTGCCTCAAAGGCAAACAACCGGCCGAATCCCTGACCACCCACGGATATGTTCAAACCATCGTTGCATATGGCCACGGGCTCTACCAGGTCTATCACACAAAAATCACACTCAACAACCGTGATATTGCCGCATTCGTCTGTTACCGTGTATCGCAACCGGTGACACCCCACCGGAATACCCGACACATAGCGCTCTGCAGCGCCGTGAGGTACGCTGGCCAATACGATGGTTTCGGCGCCGGCGCCGGTGACTACTTCGGTTAATACCGTCCAATCCGAGCAGTTGTCGCTCACCTCCGGCAGGGGCGCCCAGAAGGTCGCCATACAATCAAACGGGCCTGTACTGTAAATGATGGAATCCGACAGGCCGTCCCAGTCGTCAATAACAATCGGGCAATTAACTACCGGCCCGCTGAAATCGCCTACGCTGATCAACTGGCTGTATACTACCGAAGAAGAGGGCGCGCACCAGTTGAATACAGTCCATTCCCGCCTGATTTTGTAGGTGCTTTCGCAAATGTAAGCCGCGGGGAAATCAAAATATGCCGCCGATAAACTGCAGAAAGTCTGGCTGAGATCCTGATATCCAAATGGAGTAACGACAAAAGGATAGCCCGTTATACTGGGGTGTGGATTGCCATTGGCATCTGTGGTATATTGTTCTCCGCATTCCAGATAGGTAGTGAAAGGCGGCAGCAAAACGTCTTCAGCAGTCGGTCGGCGTATACTCACTACCTGCTGGCAACTGGCGCTGTTGCCTTTTTCATCAGTGGCTGTAAAAGTTCGCGTCAGTTGTATGACGCCGCAATCGCCGTTCTGATTGATTTGATCGCTTACGCAAATTTCAACATTACTGCAATTGTCGCTAACATTGGCTGCGCCTGGCTGGCCGGGATAACCGGTATACGCCAATACAGCCAGTAGCTGCTCCAGTCGCTGACGCGCTGCGCTATTGGCTGGGTATAATACCTGGCCGTCTTTGTTTACACTATAACAACGCGGTACTTGGGAAGGCAAACTGTCTATCGCAATTTCACGCCAATTGTCGCACAATAAGTCGCGTACTACTACTTCCGTTTCCACAGGCAGCCCATTGATGGTACCGTTTCCGTCGCTGTAGACGCCCCAGGTATAAGCCCCGGTTAGCCCCGTACCTTGAGCGCCGCTCGCCGATGTCATCAGGGTGTAGGTCTGCCCCGGTATCAATGGCAAACTGATGCGAACCACAGGGTCAAGCGAGTTAAACCCAACCAAAGTACCGTTGAATACGACGTCGCCCTGCGCGATGATATTGGAACAAGGATTATCGGCATTGAATCCGCCCTGAAACAAGGCAGCCCATCCCCCACCCCATGCCGCAGCCAGGTCAAAGGTATAGATATCCGCTTCCGTTACCGTAAAGCTGAATAAATCATAAAAATGCAGCCCCGGAGTTGGATTGATAAAATCAAGGAAGCAAAGATGATCGGCTAGCGCAATTTCCAAATCACCATTGACCAAGGCGCCGGATATGCGCTGTGCCTGTTGCGCTACCGCTGCCTGGTCAGTGTCGGCAGGACATTCCAGCTCCGGCGCAGTCTGGTCTTTGGCATGCACATACCCCCAACAGGTTGTAAAATCTCCGGCAAAACTGCTTGCGGAGGGTACATAAGACAGATTTGTGATGCTTGCCTGAGAATCAATAAACGGATTAAACGGCGAATTGATGAAAACCATCAACACGTAACCGGCTTGCACGGGGATATTGACATTACCGCTGTTTGGAAATGTGGTAGAAAAATTGAGTACCGTGTTACCGTTGTTGTCAAGCAGATAACCAAAGAAATCATTGCCAGGGTCGCTGCCGTTGTATTGCCAGTCGAACGATAATACTCCCGCATAGGGAATACTAACAGATGCCCCCGCATAACTGCTTTGCGATGAAGTTGGAGAAACGCTGCTGTTCAAGGTCAACGAGGTTCCATTAGCTGAAAAGGATACAGAACCGCCTCCGTTGATAGTCGTATTCCAATGCGACGGTGAAAAATAGCTCGTAAAGCCTTGTACCGGCGGCGGTAAAACAAGGTCTACTTCGTACAAGAAAACTCCGCAGCCATCTACTACCGGCCCATTGGTCGGGTCTTCATCTTGTATGTGAATATCAAAATCCGATTCGCCCAAACACCCCAAGTCTCCTTCAAGCAACATCTCTGCCGTGGTTAATAATTGGCATTGGCCGTTGAGGGTAATGTTGAGGGTGTCGCTACAACTAATATTGGCAACCGGCGTTGCAGCCTGTTCTACGCGAATGCCAAAATCCTCCTGCCGCGTATTACCCGACGCATCTGTAGCAGTGATCAACACCTGGTAATTGCCGGGGTCAACCATTGCCATCCAGGCGCCTCCGCCTAAAGAAAATAACATAACCCCCGCATTTGGAATAACCGACAACTGAGGCGTCACATTGCCCGAACAGTTGTCGGTAGCCGTAACCTGAAAAAAGAAAGTTGCCATCGAGGCCTCGCAGGGATCTAACTCGGCAATTAACTCCTGAGCCGGGTATACGATGATCGGCGCCCAGTTGTCGGGCTGGCTGTTCACCG
>DAINSQ010000186.1:0-9426 GCA_036741235.1 Saprospiraceae bacterium | reverse complement strand
GCTCATTGGCTGGGAATAGACTGAGGTTGAGGGAGGGAGGGGGAGAGGGAGAGAGGGAGGGAAAGCAAAAATCGCCCCCTCGCCCCCTCGGTTACCCCTCCTCAATTCTTCCCCTTCTTAGCCGGCTTTGACTTCGGGTACACCAGCTTCATTTCCTGAACCAGGTGGCCGGCGCCGGCAAATTTATCGATAATAAAGAGCAGGTAGCGGGCATCTACCATGATGTTGCGGCAGATCGTGGGGTCGTAGTTGAGGTCGCTCATCGTGCCCTCCCAGGTGCGGTCGAAGTTGAGGCCGATGAGGTTGCCCCAGGCGTCGATAGCCGGGCTGCCTGAATTGCCGCCGGTGGTATGGTTGGAGCCGATGAAACACACCGGCATCTCGCCGTTTACGCCGTAGGGGCCGTAGTCTTTGGCCGCGTGCAACTCGCGCAGGCGCTGCGGCACGTCGAATTCGTAGTCGCCGGGTTTGTATTTTTCCATCACTCCGTCGAGGGTGGTCATGTAGCGGTAATTCACGGCGTCGCGAGCGTCGTAGCCTTCGGCTTTGCCGTAGGTAACGCGCAGCGTGCTGTTGGCATCGGGGTAAAAGCGTTTTTCGGTGAAGACTTCCATCTGCGCCTGCATGTAATTGCGTTCCAGCAAGTCAAGTTTTGTGCGGATGGCGTTGTATTCCGGTAATACTTTTTGTTCGTTGTGGGTAATGATGCTGCGGCTAAGGGTAAAGGCATAGTCCGATTTCAGCCGCTGAATAAAAACATCTGACGATTCCAGCGCCTTGAGCATCTCGTCTTTGTCGTCGAGCATGGATTTGGCAAATACAGTGGCGGCAAAAACGTCGTAATCTTTGCCCGCAAAGCCGATTTGTTCTACTGCAAAGGGATCGAGGTGGTCAACGGTTACTTTGTTGAAATATTCTTCCATCAACGCCGCCATTACCTGTTTGTCGATTTCAGGGCGATAATCGGCATAGAAATTTTCCAGGTAGCTGACGAGCTGCGGTTTGCGGGCGTCAAAGCCGGCAACGCCGTTGTTATCGTAGATGGTGATAAAGCGATTCAGGGTACTCACCAATTGAAACAATTCGATGTTTACACCCAACTCGCTCACATAATCGCGGGTTTTGGCGTAGGGCATGATCTGTTCGTACAGTTTCTTGTAGTCGGTAAGTAGGGCGCCGTACGATTGTTTCCAGGCGGCGTTGCCGTCTACGCGGCGCTGGAAATCGGCTTCCAGTTGTTGCTTCCTGGCAATGCCGCCTGTGCGGTTGACGCCCTGGCTTTCGCCCATCCATTTTTTCCAGGCATTGGCGATGCGCGATTGCTTGGCGGTGTACTGAATCTTGACCTCGGTGCTGTTGCGCATGGCCTCGTTGATCACTGCCAGCGACTTGTCGCGCATGCCGATTCGGATGGGGTTTAGCACGTTGACCATATTATCAACGGCCACGGCGGGCAGGTACTCGTCGGTACGCCCCGGAAAACCGAAAATCATGGTGAAATCGCCTTCGGCGACGCCATCCATCGAAATGGGAAGAAAGTGGCGCGGCTGAAGCGGCACGTTATCGGCGGCGTATTCAGCAGGTTTGTTGTCGGGGCCTGCGTACACGCGGAACAGCGAGAAGTCGGCAGCATGGCGCGGCCATACCCAGTTGTCGGTGTCGTGGCCGTAGCTGCCGATAGATGCCGGAGGCGCGCCCACCAACCGCACGTCGCGGTATGTTTCAGTGATAAACAGAAAGTATTGGTTGCCTTTGTAGAAGGGGCGTATCATGGTCTCCTGATAGCTTTCTTTGGCGGCATTGGCGCGAATGGTATTCAGGTTTCTGTCGATGGCCGACTGGCGGTCGCGCTCCGACATGCCCGCCGTGACGCCCTGCAGCGCCTGGGCCGTTACGTCTTCCATGCGCACAATAAATGTCACAAACAAGCCGGGATTAGGTATTTCTTCCGCCCTGCTTTTTGCCCAAAAGCCGTTGTCAATATAGTTTTTTTCTACGGAGCTGTGCGACTGTATGTAGCCCACGCCGCAGTGATGGTTGGTGAGCACGAGGCCCTGGCCAGAGATGATCTCGCCCGTACAACCGCCGCCAAAGCTGACAATGGCGTCTTTGAGGCTGCCTTTGTTGACGCTGTAAATGTCTTCGGCGTTCATTTTCATGCCCATCGATTTCATTTCGGCTTCGTTGAGCTGCTTGAGGAACAGCGGCAGCCACATGCCTTCGCCGGCCCTGGCTTGTACCAGTACTGCCAGCAGTAGTAAACTGACTAACAATTTCTTCATCGGATGATGGATTTTATCTGGAAAAAGGATTTTCGCGGCTAAGATAGTAATAAGGTGACAAGGTGACAAGGTGACAAGGTGACAGGGTGACAGGGTGACAAGGGTGAGAGGGTGAGAGGGTGAGAAAAATCTCACACTCCCACACTCCCACACTCTCACCCTCATAAAAAAAGCGCCATCTGTCCCCTCGAGGTTGGACGATGGCGCCTCCGCTATTGGAAAAATCTGTTGAAGATTCGCTTCTATTGTGTCAGACCTGATATGTTGTTGAAATGCTGCCTGGAGATTAAATTTTTTTTCATAAGCGATGATGTTTTTTCCAAAGCGGGCATGCAAATGTAAAATAGCGCTCCAGGGCCCTTGGCGCCGGTAAAAAAATTCCACAATTCTGATTTGAAAGCGCCTTGTTTAAGTTAATACATCACAGAATTTCAAATAACAGTTGCATATATGCCACAATTTCCCTAACTATGCACCGTGAAAGGATAAGCATCGAGCTTTTTCTAAAAAAGCTTGCTAAAATATAATCATAGGGATGACTTTTGAAGCCCTTCCCGCACTGTAGCAGGGAGGGCTTTTTTAATGCTGCTAACCCATGCAAAAGTATTGCTTTCTCTTCCTGGCATTCGCTTCGCCATTACTTGTTTCCGCCCAGTTGAATTCAGAGTTTCGCCCATTAAATGATGCCCAATCGCCTGGTTGGACACGGTTAATGTATGTTGATAATCCAAATGTGTTAATGGTTGATAGCGCCTTTGCCGCTTATTACAGGCAACACGCTTTTGAAAAGACAACTCACACACAGTATTACAAGCGCTGGCGGCGTTATGTCGACCCATTTGTACAACCTGACGGTACTTTGCTATGGCCCGCTTCAACTCATGAACATGAAACAACATATCTGCAACAACGCCAATCCGGAACGGCAAAAAAAATGACCTCTCCCTGGTTGTGCATCGGACCCTTTGATACTTACAATACAGAGACACAGCAAATCAGGGTGTCATGGCAAGCTAATGTTTATTGCATCGATCAATCACAGTCAAATCCAGATATCGTTTACTGCGGAACCGAAAGCGGCGGGATTTTTAAAACTACTGACAAAGGTCTGAATTGGACGCCCGTTTCGCACAATACGTTGATGACCACTGTTCGCGCTATCAAAGTCCATCCTTTCAATTCTGATATAGTATACGCCGGCGACGGGCGAAAGGTATACAAAACAGTTGACGGCGGCGCCAACTGGTCGACTCTGCTGGATCAGAGCGGACTGGATGTCAATGATATTGCTATACGCCCTGATTCTACTGACGTTATCCTGCTGGCTGGCGGCAAGGGGCTCTACCGCAGCGTTGACGGAGGCGCCAACTGGACGCAGGTCTATACGCAGGTGTGCTGGGATATCGAAATAAAAACCGACGATCCGCAGATTGTTTATGTTTTAAAATCAAATCCGACGGCCAAACGCTCGGAATTCTTTAAATCTGCAGATGGGGGCGCTTCGTTCAGCATTCGCGAAAACGGCTGGTATAGCTCTGATAACGCCGACCGCCGCGAAGACGGCGCACGCATGACCGTAACCCCCGCCGATCCAAATGTGGTGTATGTGGTACTGATCGGCAATTCTAAAGCCGGCGACAACGGTTTTATCGGCATTTACCGCAGCAACGACGCCGGAGAAAACTGGGTGCTGCCCAATCCGCCGGTAGGAGGGCCGTATACCGCAAGTCACCCCAATCTCATGACCCTCAATAACACCAATACCCTCTACCAGGGTTACTATAACCTCGGCATTGCCGCATCGCATACCAATGCCAACCACCTGCTGATCGGCGGCCTCAACCTGTGGCGCAGTACAGACGGAGCGCAGACCTTCACTCCGCTGGGCGGCTATCAGGGCAATGTAGGCTGGATTCACCCCGACCAGCAAGAAATCGAGATCAACGGCGGCGACCAGTGGGTGGTAAACGACGGCGGCATCAACTATTCCACCAACCTGTTTGCCAACCACGAGTCGCGCAAATACGGCCTCACCGCCTCTGATTTCTGGGGTTTTGGCAGCGGCTGGAATGATGACCTGCTGGTAGGCGGGCGCTATCACAACGGCAATACGGCGTATCGACCCGGTTTTGAACAGGGAAGATTCCTCCGACTCGGCGGAGCAGAGGCTGCAACGGGATATGTCAGCCCCGGCGAGGCCCAGACTTCCTATTTTTCTGATATCAGCTCCAAATTGATTCCTTACGAGTTATCGGGAAACGTCATCAATGCCCCATCGCTATCGCTTTACCCCAATGAAAGTTATTATGCAGCGCACTCCAGCGAACTGGAATTTCACCCCAATTGCTACAACACGATTTTTATCGGAAGGGAAAACAAACTCTGGCGCAGCGACGACGGCGGGCAGAATTACGCCCTGGTCAAAGAATTCGGCGACAATGCCGATGCGCCGCTGCTGCATTTTGATATTGCCCGTAGTAATCCGCAGGTGATTTATGTGTATCAACGCACATCGTTTTACGGCGCCGCACTCTGGCGCTCGGATGACGGCGGTGCTAGCTGGGAGGAAAAATCTTTCCCTGCTGCCAACTCTCAACGCGCCGGTACAATGACTCTCAGCGCTGAAGACGAAAATACGCTTTGGGTGACTTTTAGCCACCAAAACAACGATGGCGCCAAGGTGTTTAAAACAACCGACGGCGGCAATACCTGGGAAAACCTGACTACGCCCACCCTCAATGGCCAGGCAACGCGATACGTTTTTCACCAGTCAGGAACGGACGGACTTGTTTATCTGGCTACCAATTTTGCCGTTTATTATCGAGACGACAATATGAACGACTGGGAGTTGTTCAGCGAAGGACTGCCATTCAAAGTAGAAGCCAATATCATACGCCCGTTTTACAAAACCGGTAAATTGCGCCTGGCTACTTACGGCCACGGCGTATGGGAGACTGATATGGCCGCCGTATCCAGGCCGCTGGCACAGCCTACTGTTGACAAGTTCATCAGCTCCTGCATTCGCGATACCTTCTATTTTGACGATTATTCCATTTTGCACCACAATGGCGCTTACTGGGAATGGGAGTTCCCCGGGGCTGCAACAGTGAGCAGCTATAATGCGCGCAATCCGAAAGTCACCTATGCAGCCCCTGGCGTTTACGATGTCACGCTGCGCATCACCGACGGAAACGGTAACACCAGTGAAAAAAACATTGCAGGCATGGTAACCGTCACCAACGGCTGCGACCCGGAAGCCATACCCGGTTTTGCTTTGCAGTGCAACTCCCCCGGCGACTACGCCCAAACGCCCGTGTTTAACCAATCCGTCAATGCGCTGACCATCAGCGCCTGGATCAAACCCGAAGGTATACAGCCCGAATACACAGGTATTGTCATGAACGAATTGCCGGCTGGGTTTAATTTCAGGTCCAATAACAAGCTGGGCTATCACTGGCCGGGCGGCGGGCAATGGTGGTGGGACAGCGGGCTCACGGCGCCTCCCGGCGAATGGTCGCACGTAGCCTTCGTCTATACGGGGCAGTCCGTCACTATTTACGTCAATGGCGTCGGCGCTACCCAAAACATTAACTTGCCGCCGGCATTGCTCAGCGCCTTCAATATCGGAAGCTATAATGGTTGGAACGACCGTAACTATAAAGGGCTTATTGATGAGGTCTGTATCTGGAACCGGGCGCTATCGCAAGATGAAATACGCCTGATGCGCCATCTGACCAAAATTCCGACTGCCGATACTACGCTGATTGCCTACTACCAATTTAATGAACTTGAAGGCCAGGTACTCGACCGCTCCGGCGTTTACCACGCTTCGCTGCGCAGCGGCGCTACGCGTTATACTTGTACCGCCCCATTTGGCGGCGGATACAGCGAGGGCCTGGAAATAGATGCCCCCGGAGATTTTATTTTTGCTAACCCCGGGGTAAATGTCACTGCCGGCGCCGGACTCACACCCGGCGGGCAGGTGGTCGTCACCCGCATCAACCTGGCGCCGGATGTCGCTCCCGATTATAGCGGATTAAGCCCGGCCTACTGGGTGATTAATAATTACGGCGACAATTCGTCTTTTGACGCCATCACTCGGGTGTTATTTGATACCATCGGCGTGGTGAGTCCTTCTCAAGCTCTACAGCCGGAAGCTTTCCTTTTATTCAAAAGGACTGATAATGCAGAAGGCGATACCTGGGAATGGGCCGCCCAGGCTGATCAAGTCTTGGCAGGCGCCAACGGTGCTGCCGCCTTTGGCGCCGAAGGTGAGATATACGAATCCGGACAATATGTCATAGCGCGCGATACAGCTATTTTTACAGCTACAGCAGAAGTCGAATATTTACCGGCAGCGTTTGTGGTATACCCCAATCCGTCTTCTTCAGCAGGACAGTTGCATATTCGCACAGAAAGCACGGATAATTTTGTATTCACTTTGTATGACAGTCAGGGCCGGCTGGCATGGAGGGGCTTTTTGCAGGGCAATGCTGCTGTCTCTTTACCCGGATTGCCTGCTGGAGTTTATGCCTTCAGCATAGAAACGCCGACCCGATTGTATCGAGGCAAATGGGTAAGGCAGTAGGTAACTTTGTAAATACAATTACTGTTTTTTTATTAAATTTTACTCATTCGAAATTTTCTCATCATTTTATTACTATCACAAAAACACTTCCAAAAATAAAATTAAGGCAAAACCCTTCTCATACAACGCCATTTTCCTATTTTCGGAAAAATTAAACACCGAATGACCGCTCGATACTGGACCGCTTTAGTTGTATCTCTGGCGCTGATGATCGGGGTAGGAGAGAGGTTGACCGCGCAAGACCTGCATTTCTCTCAGTACTATCACTCGCCGCTAAATACCAGTCCGGCGCTCACCGGCATTTTTTCAGGCGATATCCGCATGGGCGCCAACGGCAGACAACAGTGGCAGAACGTGCCGGTACCTTACTTGACTTTCTCCGGATATTACGACCGGAAGATATACCTGCCCCGCCTTAACAATGGCTTGCTTGGGGGTGGCATCCTGTTTAATTACGACCGGGCAGGCGACGGCAACCTGAGTTGGGCCCAGATCGGATTGGCGGCAGCTTATACCCAACAATTGGCCGAATCCCATTTTCTCACAGGAGGCGTTATGCTGCAATTGGGCCAACGTGCTTTCGACCCGACTAAACTCTATTTTGACGACCAATACAACGGTGATATATTTGACCCGACTCAATCAACTGCAGAGTCTTTCCCCACAACGTCAGTAGCTTATACCGATTTGTCGGCAGGCTTGAACTGGCTGGCGATTTCCAGGGAAAACCGCAGTCAGGCAGTCGCCGGACTGGCTTTTTACCACCTCACGCAACCGGCGGTGGGCTTCTTTGAAGATAAAAGCGCTACGCTGCCCATGCGATCTATGGTTTATGCCAATGGCGTAATACAGGTGGCAGAAAAAATAGACCTTGCCGTACACGGCGCCTGGCAGCTCATATCGCCTCAGCGGGAATTGTTGGCCGGCGCCGGAGTTCGTTATCACCTGAAAACAGGCCCTCTGCAAACTGTAGCGCTTCAAGCCGGCCTTTCTATGCGCCTGGGCGACGCCCTGATTCCGCATATAGAGTTGTATTACAACGATTGGCTGGTGGGACTTAGTTACGATATCAACACTTCGCCTTTTCAGGTAGCCACTGCCAGACGCGGCGGCCCCGAAATCGCCGTCAGGTATATCATCACCAAGGTGAAACCCCCGGATACCTTTAAATCATGCCCGGTGTTTTAGATAAATCAATATGATGTTGTCAAAACAATATATCGGAATTGTAGCGTTCCTGCTATTGGGCGGTATGGCTATGGCGCAACCCTACAAGTCTTACCTGAATGCCGGCCAACTTGCAGCAACGCAAGGCGACCACTATGCTGCCATGCACTATCTGGGCAAAGCCGTCGAGCTGCGCCCCGACGCCCTGCAGGCCCAATATTTGTATGCCGAGGCGGCCCGCCGCTTCAACGCTTTCGAGCCGGCAGAAAAAGCCTATCAAAAGGTGTTGGAACGCGATAAGTCTGGGGAATACCCGCTTACCGCATTTTGGCTGGGACAGGTATACCAGTCGATGGGCAATTATGAAGCCGCGCAGGACTACTACAGCCGCTACCTTTCGGCATACCCCAACGGCGAGCAAGCTGCGCAGGCACGCGTTGCACAATCGGCCTGTCGATGGGCCCGGGAACAAACGCCGGAGCACTACAAGCTCCAAGCCCTGGGAAAAAGTATTAATTCCGGTTTCTCAGAGTTCGCCCCGCTGCAAGTGGGGGATACGCTCTACTTTACTTCGTATCGATTTGATTATAAAGAAGATACGCGAAAGCCCAAACGAAAGCTGTCGAAAGCTATGGTTTCAGTGAAGGGTGGGAGAGGGCGCCCCCTGGGAAAACCGTTCAATGTTGATGACAAACATACCGCGCACGTTGCGCTGAGCCTGGACAAAAAACGATTGTATTATACCATTTGCGAATTTATCAATGCCGCTGAAATCCGCTGCGCTATTTATTACAGGGAGAAAGACAAGCGCAACCGCTGGAAAGATCCTGCCGTCAAATTGCCCGCAAGTATCAATGCGCCGGGATTTACAGCTACTCAGCCCAATACCGGCTTTGATTCGCTGTTGCAAAAAGAAGTGCTTTATTTTACGAGTAATCGACCGGGGGGCAGCGGCCAGCTCGATATTTGGGCAGCAACCATCGAAAAAGGCGAAAACACCTTTGGGGAACCAGTACCGCTGGCCGAAGTCAATACGCCCGGCAATGATGCGACGCCGTTTTTCCATACGCCGTCGCAAACCCTGTATTTCAGCAGCGACGCGCGTGCCGGCTTCGGGGGGTACGACATTTTTCGTTTCACTCGCGATGATGGCGTCAGTGTACTCGGCGCCCCGTTTAATTCAAGTTATAACGATTTATACTATACCAGCGGCGCCGATGGAAAAACGGGCTACCTGGCCTCAAACCGCCCCGGCACGCAATACCTAGACCCGGCGCTGAAGGCTTGTTGCAACGATATCTTTGAATTTTCCTACGCACCCCCGCCGCCGCCAAAAGAGCAACCTCTGCCGGGCGATACGTTGCCTCCTTTGTCGAGTATTCCCGATAT
>DAINSQ010000185.1:2381-9426 GCA_036741235.1 Saprospiraceae bacterium | reverse complement strand
GGATTGCAACGACAACAACGCCCTGGAAAAACCGGGTCAGGTCTGGTATAAAGATGTTGACAACGACGGTTACGCCGAAACGGGCGCCGCTACGATTACGCAGTGTTTGCGTCCGGTTGGTTATAAGGTAGCTGCCGAGCTTATCTCGACCACCGGCGATTGCAACGACAACAACGCCGCCATCAAACCCGGCGCTGCAGAAATCTGCGACGGCATCGACAACAACTGCAACGGCCAGATTGACGAGCCTGTCGCTATCGCTTCTCCGTGGACGAGCGGCAACATCGGCACGGGCGCCAACGGCGGTTCCAGCCAGTCTTGCTCGCCGGGCAACCTGACGACCTACAACCTCAGCGCACAGGGCTTCTCCACGCCGACCAGCGATCTGGGGCATTCGGTATATCAGCAGCTTTGCGGTAATGCCTCCATCACCGTGAGGATAGCATCGTTAAGCGGCGGCGGCTGGGCAGGTATCCAGATGCGCGAAAGCCTGGCGGCAGGATCGCGAATGGTAGCGCTGAAGACGCAATTGGCCAATATCGGCATCCGCGAAGCGCGCGCCAATACCAATGCGCCGAAACAGATACAGAACTTCCCGGCAACCCTGTTGCACGAGTGGCTGCGCATCACTCGCAGCGGCAACACTTTCCAGTATTTCATTTCACCGGATGGAACCAATTGGCAATTGGTGGGCACGGTGAATATCGCCATGAGTTCGTGTCTGCAGGTGGGCATGTTTGTAGAAAGCATCAACGTGAATACGACAACTGCGGCGTCGTTTACCAATGTGAGCGTCAGCGGCGGGGTATTGCCGTTGACAGGTTCGCCTGATACGCCCACGGCCGTGGGCGTAGAGAAAATTCATGAATTTTCTCTACAGGTATTCCCCAACCCCACCACCGGGGAGGTGAATTTGGGCCTCAAGGACTACCTGGGCCGCGCTGTGCGCATAGAAGTCTACAGCATGCTGGGCCAGTTGGTACGCTTCATTGATATTGATGAAGTACAAACGCCTGTGATACAGTTGGATTTATCAGAATACCAGGCCGGCACTTTTCTGATACGTGTAAGCACAGAAGGCGCGCCGGCTGTGACGAAGTGGGTGGATAAGAAATAGTTCTGTAATAACAAATCGAAACGTCCCGGGCTTTGGCAACTGCCAGAGCCCGGGATTTTTTTTAAATAAACTACATTATTGATACCCGACCATTGATCACGCATCAAATCAAGATCCATTCGTTAGCATTTTTGAAGGTTTATGCGCTTCCTATTATCTTTGCTGCCAGACTATCTATTGAAATGAGTTTACGCAATCATGCCGGTTTAGTAATCCTGTTACTTTTCAGTAGTTGCATACTGAAAGCACAGGGCATTATTGCCGAAAAAATAACCATAGATCATGGGCTTTCCCAAGGTATGATTTATGATTTGATGCAAACGCGTGACGGTTTTCTCTGGGTAGCTACCAAAGACGGGCTTAACAGATACGACGGCTACAACTTCAAGGTTTTTTCCAACAACCCGTTTGATTCTTATTCGCTTGCTGAAAACGAAGTGACCAGCTTGTTTGAAGACTCTCGAGGCTGGTTGTGGATAGGGCTTAAAAGCAAGGGAGTTGATGTATATCACAGCAAAACCGGCAGGTTTCATCATTTTACTATCGCCCCTGACAAGCTATTGGATAATGGGGTAAGCGATGTAGTAAGATTTGTAGAGACGGCCGATGGGGCTATTTGGCTGGCTACCATGAATGGGCAACTTTTTCGCATTACACCGCCGGCGGAGTGGATAGCGCGTTTCCCCGAAGATCCAAGCCTTCTGGAGTTGAGCCCCCTGGAAAATATTCCGCTTGATTTTCAAAAAAATCAAGCGGTTCACGACCTGGCCCTATTGCCGGATGGCGATGTGTTGGTGGCTTCAACAATGAACCTGCATGCAGTATCGCCAAAAAACAAAAGGGTGAAAAAACTTTATGAAGACTTGCTGCCTTCGGAATTTCATCGATTTGCCATTTCCGGCGATGTAATATGGCTGGCCAACAACACAGAATTATGGCGTATTGCAGGCGGGAAAGCGGAAGTTTTTCCTATACCGGCGTCCTTGAATCTTAAACGCAAGGTATTGGCGCCCTGTACAAAAGACCGGGTTTGGTTTTTTATAAATGAAAAAATCTGGGAATTACATCGCAACGAAACCATCAATTTCAACCAGCCCGATTTTCAACTCGATTATTTTGCCTCCCGTTGTATTGTTGATAAAACAGGCAATTTATGGTTGGGGACCAACGGTTATGGGCTGCGCAAGATTACCCCCCTGCAGAGCATTTTCCGCCTGGCTGCAGCCGGTTACACGATCAACGGAATATGGGCCGGCCAAGGTCGGTACTTTGCTCGCCATCATTATGAAATCAGGCCCTTCAACCCTCAAACAGGAGTGCTGAGCAACGAAATAGCATTCAAAGATGCCCCAAACCGCCTTATTAATCTGGTGCTGGAGCCCAATGGCGACATTTGGTTGTTGTGTACAAAAGAAGACGAAGAACACTTGGCCAGAATACGAAAGTACAAGGCCGGCCGGTTTGACGCTTTTGAACAGGAGTTTATCTTCCCGCTACCGCTGAGCCTCAGCGACCCGGTGCTTCGATCGGCTGATGGAGGCCAACTCTGGATTGCCGGCAACCGCTGCAAATTGGCTCGATTTGATACCCGGACAGGACAGGTTAGCTATGCTGATTTCGGTCATTTATTTGGCGAGAGAGTAAATGCGGTGAGGGCCGCCGCTATTGCCCAGGATGGAAAGGGCGTGTTGTGGATAGGTACTCAGATGGGGCTTGTTAAATGTATTCCCAATTCGGGGGCTTTTCAATTTACGCTTTATCAGGCCGATCCTAACAACAGGCAAGGTTTAAACAACAATTCAATTGCGTGTATCTTGCCCGATCCATCCGACCCTGCGGGTACCTTGTGGATTGGGACCAAAGGTGGCGGCATCAATTTGATGAGTACGCAAAACGGCCGGTGCAGGCACATCACAACAGCTAACGGGCTGATCAATAATGTCATTTATGGTATCTTGCCCGGCGGACAACAAGCTGAGTTTTGGTGTAGCTCCAACAGAGGGCTGGCAAGGTTGCTGAAACAACAGGATGGAAGATGGAGGGTTTCGACGTATACAGCTTCGATAGGTTTGCAGGGCAATGAATTTAATACCAATGCTTATTGTAAAAACGATAATGGAGAATTGCTCTTTGGCGGCGTCAATGGGCTAAACAGGTTTTTCCCCAACGATATCCTCGTGAATACCACCCCGCCGCCTGTGGTGGTGGTGGGCCTCGAAATCAATCACCAGCCTGCTACCCTCCATGAACCCATTGAAACGCTGCGCACGCTTCGCTTGCCCTATAGTCAGAATAACCTTTCTTTTGAGTTTGCCGCGCTCGATTTTACCGATCCGTCAAAAAATCGCTACCGGTACCGCCTGGCAGGGCTCGAGCCCGATTGGGTGCAGCTGCGCAATCAGCGATTCGCCCATTTTAACCACCTCGAGCCGGGAAGTTACAAGTTGTTGTTGCAGGGCAGCAATGGCGATGGCGCCTGGCAGGATGCAACGCCCATTGATGTCATCATCCTTCCGCCCTGGTGGCGTTCAAAGATAGCCTATCTGTGCTACTTACTGTTGCTGGCCTGGGGTATCCGGCGAGCCTATCTTTTCCAAATCAGGCGAATAAAGATGCGCGAGCAATTGGCGTTTGAACACCGCGAAAACCAGCGGGTAAGAGCGCTCGAACAACTAAAAACCAATTTTTTCAACAACATCACACACGAATTTCGCACGCCGCTAACCTTGATGCTGGAGCCTTTGCGGCAAGTATTACCCGAGCTCAAAGACCCCCGGCACATAGAAAAAGTAAAACTTGCCGAGAAAAACAGTCGCAAGTTATTGGCCCTGGTCAATCAGTTGCTCGATATGGCCAAATTGGAAAGCGGCAATATGGGCCTCAATCTGAAACGCGGCAACCTGGCTGTTTTTATTCGCGAAATATTCGAAACTTTTTTGCCTTTGGCTGAAAAGAAAAACATAACGCTAACCCTGTCGGACCGCAGCACGAATATCCCCGAATTTGAATTTGACGCCGATAAAACAGGCGTCGTGGTCAGCAATTTAATTTCAAACGCACTAAAGTTTACGCCCTCCGGCGGAAGGGTTTCGCTCGCTTTGGAAAGTAGGCATCCCGGATTTGTTGAGGTGGTTGTAAAAGATACGGGACCGGGAATCCCTGCCGAAGAACAAGAAAGAATATTTGATCGCTTTTATCAGGTAGATGGTTCTCATACCAGGCAGGAAGAAGGCACAGGTATCGGTTTGGCGCTAAGCAGAGAATTCGCCCGCTTGATGAACGGCGATATTAAAGTGAGCAGCACACCCGGCAACGGTGCTGTGTTTGTTTTTACTTTACCCATGAATGCTGAGACTACTCCTCCTGCAACAGCAAGCAGCGACGACCCGGAAGAAGCCGGTATTTTTTTACAAAATAAACATCCTGACGAAAATACATCCGGGGTGGTGTTGATTGTCGAAGACAATACCGATTTGAGGCATTTCATCCGCAGCGCTATAGAAGATCACTGGACGGTTGTTGAGGCTTCTGACGGAGAGGAGGGCGTAAAAAAAGCCATTTCGCTGATACCGGATCTGATCATCTCCGATCTGATGATGCCCCGCAAAGACGGCTATGCGCTCTGCGATGAACTCAAACGCCATGAGCTTACCGCGCATATTCCTATCATATTGCTGACGGCAAAAGCTGCCATGGACGCCAAGCTCAAAGGGCTTCGTTTTGGCGCCGACGACTACCTGTCAAAGCCTTTTCATACGGCAGAGCTGATTGCGCGTATAGACAACCTGATAGAAACGCGCCGCAAATTGCGCGAGCTTTGGAGTGGAGGTCAGTCGCCCGGCGTCGCAGGTGAGGCGGCTTTGTCCGACCCCGATATGGCCTTTATCCGCAAATTTTCCCTGGTCATTTCCCGGCACTTGTCTGACGAAACTTTGGGCGTAGAAGAATTTGCAACAAAAATGCAGATCTCCCGCGTTCAACTGCATCGCAAGTTAAAAGCCCTTACCGGGCAAAGCGCCACCGATTTTATCCGCGATTATAGACTGGAGCGCGCCTATGCGATGTTAAAAAACAAAGAAGGCGCTGTAAACGAAATCGCTTCGAAGGTCGGTTTCAGCAATGAAAAATACTTCTCTACAGTTTTCAAAGATAAATTCGGTATCCCGCCAAGTAAAGTCGTGTAACGCTATCAAACCTTCCTGTAACGACATCAAACCCGGGGCTGAAATACAACGCAGACAAACCATAGCGCAACGTCTGCGAACCCTGTAGCTATCCTTTCGCCTATACTTTTGCGCCAATACCAGTGTGTTGGCAGGCGGGAAATTTCGTACTTCTCGTATTCGGTCGGCAGTTGAGTGCACATCTTCTGCCGTCCCTTTCCGCTGACTGACATCGGAACCCTGGTTTAACCTTTATTCATTTTCAAACCGCCTGCACCCTTTGTGCGGGTTTAATGAAAAAAACATGAAAGAGCGTACGAATTCCACCACACTCAACAACAGGCCGTCTGGCGCCTTGACAGGCGGGTTTGCCGGACTGAAAACTAAACTTCAATTCAGATCTGTCTCAGTTATTGGCAACAACCTGGGGCGGCTTGTCTTTTTACTCTGGCTGTGCCTTGCTTTTCCACACCTGGCGTCGGCTGTCAATAAGTTTTGGGTAGGCACAACTTCGAGCTGGAATACAGCATCCAACTGGAGCCCCAGCGGCGTGCCTACTTCATCGGATTACATTTATATTTACGGTAACTATTCAAGTGTAAACCCGGTTATTTCCAGCAACGTTGAAGTGGCTAGCGTAAATATCTACAATCTTTCACTAACGATAAACAGCGGAAGGACGCTGTCGCTAAGGGGCGACGGAACCTCATATGCCTACTTGTCTATTGATACAGACGCAATCGTTACCAACAATGGAACCATCGCCATAGAAACCTCCTCCGGCAACGCAGTGCTGGGCTATTTGAGCGTCAGAACCGGCGGCGCCCTCATCAATAACGGTACCATTAGAGTAAATTCGCAAAATACATTTTCTAATTTGGGAATTGAACTTGGGGGATTCGGTACTAGCCCAGGTAACAGTCTGGTGACCAATAATAATTGCGGCAAAATTATTTTAACTGGCAGATTGGATATCGCATCAATTGGAACTTTCAATAACTATGGCTTATGTCAGGTAGGAGAAAATATTAGCAACGGCGGTATATTCAATAATTATGGCGTCCTTAAATACTATACACAATATGGTGGCGTTTCCGCGCAAAATGGTGCTGTCAGATTAAATGACAACGCTACTTCCACTACCATTTTTACCTACACCGGCACATTTACCGGTACTATCAATGGTATTTTTACCAATGCTACTGCCACTACTTCAGCCGGCACGTTTACGGCCCCAAACACCTTCGTGCCTTCTATTGCTAACGGAAGCTACACGCTGTATGCCAAAATCACGCAGTCGGGATGCGGCAGCAACAGCCATATTGTGCCGTTTTTGTATACGGTATTGCCGCCTGCGCCTTCCTTTACCACACATCCTTCATCCCAGACGGTTTGCTCCACTTCAGGGGCTTCTTTTACCGTTGCCGCCTCCAATGTGAACACTTATCGCTGGCAGCGTAACTCCGGGTCCGGTTTTTTCAATCTGAATAATAGCGGCGTTTACTCGGGCGTAACCACCACAACGCTATCCATTAGTTCAGCCGCAGGTTTGAATGGTAACCAATTTAGATGCGTTGCTACCGGCGATGGAGGCACTACCAATTCTAACTCGGCCACATTAACCGTAACTACGGCGCCCAGTGCTACTATTTCATACGCGGGATCGCCCTTTTGTACCAGTTCAGCGGAAGTAAGCGTAAACAGAACCGGTACTTCCGGAGGTATGTATTCCGCAACTCCTGCCGGCTTGAGTATCAATAGCAGT
>DAINSQ010000185.1:0-2281 GCA_036741235.1 Saprospiraceae bacterium | reverse complement strand
GTATTCCGCAACTCCTGCCGGCTTGAGTATCAATAGCAGTTCAGGACAAATTACGCCCTCAAGCAGCACTCCAGGTACTTATACCGTCACCTATACCATCGCGCCAGGCGATGGTTGCCCGGAATTCTCCACTACTGCCGGCGTGACCATCCAGGCATGCTGCCCGGCTTCCAGTACGATTTGGTATGTGAATGCAGCCGCTCCCCCCGGTGGTACAGGGACCTCCTGGGATTGTGCCTTCCAAAGTCTGCAAAGCGCTATTGATGCCTCCAGCGCCGGTCATCAAATATGGGTCGCAACCGGTACTTACCTGCCCACTAAAGACGGCGACGGCAATAGCAACCCCGCAAATGAACGCGCAAAAACTTTTAATCTCAAAAGCGGCGTCAAGTTATACGGCGGGTTTAACGGTTCAGAAACCCTGCTCAGCCAGCGCGACTGGAATAACAACCCGACTACGCTTAGCGGAGATATCGGTATTGCCGGCGATGATACAGACAATTGCTACCATGTTGTTGTGAGTATATTTGACAATGCCAATACCGAACTGAACGGGTTTATTGTTATCAACGGAAACGCCAATGGTACCTTGAATTTGACTGTGGAATCAGGTTTAGTGTATTCTTATAACGGCGGTGGAATGTATCAATACTCCTCATCGTGTAATGTGGCCAACTGTACATTTAGCAATAACCGGGCTTCGATTAGCGGGGGGGGATTAATCAATTGGTTTGGCAGTACCACTTCCTCCATTACCAATTGCGTTTTCTCAGGCAATTATTGTACTCAAAATGGCAGCGGTATTAGCATCAGGTATTGTACTACAACAATAAGCAATTGCGTATTTAAAAATAATAGCGGTGGAATAGGATCCCTTAGCATTAAAGACGATGCCATTGCTTACGTTTCCAATTGCCTTTTCTCGGGAAATTCCGTGAGCTATGGATCCGGCATTCTAGTGTCACACGACGCAAGTGCTAACGTAACCAATTGTACTTTCTCAGGTAATAAGGATACAGGCTCCTACGGTAGTACTGTTCTTGTTGAGAATACATCTACCCTGACAATGGTCAACTCTGTTATCTGGAACAACCAACAGCAAAACCTGGTCGGGACTGCCGCCTCAAGCCTGAGTATCGAACCTGGTAGTAGTGCTAACGTTTCCTATTCACTGGTACAGGGCCAAACTCCTGCCGGAACGGGTAATCTGGACGGCATTACTTACGCTTTTTTGAATAACTATCCCGGTTTTACCACACCCTTCAACCCCGCTTCTGCTCCAGGTACAGACGGCGATTTTCATTTACAGGGTTGTTCTCCGATTGCTGACCTTGGCACGGGCGCCGGCGCGCCAGCTACCGATCTGGACGGCGCTGCAAGGCCTTTTGGCGCCGCTGTCGACCTGGGCTGTTTTGAACGCCAATCGGCCTCAACCCCCGCTACGCTGTTGTACGCCGATGCCGATGGAGATACGTACGGCAATCCAGGCGCTAGTACACTCTCTTGTGGCCCGCAAATCGGGTATGTTATTGACAACACAGATTGCAATGACGGCAATGCAGCGATCAACCCGGTGGCTACTGAAGTGTGCGACGGCATAGATAATAACTGCGACGGTTCAACGGATGAAGGCTTACTGACCACCTACTACCGCGATATGGATGGAGACGGCTTCGGCGATCCGTCGAATACGACGCAATCTTGCAGCGTACCTGCGGGTTACGTGACTGACAACACGGACTGCGACGACAACGACGCGCTTGAAAAACCGGGCCAGGTATGGTACAAGGACCAGGATGGCGATGATTATTCAGACGGCGCTAGTTTGACCCAATGTCTGCGTCCGGTCAACTACTACCTGGCCGGCGAACTGATTGCCACCAGCGGCGATTGCAATGATAACAATGCCGGCATCAACCCCGCAGCCGCGGAACTGTGCGACGGCATCGACAATAACTGCGACGGCAACCTGGACGACGGCTTGCTGACCACCTACTACCGCGATATGGACGGGGACGGCTTCGGCGATCCGTCGAATACGACGCAATCTTGCAGCGTACCTACGGGTTACGTGACTGACAACACGGACTGCGACGACAACGACGCGCTTGAAAAACCGGGCCAGGTATGGTACAAGGACCAGGATGGCGATGATTATTCAGACGGCGCTAGTTTGACCCAATGTCTGCGTCCGGTCAACTACTACCTGGCCGGCGAACTGATTGCCACCAGCGGCGATTGCAATGATAACAATGCCGGCATCAACCCCGCAGCCGCGGAA
>DAINSQ010000184.1:0-9468 GCA_036741235.1 Saprospiraceae bacterium | reverse complement strand
TGTCTCTACATCTACGACAAATCACGATTTGTCTCTACATCTACGACAAATCACGATTTGTCTCTACATCTACGACAAATCACGATTTGTCTCTACATCTACGACAAATCACGATTTGTCTCTACATCTACGACAAATCACGTGAGCATAAAATATATAAAATATTTTTTGCATATTATAAAAAATTATCATTTCTTTGCCTTGCTGATTGAAACAACAGCGGTTGAGGCCATCCCTATATAAAAGCGCGCTAGCGCTATCTCTCCCCGATTTTTCGAGCTTTGAATAAGGCAGGGCGTATAGTTGCCGATACGGAATTATACGCAACCAACCGATTTTACCCAAACTCAAACCGGTTAAAGTCTGATTGCCATTTCGGCAGTTGCGCGCGAAAGCGACGCAGCGGTAGCTGGGGGGGAATTTATTGCCTGCAAGCAAAGCACGTAAAAGAACAAATTTACACCATATGTACAACACAAACACTACTTTAAAAACCTGGGCGGGCAACCGTCCTGAATGTCCTCTTGTCATCATTGTTGATATCACCTTGCCTTAGTCAACAGGAAAAAGAGCAACAAGAAGAATCGGGAAACTGCAATTGCGGTTTCCCGTTTTTCGTATATAAGCAATCGAAGGCGAAAGCTTGGCGAGCAAATACTTTATTTAATTAATTGTTATTCAAATATATAAGAATTATTATAACATTTATGTTTATATATGCTTGACAAAAAAGTATATAATAGCGTCCTTTACATATAGTTGGTAAACTCAAACGCAATATACACATGAAAACACTGTACAAACACCTTTCACCCTGGTAGTTTCTCCTGTTTTCCAGCATTGTTATTATGCGATTGATCTTTGCAAATTAGCAAAGCATACCGAGCTTACCTTTCTAACTCTACTTTGAGCGGCACTACTCAATAACGCAGGGCATACTACGCCCGCTATCGAACTTCCCAAAAGTCGGTATTACCCAAGTTATATCGCAAACACTACATTGCTATGCGAGATTTAGTAGAGCTCGTATTATTGCTCAAAGGCCAGAGGATGAAAGCCGGCGGTTGGCGCGGTCTGTTGTTGGAAGCAGGTTCGCGCATGGAGCAATTATACGACGGAATTGCCTCGGGAAAAATTACAAGCGACGAAGATGCGCTTAAGTTGATCTATCATACTGATGGACTACAGGGGCGTTTGCCCAGTTTGAAAAACAAGCTGAAAGAGCGACTGCTCGACGCATTATTTATCATTGATTTCAGTCAAAGCGGATTAAGCGACCGGCAGACCGCCTACTACGAGTGCCACAAGCGATGGTCGGCGGCGATGATCCTGTTGTCGAGGAACGCCAAAATAACGGCTGTAGATTTGCTCGAAACCCTGATGCGCCACACCGTCAGGTTTGATTTCACAGAATTGACGCTGGATATAGTCAGGTTATTGCGACTGCACTACGGCACAGTTGAGGGCAATAATCGCAAATACGAGTATTATCGCGAACAGTACAGGTATTACCAGACGGTAGGCGCTGCTGAAAACGAAGCGGAGGAATTGTATTCCGACCTGGTGATTCACTACGTTAACAGCAAATCAGCCAATGCGCAAACGCGCGATCTGGCCGTAGAATATTACGAAAGGCTGGCGCCGTATCTTGTCATTTCCGAATCTTTCAAATTGCAATTATGCGCCCGTCTGATACAATTGATGATATACACTACAGTCGCCGACTATCGCAAGGCGGCCGAATTAAGCGAAGACGCCATTGCTTTTTTTAACAAAAAGCCTTATAGCAGCGGCGTGCCTTTGCAGGTATTCTACTATCAATTAATGGTGTGTTATCTTCAATTGCACGAATATGATAAAGGCAAACAGCTTTTTGCGCAGTATCAAAATATTTTTTCGGAAGAGGGCAGCTTCAACTGGTTCAAATTCCAGGAATTGTTTTTTCTGTTCGGCATGCATACGGGCAATTACGAAGACGCTCTGGAGGTATGCATTTATATTGCCGACCACCCCAGGCTGGCAGAACAGCCCGACCATATAGTGGAGTCGTGGCGAATTTATGAAGCCTATGTTCAATACCTGATGCACATAGGCCTGTTGCCCAGGCGGGAATTGGCCGGTAGAATGGGCAAATTCAAAGTCGCTAAATTCCTGAATGAAATACCGACCTTTTCGCAAGACCGTCGAGGCATGAACATACCCGTACTGGCACTTCAGATATTATTTACCATATCAAGTAAAGAATACGAAAAAGCCATCGACAGGGTAGAGGCCATTGAGAAGTATTGCAGCAGGTATTTGCGCCACAACGATACTTTCAGAAGCAATTGTTTTATCAAAATGCTGTTGCAAATACCTGCCGGATCGTTTCACAAAGAAGCTGTAGTGCGGAAAGCCGGGAAATACCTGGAAATGTTAAGCTCCATGCCGGTAGAGATCGCCAACCAGTCGCACGAAATTGAAATCATACCCTATGAAGTCTTGTGGGAAATTATACTCCGGTATTTGCCGCAGCAGCATTATCATTTTAGCCAGAAGATAAAAAGAGTAAAATAAGCGAGCTTGGATGTTGCATTGATTCTGTTGTAGTTTCCCCTTACGTATTGTCCCCTTCTACAATGCACCAGGGCTCCACCCGCAGGGCAGTCGCAAAGCTGCCCTGTTTTTTTTGTCGTGTCGCCTCATCTTGCGTATCCTGGTAATCGCTAAAATCTGTGTATATCTGTCTGCAAATTCTTTGATTATCTATGATATTCTTAAAATATTTAATATTATAAATTATTAATAACCAGCTGTTTAAGTATTTTAATAGTAATAGATTTTAATATTTTAATAAGTGATATAGCCTGTCTTTCTGTCTGTTAGACATCGTAATCTGGCTAATACTTTTACATCGTGAAACAAATTTACAAGCGATGGAAAGTAGAAGCAACAAAGTAATTGTCATCGACATCACAGGCGTATAAGCGCGAAGGCGTGAGAGCGCGAAGTCGATTACCCGAACAAACAGACCACTACGAACAGGCTCAGAAGAAAGAAGGTCAATCCGGCGCCGGGTTGTTTAGTTGTAGTCCCCTTATTCAGACGATGAAACAACAGGCGCCGGAATTTATTACGAACAGCAACGGTAGATAACAGGAAAGAAGTACAGTGTTTCATTGTTTTGCAATGGACAACATAGCAGGGATGGCCTTGGGCGGCCATCCTTTTTTGTTTCAAATTTGCAGAAATACTTAATTGTTGTTACATTGCGCGACAATACAAGCAGACTACCCCTTTAGTCCCCCTCTCTACTGATAATAAAAAATTGATCGCCGAAGCATGCAAGAGCTCAGGGAATTGGTAGCTATTGTCACAAGAGGGAAAATGCGCGCCATAGAACGCCATGGAGGCGAACTGCGTTGGAGTTCGCAGATGCAGGCGTTGTACCAGTTGGTTGCCGACGGCAAGGCTACTTCAGACGAGGCGGCGCGTCAAATCCTGTATCCCGGGGAAAAAAGCGTCACACCTTATAATAAGGTAAAGGCAACGCTCAGGTCATTTTTGCTCGACAAGCTTTTTGAGATTGACTTGTTGGAACCGCATTACCATGCCAGGCAGTGCGCTTATTTCGAGTGTTACAAGCAGTGGGCGGCCATCAAGATCATGCAGGGAAAAAATGCCCGCCACGCCCCGGCGGCGCTGGCGGAAGAAGTGCTGAAAAAGGCGATCAAATATGACTTTACCGACGTAGTTCAGGAAATGGCCCGCACGCTGCGGCTGCACTACGGTTCTATTGAAGGCGATCAGAAACGCCACGAATACTACCGGCAATTGGCAACGCAATACGAAGATATTTACCAATGGGAAAATATCTCGGAAGAGATGTATACGTTTATCACGGCCAATTACGTCAACAGCAAATCGACGCAGCGTCAGATTCACGACCAGGCCAGGATGTATTGGCTACAGCTCAAAGAACCCCTGGAAAAGTACGATACTTACCGCTTACAGTTTTGCGGGCGGTTGATAGAAGCCACCATTTATTCCAGCATCAACGATTATCGCAACACGATTGCCGTGTGCGAAAACGCTATCCGCTTTTTTGAGTCAAAGGAATACATAGCGGGCGTGCCGCTGCAGGCTTTTTTGTATCAGGAGATGGTGTGTTATGTGCAGTTAAAGGACTATGACCGGGGGAAAATAGCGGCTGAACGCGGTTTGAAATTGTTGCAGGAGGGCGCATACAACTGGTTCAAATACCAGGAACTGTTGCTCATGTTGTCGCTGCATGCAGGCGAATACCAGGAGGCCTATCGCCTGTTTTTAGCAGCTGTGAGGCATAAAAAATTCGGCAGTTTGCCCTCGGCTTTGCTGGAGTATTGGCGGATTATAGAGGCATACCTGTATTATTTGATTGAGGCGGGATATGTAAACCCCGCCCCGGATAACACCTATTTCAACAAATTCAGGTTTGCCAAGTTTATCAACGAAACGCCCATTTATTCCAAAGACAAGCGGGGCATGAATATCCCGATATTGATCTTCCAGGTGCTGTATTTGTTGTTAAAAAAACGCTACGATGACATTACCGACCGGCTGGAAGCGATTGAAAAATACAGCTCTCGATACTTGCGAAGGGATGATACTTACAGAAGCAATTGCTTCATCAAAATGCTGATGCAAATGCCTTCGCAAAGCTTTCACCGGGCTGCGGTGATCAGGCATGCCGCCAAACACGTGCAAATGCTCCAAAAAGTACCCCTGGATATTGCCAATCAATCGCACGACATAGAGATCATACCCTACGAAGACCTATGGGAAATGGCCCTGCAATCCCTCGATTTTAGTGCGAAACGAATAAAAAGAGGGTAGTTAAAGTTGTTTTTTGAATAAATGTATTTATTTGAAAAACAATGATATATGAATTTGTTATTCATTTAACTAACTCTTTTTTCAGGTAGATTCATCCCCCCAATCTGTCTGATCGCCCAAACAGATCGCATAATAACTTAGCGTGCAACATTCAATTGCTAAGACCAACTTCAACCCGGGTATTAGCCTGGGCGGAGAAACAAAACACATTAGAATGATACTAACAAGTACCTTAACCGATTTGACCGGATTGGGCGGCCAAAAGGGGATGCTGCCTGAATTCATGTTGCGAACAGACGTTGTATTGGGTTCCCCCAGCGCAAAATGCAGGGGAGTCGGCATTTGCCGGGTAATGGTGGCGCCGTATCAATATTCGGGCGAATGCCCGCTGGTGCACGCTATCATAGGCGTTAATGCAAAAAAGCGGGCCAGGTTTTATTTTCAGAAAGCGACCATTAGCGAATCTATATGGAAGCAGCATTTTCAGAGTGGGTTGTTTACCGTACATGAAGCTTTTCGACTCCCATACCGGGTAGAAAAAAGGCTGGGATTGAGCTCGGCGTTTATTCTTCCGGGCGAATATGTGATCAAAACAACTCCTCAATTTTTGATGGTAGATTTTTAATAGATTGTTCGTTACCCATTGGTCAAGGGCCGTTGCAGCACAGTTGTAACGGCCCTTTTTAATTAAATTAAATTCGAATTTTATCAATATTTAACAAGTTTTAAATATTTAATAATCAATATATTATATATTTTTAATGATGTTTGATGCGAATAAATAACTCCAGAAAAAGCGGCTCTCCTGTCCCTGATGCTCCCCTTCCTCAATTCTACCTTAGTGCCGTGAAAGTGTAAATCATCGGATGATCAGTTCGTTGTTGACCGCTATCACTAACTAGTTGGCTAATAACAATCAGAATCAATTAATCGGAAGAAACGGAAGTCTCATGAAAAGGAATTTTACAACAAGCGTTTTAGTGTCCTGCGCTTTATTGATGCTAGGCTCTCTGATGTATGCCTCCAAAACGGGTTTTGATCCTCTTGGGGCTATTACAGCGGTGAGCAAAGCCAAGCGAGCGGTGCAGCCCGAAGTTAAACGGGCGGCGCCAAGGCAGGTTGCTAAACCGGCGCCGGAAGCCGTCGCCGACATGGTGTGCGCGCTGACCATCACGCAAGTCAGCGTGAGCGATTGCCGCAATGATGCTTCAACAGGCAACGTGCCCACAGCGTTGGTGGCCGTTTCTGTGGCCTGGCAAGATCCGCCGCCGGGGGAAGACATCATCATCACTTTTGACGGCGGGCCTACGGTTACGCTTGACCCTGCTGAAGACGGCTGTCCGGCATATGGACAATTTGAGGTCAATCTCAATACTGCGTCGCCCACAGGGTTTATTTCTGCATCCTTCTCAGGCGGGACTTGTGTTGCAACTGACGCGCCATATGTTTTGCCGGCGCCCTGCAACGTAGTTGGGCCCTGTGGTGCTTCAGGCACAATGGGCGGAAAAGTTTATTCCGACTTTGACTCTGACGGTACCAGGGATGCTTCAGAGTTTGGCTTGTCAGGAATACAAGTTGATATTTTTGATTGCAATCAAACGCTGCTTTGTAGCACGAATACCGATGTCAATGGCAACTGGCGTTGTACGGGTTTGCCCAATGGAACTCGTGTGAGGGTAGAATTCACCAATACGATCTCCAATTTGAACAACGGCCAGGCTGGACCCGACAACAACGGCGGGTCTGTGCAATTTGCCGTGGTAGGTGCTGATTGTACGGTTGACTTTGGTTTGTCTGATCCTGCTATTTATTGTGAGAATAACCCTTATGTCATCACCAACTGTTATGTCAGGGGCGACCCACTGGCAGGCGGTAGTGCGGGTAATGCCGATGTAGTATTAGCCGTGCCGTATAGCGCTTCAGGTACAACGAGCCAGAACATCTACCTGGCTGCAGGCAGTGAAGTTGGCGCCACCTGGGGTATTGCCCTTAACAGGCGTTCTGAAACAGCTTTTGCTTCTTCTTTATTGAAGCGTCATATTGGCTGGGGCCCTGACAGTTTGAGCGCTATTTATAAAATTGATCTTTCTACTTTGCCTCCTCCCAGCGGAACGGGCAACTCTTCGCTATATGTAGACCTGGATGCCCAGTTTGGCATTGATGCTGCTGACGAATACCTCATGCCCCGCGACCTTTCCGGCAACGTGGGCGACCCCAGTTATGATCCTGCTGTTTTTGACAGGGTTGGTAAAGAAGGATTGGGCGACATGGATATTTCCTCTGACGCCGACTCCATTTTTGTCGTTAACCTGAAAAACAGAACAATAGTCGTTATTGAAAATAACCCGGTTACTGATGTAGCGGTCTCGGCTGTTGAAGTGCCCATTCCCGACCCGGGGTGTGCCGATGCCGGCGACTGGCGCCCCTGGGCATTAAAATACCAGGATGGCAAGGTGTACGTCGGCGGCGTTTGTTCTGCGCAAAGCACGCAGAATGATGACGATATGACGGCAACAATTTATTCGTTTGATCCTCAAACAGGTATTTTTACCACTTTGATCACTTTCGATCTGGATTACCCCAAGGGGTCGCCGGCTTCTTTCCTTGCCAACCCTTCGGCAGATTGTAAAAACTGGAATCCCTGGACGAATAACTTCGCGAATTTGATTGAATCAGGTATAGAATTGTGTTATCCTCAGCCTATTCTCAGTGATATTGAATTTGATGTATACGGCAATATGACGATTGCCTTCATAGATCGCATGGGGCACCAGGCCGGTTGGTTCGATTACGGCACATCGGCAGCCCAAACGGGTACCACTGTATACAAAGGCAACGTTGGCGGCGAGGTGTTGCGGATTTATAACAACAACGGCCATTATCTGTTAGAAAAAAATGCAACGGCCGGTTTTGATGAAGGTTGTGGCGACAATAACGGTCAAGGGCCTTGCGGCGGCGAATTTTACTGCCAGGATTCCTTCGGCGGCTCTCACCAGGAAACCGCGCACGGCGGTTTGGCCATCCACCCCAGTAATAATGAGGTGTTGCTCAACGTGATGGACCCCCTGGGCGCATTCTCCGCCGGTTTGGCATGGTATAACAACTCCACCGGTTTGTCGACCAGGCAATATCAGATCTATTTCTCAGGCAACAGCGGTACAACCGGCCTGTTCGGCAAAGCTGCCGGTCTGGGCGATTTGGAGCTCGTTTGTAGTACTCCCTCTCAAGAAATCGGCAATCATGTATTCATTGACATCAACCGCAATGGCATTCAGGATGGATGCGATATACCGCTTCAAGGCGTCAATGTAACTTTATACAACACAAGCGGCGCGCAGGTTGCTACTACTACTACCAACGTCAATGGCTATTATTATTTTGATACCTCCGACGGCATCGTACCGCAAACGGATTATTATATCGTTTTTGGTAAAAGTGGCCAGTGGGGCGGTACTCAATTGACCATTGCCGGAAATTCTTATACGCTTACCAGCGCCAATATAGGAATGGGGGCCGTGCCTGATATTAACGACTCGGATGCCGCTATCGCCTCCGGCGCGGGAGTTCCGGCATCTGTAGCCGGTTTCCCGGCCATCTTTGTTACCACCGGCCCTGAAGGTCAAAGCACTCATACCTATGATATGGGCCTTTTGTATTCGGTGAGTATTGGTAGTACTGTATTTTACGACATCAACAACAACGGCGTTTACGATGAGTCTTCAGAAGACGGAATCGCAGGCGTTACGCTTGAGTTATTCAGCGCCGGCCTCGACAACCTGATTGGTGGCGGCGATGACTTGTCGGTGGGCATGGACATTACCGATGTCAACGGCGATTACTTTTTCGGCGACCTGCCGGAAGGTTTTTATTATATTAAAATCAATACGCCTCCTGCTTCATATCCGCTTTCTTCAACGGATATTGCTACCAGCGGCGCTGACAACCAGACTGACAACGACGATAACGGCCTCCAGCCGGGTGGTACCGGCACGCAGGTCATGTCGCCTCTGATCAGTTTGATTGCCGGAAGCGAGCCCACTTTTGCAACAGGCGAAACAGCGCAGGGTAGCGGCCAGGACGGCGCCAACAACAGCGGCAATGATGCTAATGGCGATATGACCGTCGACTTTGGCTTTATCTCTCCCGTTAGCGTTGGTTCAACTGTATTTGCCGACCTTGACAACAACGGCATTTATGAACCGGGCGACGGCGAAGGCGGTCTGCCAGGCATCACCCTCGAATTGTATACGGTAGGCAGCACTCCCGGCGTCACTACCCCGGTGGCCACTACAATTACCGATTCGAACGGCGACTATCTCTTCGATAACCTGACTCCAGGCAGCTATTTTATCTATATTCCTACTGCTCCGAGCGCTTATCCGCTGTCATCTACTCCAACCGACAGCGCCGATAATCAGGAAGACGATGACGATAACGGTACGCAAGCTTCCTCGGGTAGCCCGGTTAATTCTCCCAATTTTACGCTCACGCCCAACGGCGAACCCTCGGGCGCCGCTGAGTCAGGCTCGGGCGGTACCCAGGACGACGCCGACGACGATAACGGCGATATGACCGTCGACTTCGGCTTTGTACCCACATTGAGCATCGGCTCAA
>DAINSQ010000183.1:4140-9539 GCA_036741235.1 Saprospiraceae bacterium | reverse complement strand
CGTTTTTTCCATAAGATTACAATTTGTTAAATAATGAAGAAATTAGGTCAAAAAAATATGTTTGCTGTATTACAGCCGTCGTCAAGAAGCAGCACGAACAACTTATAGTTCCTGCTGCTTTTGGTCTTTTCACTGTTTTGTTTTTGTCGTCGTCTTTATTATTAAGGTCAAGTGAAAAGGCCCGTATGGTAAAAAATTCAAAACGAATTACTGCGAAAATGTCAAGGGGAGCGAGCTAGCATACCTTTGTATGATAGCCGGTGCTAGCGCAGCGAAAAAGGGGCGCCACGAAGCACTCTTCTCATACAAGAAGAGGTATCCTTACGAGTGTTTGTTTAGAACGCAATGAAAAAAGAACAGGAAAATGTATGGGTAGAATGGAAAAGGAATTCAAGGAGTACTTGTTTCTTGTCATGGGATTGTTATTTACAACGGTACAAATGTACGGCATATTGATGATTAAGTGCACGAATTTTAACATTTTTTTTCAACAAGACTCACCATCAAGTGCATCAATATGTATTCGCAGCTCTTGCGGAACGTTGTATGTCCTCTCTTTGCTCGAAGTTGGTCGTCTCAGAAGATCGCGTACGTAAGGTCGTCTTTTTCGTATGTAGTAGCTTGTACATTCAATTAACGCTGCAAATATAGCATATGAGTTTTTTTTATACATACCCTAAACAGGGTATTTTTTTACAAAATGCTATTATCATATGCTGTTTTGATCAAACTGGCGGTATTACTGACGCCCAGTTTGCGCATAATGTTCTTGCGATGGACGCCTACGGTTTGGGTGCTAATGAACAGTGCTTCAGCGATTTCTTTGTTATTAAGCGCCTGGACAATAAGGCGCAACACCTCGAGTTCCCGGCGCGTGAGGAGGTATTTTTTTATAAATCGATCTTCAAAATAAGCGGCATTGGAGGCAGGACGGCGATCTTGCGACCGGCTGCCCGCAGCGTTATCGTTAATCGCTATGCCCTCGCCCATGAAAATTTGGCCTTCCAATACGGTTTGAATGGCGGTAAAAAGTTCTTCGACTTCTTTGTTTTTGAGTATATACCCATTAGCGCCAAGTTTGTATGCCGATTTGACGACTTTGGGGTCGTTGTAGGACGTAAGGACGAGGATTTTTAGCTCCGGCCGGTCGGACCTGATTTGGTGAATCAGCTCCGGTCCGTCGATATCGGGCAGATTGAAATCAAGAATGAGTATATCGGCAGCTATGGTTCGCTCCCCGAGCATACTGAGCAGGCTGGCGCTGCTATTGGCAATTCCGGTAATATCAAAAAGGCCGTGGGTTGTTTTTCCGTATAGCACCGTTTTGAGCCCCTCTATATATATATGGTGCGCGTCGGCCAGCACTGTTCTGATAACCTGCATGGAAACCTGTGTTTGTCAATGGGATTATGAATACAACGCCCGGCGTTGTTTGTGTAAAAATAAGAATTTCCGGGGTATTATCAAACAATCAGCGTTGAATGTCCTTGATTTTAGCGCTCTACGCTAAGTGTAGCGGGGTTAAACATGCGTTAAAGTCAGCGCAAAACGGTCAGTCATATTAACATATCATTTCTGCCGCTTTATTTCGCCCTTATTGCAATAGCCTATAATGCGAAGATTAATATTGTTAAAATTGTCATGCGTTGGTATTTTGAAAAAGCAAAAAAGCCCGCTATTTTGCTAGCAAAAACCGATATGCGAATAATACCCGGTTTAATAGCTGTAATATTAATATGGTGCGCCGTCATCCAGGCACAGGCACAAGTTGGTATATCGACGCCGGTTTCAGGTTATTACACCCTGGGCATCAATGGGGGTTGGTCGTACCAGACGAGCGATATAAAAGCTGCCCGGGGCGGCTTTGGGTTTGGCGCTACCCTGGCTCGCAATCTTTATCAACAACCGGGGGCAGCGCTTTCTTTTGACCTGCGGGGCCGCTTCCTGTACGCCCGTCAATACGGCCTGGATCCGTTTCGCACCTATGATATAGCCGGCAACACGGCCATTGACGGAAGCAGACCGCAAGGGCTCAACTATCTTACTTACCCCGCACCATTGGGGGAGCCGCGCGGATTCGCTTTTCTAAATCACAGAACTGACCTGGGCGAGTTGGGATTGGAAGGCGTATTTACCCTCAACAGGCTACGGGAAAATACGGGAATAATATTTTCGCTATTTGGCGGCATTGGCATTGACGGCTATCGCGTAGCGGTAGATCAGGCAGGGGCGCAGGGGCAACCCTATTACGAGGGCTATTCTTCGATCATCGAGCAAATGGGGAGGGCTGAAGTACGCCGCAACTTGCGCGACCAGATTCTGGACGGCAGTTACGAAACCCGTGCAGACGGATTTGCCGGGCAATCCTTTAAACTGGGTTTTATGCCTTCGCTGGGCGTTGAACTCGGCTATCAACTTTCGCCTCGTTTTTCTGCGCACCTGGGGCACCGGGTTACTTTTTCGAGAAGCAACCTGCTTGACGGCCAACAATTGGAGGACAGCCGCAATGATTTATTCCACTACACCTTTTTCGGGTTGCGATGGCGCCTGGACCGGCACAGGGCAAACAGGGGCCATGCTCTCGCGCCTGGCATTAATATCATTGCACCGGTAGCCAACCCGTTTACGACCAGTGAAGTACGCGGCGGACAAGTGCGCGCCGATATCAAACATGTCAATGCACCCGCTGATATTAATTTGTATGTCAACGGACAGTCGCACCCTTTTGACTATCAAAACGGACGTTTGCAGACCAATGTGCCGCTGCGGCCCGGCAGGAATGAAGTGACCATCAGCGCCCGCAATGAAGCCGGTACGGCGCGCGAAAGCGTTATTATTATATATCAAACAGCGATTGACAATCCTCCGCCACCTCCCCCGCCGCCGCCTGGTATACGCCGCCCGCGCGTGGCGTTTGACGCGCCTTCCGGCAATAACTACCGGACAAGCGAACCGGTTTTTGAAGTGAGGGCGCGTATAGAAGAAGTAAGCAACAAAGCCGATATTGAATTTACGCAAAACGGTTCGGGCCGCCCCTTTACATTTGATACCCGCGCCGGGGTGCTGCGAGCCAATATTGAATTGCGCCCTGGAGATAACACGCTGCGCATCCGCGCCCGCAACGAAGCCGGCAGCGACGAAGCTACGACAACAATCAGGCTGGAGCAGCGCATAGAAGGCCCTTCGGTGCAGATTACTACGCCTGCGCGCAGTGATGAAACTGTAAATACAGCGCAATTGCGCTTGCGGGCAACCGTAAAACGGGCGGAAAGCAGGGAAAATATCAGCCTGTTTATCAATGGGCGAGAGAATCGCAATTTTGAATTTGACGCCGCGCGCGAGTCCCTCCAGACCGATCTTACATTGGAACGCGGCGCCAACCGCATCGAATTGCGCGTTGATATGCGTAATGGCAGCGACCAGGATGAGGTGCGGGTTACCTACGAGCCGCCCGCGCAAAAAAATCCGCCGGTAGTGAGCTTTACCCGGCCCAATAACTCCAACAGCACAACAACCAAAGCCACTGCCGATATTGAAGCCGCAGTAAGCTACATCAATAATAAAAGTCAACTAACGCTATTGGTAAACAATCAGCCAATCAGCAATTTCAGTTTTAATGCCAATACTGGCAAAGTTAGCGCTACTGTCAACCTCGTAAAAGGAGATAATAAAATTGAGCTAAAAGCCCGCAACAACGACGGCAGCAACGAAGACCAGGTCGTCATCAAACGGACGGACGTTCCCGGCGGGCTTCAGTTGCCGCCCATCATTACCATCCAGCAGCCTGCCAATGGCGTTACGGTCAGCGAGCGCGCCATCAGCGTAAAAGCGAAAATAGAACGCGTGAGCGAGCGCAATGATATTACTTTTACGGTAAACGGCAAGCGCCTGTACGATTTCGAATTCAGCAGTAACAACACCCAATTTTCGGCCAACCTGTCGCTCGAAGAAGGCAACAATACTATCCGGATTCAGGCCCGCAACAGCGCCGGCAGCGACGACAAACAGGTTAGCGCAACCTACCGCCCGGCACTGCAACCGCCGGCGGTAAACGTCATGCAGCCCGCCGATCAGGCAGTTATAAACACTGCTGAAGCTGCATTTAAAGCCAAAACCTCGCGCGTAAGCGCAAAAAGCGAGATCAGTTTGTGGTTGAATGATAAAACGATTAGCAATTTTCAATTCAATACTTCAACCCAGGAAGTGACCGCCAATCTCACCCTGCAAACCGGCAACAACGGCATCCGCATCAGGGTAGCCAATGCCGGCGGCCAGGATGAAAAGCGGATTGCGGTGCGTTATGAGCAGCCCAAGCCGCCTAAAGTGACCATACTTACGCCGGTCAACAATAGCAAGATTAACAAAACCCCGCTCGAAGTAAAGGCTACCATTGTCAATGTAATCGATGCCAAAAAAGTGCGGTTTGCCCTCAATGGAAAACCCGTGAATAATTTCAAACTCGATAAAGAAAATTTCAGCGCCGAACTCAGCAATTTACAGCCAGGCAAAAACACCATCCGACTGCAGGCCGATAATGCCGACGGTAGCCATGAAGCGGCAGTGACGTTTTCCTACGAACCGCCCGTGGCCCAGCCCAAGCCGGAGGTCAGTTTCCAGCGACCGGCCAAAAGCAACACTACAACGGGTGAAAGTCCAAGCCTGATAGTCGTATCGGTCAAAAATGTAGATAACAAAGCGGATATTCAGCTCACGGTTAACAAAAAGGCGGTGACCGATTTCACTTTTGACGCCAAAACCGGCGAAGTGAAAGCCAATGTAACGCTCGCCAAAGGCGGCAATACGATATTTGCGGAAGCAAAAAATGAAGCGGGCACGGCCCAGGCAACCACGTTGATAACCTATATGCCATCAGCCAAACGCCCGCCGGCAATCGACATCACTTCGATATCGCAACCGGTAGCTAATCCGTTTTACCCCAATAATGCCAACAGCACCGTCATTGCGTCTATAAAAAATGTAACTAAAAAGGATCAGATTGCGTTTATTGTAAATGGAAGCGTTGTGACCAATTTTAATTTTGACGTCAAAACAGGGGTATTCGAAGGAATTGCGCCGTTGAACCGAGGAGCGAATACAATTGTTATAAGAGCAACAAACGCAGATGGAACGGATGAGGCAGAGCGAACTATTAATTTTTAGGCAGAGCCGTTGTATTTTGCGCTAACTATCAATACGTACAACAGTCGGGTGATTTCATATTGAGGGTGGCCTATTGCGGGTCGCCCTCTTTTTTTGGGACTGTTGGACTTTGCGACGCTGCGACTTTATGACTATGCGAACTCAGGAGCTTCACGTATCTTTATAAGTCATTCTTTGCAAAGTCGCAAAGTCGCAAAGTCGCAAAGTCGCAAAGTCGCAAAGTCGCAAAGTCGCAAAGT
>DAINSQ010000183.1:0-4040 GCA_036741235.1 Saprospiraceae bacterium | reverse complement strand
CGCACAGTCGCACAGTCGCAAAGTCGCGTCTATTTCCCGGTTGTTATGCGTTTAATTTTGGCTTGATCGCCGGGGCGGAGGATTTTATCGATCATCCAGCCGTTGAGGCGCAGAAGTTCGTCGTGTGATACGCCGAGGTCGGCCGCTACTTCAGATAGTTTAATGCGGCGTTTGGCGGTATAATACAGGTATTCTTCTCTAACAGGAGGAGCGATATCGGGGGAGAGCAGGGATGGCGCGTTTGGGATAGTTTTGACAGGTTGAGTAGGAATGACCTTAATTTCAACCGGTTTTCGAATCACATCCCGTTTCCGTTTTCTGGTTTCTTTCAGTTTATAAGTAATCAATTGACTACCGGGTTGGATTTTTTCATTGGACAATTGATTCCACAGGCGCAATTGATAGGCGGTGCAATTCAGTTCTTTCGCAATACTATGAAGCGTTTGTCCCTCCTTGACGGTATAGGTAGATTGTTCGTAAGCTGTACCGGCATCGGTTGGCTTGGCGATCATAATAGGCACTTGAAGCTGTGCCATATCGATAATATTATCGGGGCGTTGGGTTTCCACATATTCGCGGAAAAGCGGCATTACCCGGCTGGGCAGCGTCACATAGTTGCCGTTGGGGTTGCTGGGTATAAAACCTTGTTCGTATGCCGGGTTCAGTTGTTCGATAATGTCGAGCGAGAGGCCGGTGAGCTCCGCGATACGGAAAAAGCTGCAATAGTCGTAGAGCTCAATCGTTTCCGTGAGTTGGAGATCCAGACTCGGGTATACGGGCGTCAGTTCGTGTTTATCAAAAAACTCCACCAGATAAGTTGCTGCGATAAAGCGGGGCACGTAATTTCGCGTTTCGGTAGGCAAGTAGCGTTGCAAGCGCCAGTAGTCTTTGGTGCGGGCGCGTTTGATAGCGCGGCTTACGCGGCCTGAGCCCGAGTTGTAGGCTGCGAGCACCAGCGCCCAATCGCCGAAGCGTTTATACTCATTAGACAAGTACTGCGCTGCCGCTTTAGTTGCCTTGATGGGGTCGACGCGTTCGTCGACATAGCGGCCGATTTTTAGTCCGTAATCTCTGCCGGTTGCCGGCATAAACTGCCACAAGCCTACTGCCCCCGCTCTGGATACCGCCTTGGGGTTGAGCGTTGATTCGATGATGGGTAGATATTTGAGCGATTCCGGCAGGCCGGCTTCTTCCAGGTATCTTTCGAAAATAGGAAAATACATTACCGTACGGCCCAGGATAATCTCACTGCCTTTGCGGCCTGTGACATATCGCTTCACATAATTTCTTACCGTAGTATTGTATCGAAAATCGAGGAAGCCTTTGTCCAGGCTCTCCAGGCGGGCTTTTACTTCAGCTTCGCTAAATACCGGCGCATTTTCCGGCGTTGCCGCCATTGATACGGGTAATTGAAGGCCGGCTAAAAAAAGAACAAAAATGAGTTTGAACAGGGGGCTGTTAGGTGTACTACATTCCTCCATTGTCGTAAAGGGTATTGTTCCGAAAAGCAAAATTAATCAAAATACCGTCGCTTTTACCCTTTTTAGCTCTTACCTCTCCCATCAAACGCATCACACAACATCAAAACACAAACTATTATTAGTTGACAATCAATACATTAAACAAGTTACCAACAACCCAAATAAATTAGCGAATTTTCGTCGAAAAAAAGTTGGCGAAATCTGTTTTTTTATTAAAGAACAAATTGTTTGGAAAAAGCCAGCAATGCTGTTTCTTCAAAAGGGGCGCCCATTAGTTGTACGCCAATGGGCATATTATTGTCGGGATGAAAGCCGGCAGGCAATGCGATAGCGGGTATACCGGCCATATTAGCCTGCACGGTAAAAATATCGGCGAGATACATGGCTACCGGGTCGTCGATGGTTTCACCCAGGGGCCAGGCCACGCCGGGGGCGGCGGGCATAAAAATGAAGTCGTGGGTCGACAACATATCGAGGGTGGCCTTTCTTATGAGCCGGCGCACCTGCTGCGCTTTGGCGTAATAGGCGTCGTAATAGCCGGCGCTGAGCACAAAAGCGCCCAACATAATGCGTCGTTTTACTTCGGCGCCGAAGCCCTCGCTACGCGACTTCCGGTAGGCGGCGTCGAGGTTGTGAGCCTGGGCGCTCCGGTAACCGTAGCGTATGCCGTCGTAGCGGGCCAGGTTGGAAGATGCCTCGGCGGTAGTCAGCACGTAATAGGCCGGGATAATATAATCGAGGTAAGGGAAAGAGACCGGCTCGACGCTGTGCCCAGCATCTTTAAGTTGCTGCAAAAAAGCTGTACAAGCGCTTCGTACGCCTGCATCGAGGCTGGGGTGATCCAGCGCTTCCGGCAAATAGGCGATACGCGCGGGGCGGTTCCAGTGTAATTGGGTAGAATAGGCCGGAACCTCGCGGCGGCTGGCGGTACTGTCAAATTCGTCGGCGCCGGCCATAATATCAAGAAGCAGCGCGGCATCGTCGATGCTATGGGAGAAAACGCCTATTTGATCGAAAGAGGAGCCATAGGCCAGCAATCCGTGGCGGCTGATGCGCCCATAAGTGGGTTTAAGGCCGATCACCCCGCAGAAGGCGGCGGGCTGGCGCACCGATCCGCCGGTATCGCTGCCCAGGGCGGCCAGACAGGTGTGGGCCTGGACGGCAACCGCGGCGCCCCCCGATGACCCGCCGGGAATACGGGAGGGGTCGGCGGCATTTTTAGCAGGCCCGTAACAGGAAGTTTCGTTGGTAGAGCCCATGGCAAATTCATCGCAATTGGTGCGGCCTATGATAATAACGTCTTCTGTCAGCAAACGCTCAACAGCGGTAGCGGAAAACAAACTGGTAAAGCCCTCCAGGATACGCGAGCCCCCCGTCACCTGGTGGTCTTTGTAGCAGATGACGTCTTTGATAGAAATCACCATGCCAAACAACTTGCCTACCGATGCCGGATTGGCAGCGTAGCGCTCGTCAAGCTGCTGAGCCCGTTGCAGCGCTTCATCGGCATATACTTCTATGTAGGCATTCAACTGCGCTGTGGCAGCTATTTGATCCAAATAATACGCAACCAACTCCTGACAAGTAATTTGCCCGGCGCGTAAATCAGTTTGTATGTCGGCAAGACTGGTGTATGATTTCATTTTTCAGTTGTAGGTTGTAGGTTGTAGGTTGTAGGTTTGGGTTGTAGGTTGTCGGTTGTGGGTTTGAAGGTTTGTTCAAATAACTCACAACCGACAACCCACAACAGATAACCTCATTTCTTTCTCGCCAGCATAAGCCCGTCGCGGAGGGGTAGTAAAATATTATCGACGCGGGGGTCTTGCTGCACTTTATCATTGAAAGCCTGGAGAGCGAGGGTGTCCACATCCGTTTCGCGGTTTACAACCTTGCCGCTCCATAAAACATTATCGGCCAGTATAAGTGCGCCGGGGTTGAGGCGATCGAAAACCAGGTCGTAAAAATAGGCATACTGCTGTTTTCCGGCATCGATAAATACCAAATCGTAGGTAAAGGTCAGGGCAGGAATAATATCCTCTGCTTTTCCGATATGCAATTGTATCTTGTGTGTCAGTCCGGATTTATCGATATATTTCCGCAGGATATATTCCAATTCCGGGTTTGCCTCGATAGTGTGTAATACGCTGCCTTCGGGCAGTCCCATGGCGATGCTAAGCGCGCCATAACCGGTGAAGGCGCCGATTTCGAGGGCTATACGGGGGTTGGCGATTTGCGCCAACATGGTAAGAAAGCGTCCTTGCAGCCGGCCCGACATCATTTGCGGGGCCAGTGTTTTGAGGTGGGTTTCGCGCTCGAGTTCGTGCAATACCTCCGGCGCAGGTGTGGTATGCGCTTCGCAATAGGCATGGAGCTGATTCCAAAAAGGAGACATCATACGGGGCGGACTTGTTTGCCCGCAAAGTTATAAAGAATGATTTGCTGATTTGCTGATTTGCTGATTTGCTGATTCGACCGAAGGCTAACGAAGTGAGTCCCGATTGAAAATCGGGGGAGTCCCGTACCGACTGGAAGGAGGTCGGGATGCTGATTTGCTAATTTGCT
>DAINSQ010000182.1:0-9555 GCA_036741235.1 Saprospiraceae bacterium | reverse complement strand
CCGATAAACGAACCGCCAACTCACAACCGACAACAACCTACAACGATAACGTAGAACCGACAACCGACTTTCAATTAATTGAACAATAAAAAATTGATGATACAGGAAGAAATTGAGGAGATAGACAAGTTGAGTGAATTGCTGCGGATAGAAAAAGCCGAAGACTTTGAGCAGCACAGGCGACTGGTGCAGCAACTGCCGTTAGACCAGCGGGTGGCCAAGGGCTATGCCTGGTATCCGGTGACGGTTGTCAAATCGGGGTATGCTATTGGCGACCGGGCGTTTGTTATTGTTGAAAAATCGGGGACGGCGGAAAACGACCATTTTCGGGCGGGCAAAACCGTTAATTTATTTACCCAGCAGCCGGGGGTATTGGCGCCCGAGCAATCGGGCATCATCCAGTTTGTAGATAAAAACCGGATGAAAATCGTATTAAACAGCAAAGACTTGCCCGACTGGCTGGGCGTGGGTTTGCTCGGCGTGGATATCATATTTGACGAACGTTCCTATTTGGAAATGGAAAAAGCGCTGACAGCCGTAAAAAAAGCCCGGCAGGACCGGCTGGCTGAGTTGCGTTCCATTCTGTTGGGTAAACGGCAGGCGCTTTTTAGCCAAATAACCAACCGAATTGAAGTCCAGGGGCTGAATCCCAGTCAGAACGACGCAGTAAACGATATCCTCGCCGCGCGCGACGTAGCCGTTATTCACGGCCCGCCAGGCACCGGAAAAACCACCACCCTGGTACAGGCTATCAGGTTGTTGTGCGAAACCGAAAACACCGTCTTGGTCACCGCGCCCAGCAATGCCGCAGTTGACCTGCTCACCGAAAGGCTGGCGGCTGAGGGACTGAACGTAGTGCGCGTGGGCAACATATCGCGGGTAGACGAGTCGATTGTGCGGCATACCCTTGAAGAGCGTATCGCGCAACATCCGGAGAGCAAACACATCAAAAAAGTAAAGATACAAGCCGCCGAATGCCGGCGGCTGGCGCGGCGGTACCGGCGCAATTACGGTAAAGAAGAACACGAAGAGCGCCGGCGCCTGCAAGAAGAAGCCCGCGAGCTGAGCGCCTGGGCCAACCAGTTGGAAGACCGGCTCATTGAAATGATTCTCGACAGCGCGCAGGTGATCACCGCTACGCTCGTAGGCACGGCGCATCCCGTATTGGAGGGCCGTAAATTCCGCACCGTAGTGATTGACGAAGCGGCGCAGGCACTGGAACCGGCCACCTGGATACCGATCACGCGGGCGTCGAAAGTGGTGCTGGCCGGCGATCCCTTTCAACTGCCGCCCACCGTAAAATCGGTAGAAGCTCAGCGTCAGGGCCTATCGGTGACCCTCATCGAGCGGTGTATTGAGCAGGGCGCTTATGCCAATTTGCTCAACCTGCAATACCGCATGCACGAAGTTATTATGGGATTTTCCAACCTGCAATTTTACAACGGCGCATTGCAGGCCGCCCCGGAGGTGAGGTATCACGCATTACCCATACTCGCCAACACGCCGGTTATTTTTATCGATACGGCCGGCTGCGGCTTTGAAGAACGCCTGCAGCCTGTGTTTCAGAGCCGGTACAACCCAGAGGAATTCCAGATTTTGTGCGAACACCTGTACCTGCAAGTCGAAGCGTTTGCCGATCAACCCATACCATCGATCGCTATTATCTCTCCTTACCGGGAACAAGTGATTTACATGCAGGAGCAAATAGCCGAAGACAGCCTGCTAAGCGCGCTGCCCGTTACGGTCAACACCATTGACGGGTTCCAGGGTCAGGAGCGGGATATCGTCTATATCTCCCTGGTGCGATCCAATGCCAAATGCGAAATTGGTTTTTTGAACGACTACCGCCGGATGAATGTGGCCATGACGCGGGCGCGCAAGCAGTTGATAGTGATTGGCGATAGCGCCACCATTGGTACGCACCGTTTTTATGAGCAATTTTTGACGTATTGCGAAAAAAACGGCGCGTATCAAACGGCGTGGGAATATATGCAGTGAAGGGGGATTATCCCTTTTTAAATTTAATCGAGCAGCCGATGGCCTTTACATCGGCAGGGTTGGGCTCCTCGCCTCTTTCCAGGGCGGCGACGGCCTCTCTAACGTAGTTTTTCTGCACGGCGGCGGGATCCTGGGCGTTATCGTCAATAGCGCCGTGGTAGCGCACCGTCAGATCCTTGTCGAGCAGATAAACCTCGGGCGTACGGGCGGCGCCGTATTGTGGATACACCTTCTGGCCGTCGTCAAACAGGTACAGGAAATCGAACTTTTTCTCTTTGGCGCGCTCCTGCATTTTAGCGAAGCTATCGCCGGGTTGCACGGCGGGGTCGTTGGGCTGAATAGCCACAACCGGGTAACCTTTCTGCGACAGTTGGCGATGCAGGTCGATAATGCGGTCTTCGTACATCACGGCATAGGGGCAGGTATTGCAGGTGAAAATGACGACATAGCCCTTGGCCTTTTTGCCGTTGGCGTCCTTCACATCTTTCAGTGAATACATTTTGCCATCAACGTTTTTGAGCTCGAAGTCGGGCGCCTTGTCGCCTACTTTGAGCCCGCCCACACTGCGAAAAGCCATAGTTGCAGCTGCCAGCACCAGCAGGCCGGCTGTCAGCAGGGTGATTTTGCGTAAATTCAGCATGATTTGTCAGGTTTTTATGATTGTGAGAGAAAGTTGTCAGTTGTCAGTTGTCGGTTTGTGGGTTGTGGGTTCTCTGTTGTCCGTTGTAGGTTCTAAGTTGTAGGTTGTCGGTTAAAAATAGACTGGCAAAGAAACCGACAACCGACAACTCAGAACCGATAACTGAGAACCTCACTCAACCGCCTTCACCAGCGCTTCCAGTTCCTCGTAGCTGGAAAACTGTTGGTCGACGAACTTGCGGTTTTTTGCATTATAAATAAGCGTAACCGGGATAGCGCCGCCCCATGAGGGGTCGACCCTATCAATCCAGGTATCATAGCGGTGGTCGGTAAGGACAATCACCTCCTTTTCGAGGCCTCGTTGTTCTACATAGCGTTTCAGTTTGGTGGGGATATCTTTTTTAAAATCGAGGCTAATGAGTATTACCCGTTTCTTTTGGCCTTCCAGGCCTTGGATAAGTTGTTCGAAATAGGGCATTTCTTCCATACAAGGTTTGCACCAGGTAGCCCAGAAATTGACAATGTAGGTAGTATCGTTCCTATAGTTAAAAACGTGTTCGAGTTTTGAAAAATCGTCGTACACAACAAAAGGCAGGGAGTCGTTGGCTGGGGAAACGGCAGCAGGCGACGGCCTCTCCGCCTCTGGCGAAGACTGACAAGCGACCAATGCCCAGCTGAGTCCGGCCAGGGTACACAACAGCCATTTTTTCATACGCACAACTTTAGGTTTTAGTAATAACATCGCAATCGTTTTTTTGCTTGTTAAGAATAGGTTAAAAAAAATACCAATTACTGAGCAAGTTCATAATAAACGGTGACAAAACTCACAGCCCTATTTCTTTGATTAGCACAACTTTGTTTATTAATCCCTATCCACTCAAAACGAATTAGACATGACACCGTAAACTCATCATTCAATGGGAGCTGAAAAAGTAACCCTGGTAAAAGACGCCGCATCGCGCCATCGCCATCTCAAAAATCTGTTGCGCGACCTGAAGGCACTACAGTTGATGTTAGACAACGATTTATTTGAAAACGACGTACAGCGCATCGGCGCCGAGCAGGAATTTTGTTTTGTTGACGCTCACTGGAGGCCGGCGCCTGTGCTGATGGAGGTGCTGGAGCGCATCAACGACGAGCATTTTACCACCGAACTGGCCCGGTTCAATATGGAGATCAATTTGGATCCCGTATTGTTTAAGGGCCGGTGTTTGTCTGAGCTGGAATCAACTTTAAGCAACTATTTGCGCCGGGCCGACGAAGCGGCAAACCAGGTGGGCGCCCATGCGCTGTTATGCGGTATATTGCCCACCATTCGGTATGGCGACATCAACTACGACAACCTCACTCCCTTGCCCCGTTACAGGGCTTTGATGGAATTATTGCACGAATTGCACCGCGGATTATTTGAATTTCGCATTGACGGCCCCGATGAAGTCGTGATCAACGACGGTTTGGCCTTATTCGAGGCCAGCAACACCAGTTTTCAGGTACATTTGCAAATTCCCGCTCCGCTTTTCTCACAATATTACAACTGGTCGATGGCCGTTACGGGGCCGTTGCTCTCTGCCTCCACCAATTCGCCTTTGCTGCTAGGCAAGCGCGGGTGGAGAGAAACCCGCATCGCCTTATTCCAGCAATCGATAGATACCAGAAGTACTTCGGAGATGGTGCGCGAGCGATCGCCGCGGGTTTGTTTCGGCACGGGGTGGGTAGAACAATCCATTCTCGACATCTTCAAAGACGACATCGCCCGGCACCGGGTTATGCTCGCTTCTACCCGCGAAGAAGACCCCCTGCAGGTTTTGGCGGAAGGCGGCGTGCCAAAATTGTACTCGCTCAGCGTGCACAACGGCACCGTTTACCGCTGGAACCGCCCCTGCTACGGCATCACCGACGGCAAACCCCACTTGCGTATTGAAATGCGCGTATTGCCTACGGGGCCTTCCGTAATTGACGAAGTTGCCAATGCGGCCTTTTGGCTGGGCATGATGAAAGGTATGCCCGACGATTATGCAGACATTAAAAATAAAATGGCATTTGACAACGTCAAAGAAAACTTTTTCAGAGCGGCGCGGCACGGGATGGGTTCTTACCTTTGGTGGGGCACGCCGGCCAGGCGTTATCCCGCGGCCGAACTGCTGCTAAAAGAATTGATACCCATAGCCAGGGAAGGGCTGCAAAAAGCGAATATTGCCGCACAGGATACCAGCCGTTACCTGGATATAATACAGGAACGCGTTGAAACCGGGCGCACCGGCTCGCAGTGGCAGCTCAGTTCACTGGAACAACTTTGCAAAGAAGGCAAAAAAGAAGAAGCGCTGGTAGCTACTACCGCCGCCATGTTTAACCGTCAACAACAAGCCATGCCAGTACACCAATGGCCGCTTGCCGGGCTGGATGAAGCCGGCAGTTGGAAAAACAGGTATTGGACGGTAGAGCAGATCATGTCTACCGACCTGTTTACCGTCAACGAAAACGATCCCGTCGACTTTGCCGCCAACCTCATGGATTGGCGCAATGTGCGGCATTTACCCGTGGAAAATGAAAAAGGTCAACTGGTGGGGTTTATCACCGCCTCCATGCTGCTCCGCTTCTACTCCCAATCGGAAAACCACCCCGTGCGGGCATCGGTAGGAGAGATCATGAATACCGATTTATTTTTCATTTTGCCTGAAATGAGTACGGTTGAAGCATTACATTTAATGCGCGATCGCAAATTGGGCTACCTGCCGGTCATGCGCAACGGCAACCTGATAGGGCTGGTCACAGAATACGATTTTGTCAACGTGGCCGCCCATTTGATGAAAGAAATCTTTTCAACACAATGACAAAAAAAATCCTCTTCGGCAGCTTGTTGCTCGTATTGGCAATGGGTTGCAACCGGCCGTCGCCGGAAACTTACAGCGTGCAATCGCCCGCTAAAAAGGTAAGCGTAGACGTATGGCTCAACGCCGAAGGCGTACCGGTTTACCGCATCATGTACAATGGCAAAACCGCCGTCGACAGCTCGATGCTGGGCGGTTTTGAACTGCGCGACGCTCCGGCCCTGCACGGCGGCTGGCAGGTGAAAAACCGCCTGACCCGCAGCTTCTCCGAAACCTGGCAACCCGTCTACGGCCAGGAAAAAGAGATTGTCAATAACTATCAGGAACTCACGCTCAACCTGGAAGAACAACAGGCCCCCAAGCGCCTGATGAACCTGGTATTCCGGGTGTATGACGACGGCGTCGGCTTTCGCTATGAAATACCGGCACAGCAAAGCCTCGACAGCGTAGTGATCATGGATGAAATTACCGAATTCCGGCTCACCGGCGACCACCTCACCTGGTGGCAACCCGGCGATTGGGATATCTACGAACATCTCTATAATACGACCAGGTTTTCGGAAATCGACGCCACCGCTAAAAGCAAGCACCCCGATCTGGCGCAAACCTATATTCCCGAAAATGCCGTCAATACCCCCGTCACGCAGAAAACCGCCGACGGGCTGCACCTCGTATTCCACGAAGCCGCTTTGATCAACTACTCCTCCATGACGCTCAAAGTTGACAAAGACGGCTTGAAGTGGGTCAGCGAACTCGTAGGTTCGCCCGACGAATCCAAGGCCAAACTCAAAGCCCCCTTCCATACCCCCTGGCGAACCGTCATCATCGGCGAAACCGCCGCCGACCTGCTCAACTCCAGGATCATCCTCAACCTCAACGAACCCAACAAACTGGAAGACGTGAGCTGGATCAAACCCGTCAAATACGTCGGCATTTGGTGGGAAATGCACCTTAACAAAAATAGCTGGGATATGGCCAGCGGCAGACACGGCGCTACGACCGCCAACGCCAAACGCCTCATCGATTTCGCTGCCGCCAACAACATCCCCGCTATGCTTGTAGAAGGCTGGAATACCGGCTGGGAACGCTGGATCGGCTTCGAAGATCGCGAGGGCGTTTTTGACTTCGTGACCCCTTACCCCGATTACGATATTGATGAAGTAGTGCGCTACGGCAAAGAAAAAGGCGTCGCACTGATCATTCACCACGAAACTTCTTCAGCGCCGCGTACTTACGAACAACAATTGGACACCGCCTATGCCCTTTGCCGCCGACTGGGCGTACATGCCATCAAAACGGGTTATGTGGGCAGAATTATTCCCAAAAACGAGTATCACCAGGGCCAATGGATGATCAACCACTTCCAGAAAGTGACCGAAAAAGCCGCAGAATTCCAGATTTGCATCGACGGCCACGAAACGATCAAAGGCACCGGCCTGCAGCGCACCTGGCCCAACTTCTGGTCGAGGGAAACTTTCCGCGGCCAGGAATTCGAAGCCTGGAGTACCGACATGAACCCGCCGGAACACCTCGCCATTCTGCCGTTCACGATGGGGCTCGGCAGCGGGCTGGATTATACGCCCGGTATTTTTGAGATCAAATTCGACAAATACAAAGACAAAAACCAGGTCAATACTACCCTGGCTAAACAATTGGCGCTGTACGTAACGCTCTACAGCCCGGTGCAAATGGTAGCCGACCTGCCCGAACACTACGGCAATAACCCGGCGCTGCAATTCATCCGAGATGTAGCCGTCGACTGGGACGAAACCCGCGTCATCAACGCCGAAGTGGGCGATTATGTCACCTACGCCCGTAAAGCCAAAGGCAGCAACGATTGGTACCTGGGCAGCATCACCGACGAAAATCCGCGCGAATTCCAGGTCAAACTGGACTTCCTCAGCCCGGGTGTTAACTATACGGCGCAATTATACGCCGACGCCCCCGACGCCCATTGGAATAACAATCCGACAGCGGTAGCTATCAGCTCGCAGGAAGTGAACGCCGGCACGACCCTGCCCTTGAAACTGGCGCCAGGCGGCGGAGTAGCAGTGCGTTTTGTCAAGCGTTAATATAATCACCCGGTGGTTGCAGCCAGGTGATCAATATTGGAAAATGACCGGTAGTAGTTACGCTTACCGGTCATTTTTTAGTTTATCAGCAAATCTATGTATATACATTATTTAAAATATTCAATTTCTTTTTGTTGCGTTTAATATAAAAGGACAAATTGAGCATGGAATAACATTCCCATAAATACGACGGCTATAATATGACGATTATTTAAAAAACTGATAACCAACATTATAAGAACATTTAAATTAATACAAAAAAAATGTGCTACTATGGTGTTAATTGCTGAATTAGTTCTAAATTTGTCGTCGAAATTGATTATGATGCCAGAGTAAAAGCAAAGAACAATACTTTATAGTCAAGAGCATCTAACATAGACAAATACTCCCGCCTGCTACAAGAACACTCGCAGGCAGGCTTGCTTCAGAGTCTTGGTAATATTCCCAAATAAATAAAAACACATTCAGCCGTCATCCCTACAAAAGCGCATTCTGATTTCGATATTCAATCTGCTGATTGAGTAATCGAGCTATGATATGTGCTTGTCCCTGGTTGCCTTTGTTTATTTTCAAATAAATAAAAGTCAACGAGGTAAGGTATTGGCATATTTATTGAATTCGAACCAATAAACTGATCTCAACATAATCGTCATGAAAAAAATTTACGAATTGTATTCCCCTTTATCTATTGTCATCCTTTCGCTTGGAATGGTTGTACAGATTAATGCAGCCAACTTATATGTTGACCCGGCAGGCAGTTGCGGGGGCAATATACCTTGCTATACCACAATTAGCGCAGCAATTGCAGCTGCATCGCCGGGCGATGACATCTTGCTCACCGATAACATTACTGAAGGCCTGATTACGGTGAATAAGGCTGTTACCATTGACGGCCAGGGCTATACCATTACTTCTTCCTCCGGTACGTGGGGGCTTAGCCTGGCTGCGGCGGGTGTAACGCTGGAAAATTTTACGCTCCAAAATGCCGGCACGTATGGCATTATCACGCAACCGGGATCGGATAACCTGACGGTGACCAACGTAACGGTAACCAACTGCGGGAGCTCTGGTTTTGCGATCACTTGCTCGGATAATGTATCGCTCAATAATATTACCTCAACCAATAACGACGGCAACGGCGTATCTATAGCCGATTGTGATAACCTCACAATAAACGGCATTACTACCAGCGGCAATGCATTCACAGGCGGTTTCAGCGCGGGCGTAGGGATTTTTTCCGACGGCACTTATTGCGCCGGCGGCACTACCAACGTGACGATTACCGGCGCCGTGAATATATCGGAGCCGGTCACCGTATACGAACAAACTACAGGCGGCCCTGGAGTTAGCGGTACCTCTATCGCACCGACAAGCGGCAGCGTATCGGCGCCCACTCATTTTGTAGGTATCGGCACAACGGATAAGTATTATCAATCTTCGCTCGCCGCCGCTTATGCAGTAGTCAATGTTTTACTCAATCCTCCCTATAACGTACCCTCTTCTTTACTCCATATCGAAGAAATAGCAACGGGAAATAAATTTGTCGACGACAACCCCGCAGGAGGGTCTATCGAAATGTCTGTGCAGGCTGCTATCGATTATGCAGCCGCCGGCAAAACAGTATTTATGGAGGACGGCTCATACGGTCAGCGAATTACTATTAATAAATCACTGACATTGGATGGTCAGAGCAAATCAGGAACTATACTTGACGGCACAGGACTATTGGGCACAGGAAGCGGTATTGCGCTTTCCAATAATATCACTAATGTTACTATTCAGGATCTCACCGTACAAAACTATTCCGGCTCTGGCGCCAACACCAGTGCAGGTATCTACGCGCCTGCAAACAACAATGATCTCCTTATTACAAATGTTGCCATTCAAAATAATACTAATGCCTCCGGTTTTTATGCCAACGGCCCGGTAGATAACGTCAGCGTGACCAACTCAATGGTGGCAAATCACGGTCCCGGCGCGCGCGGCATCGTAATTTGGAACGGCCTGAAGTCCAATAT
>DAINSQ010000181.1:0-9600 GCA_036741235.1 Saprospiraceae bacterium | reverse complement strand
ACAACTTACAACCTACAACTTACAACTTACAACCTACAACCTACAACCTACAACCTACAACTTACAACCTACAACTTACAACTTACAACCGTATCGCCTCAATACCCCCATACCTCTACGGGTGCATTATTTTTTCCAACGACAAACCGCTTTTCACCTTTAGAAGTTATCGACAGCAGGCTGCGGATTTCGCCCTTCACAAAAAAGCCGCTTTCGGCGGGCGACAAAGCCCTGAAGGTCCCGTCTTTGGCGCCTTGCAGCACGAGCCCGTAGCCGGCATCGTAAATGCCCAGTTCGGGTTTGGCGTGATAGAAATTCCCGCCTAGTACAATATCCTTATGGCCGTCTCGATTTACATCGGTGATTGCGATGGCATACACAGGCGCAAACTGGGCTCTGGCCGGCAACGGCTGCAAGGTAAAGCGCCCCTTGCCGTCATTAACAAAAAGGCAGCTTTGCAATTGGAAAGCTTCGAGCACAACTGATTTGTCGAGCAGTTCTTTGGGGAAGATGTCTGTGATTTGCTGCTCTTTGTAACTGGCATATTTGAGGTATTTCTTTTTCAAACCGGGCAGTTGCGATACCAAATCGTGGCGCAGTACCAGCGGATAGGATTTATCGCCGTTATAGGCGCACAAGATATGGTCCACAGAGCTGTTGCCGTCAAAATCGTTAATATACATAGACAAGGGCTTTTCAGCCGTTGCTTTTAGCCTCGAATTCAGGCCATAGTTGCCGGCGACCAGGTCGATGTCGCCGTCTCCGTCTATGTCGGCGGCTTGCACTACATTCCAGAAACCGTTGGTTTTGTTTAACCCGGCTTGCGAAGTGATGTCGGTGAACTTGCCGGCGTCATTGCGAAAGACTTTGGCGGGCATCCATTCGCCCACTATTACCAGATCGGGGTCCTTGTCGGCGTCAATATCGAGCCAGGCGGCATCGGTGACCATACCGATTTTGACCAGCCCGGGCGCCAGGCTTGCAGTGGCATCCGTGAATTTGCCCTTGCCGTCGTTGATGAGCAGGTAACTGTTGACGGGCACGCCATACACAAAAGGCAACAGTCGAACACCCACAAAAAGATCGAGGTCGCCGTCTTTATCAATATCGGCGGCCTTCACGCAGGAAGTGCTTTCGAAGCGAACGGCGGCAGGCAGGGTTTGCGGGTCGCGCGAAAACTGTCCGCGCCCGTTATTGATGTACAATCGATCGAGCAGGGCGGTGGAACTCGACGGGAATTCGTTGCCGCCGCTGCATACGTAGAGGTCCTGGTCGCCGTCGCCGTCGGCGTCAAAAAACAGGCTGCCAATGTCTTCGGCGACTTTATCTTTGTCGAATGCCGACTGCGGGGAAGGTTTGAAAGCCCCGGCGGTTGTTTGGATGAATAATTGCCCCGGCTGGTCTTTGGCGCCGCCAATGTATAGGTCTTCGAGGCCGTCGCCGTTGACGTCGGCTTTAGCCATTCGGGGGCCGTCTTTCGACAACATGTGGTAAATCAGGCGGTCGCGGTCAAAGTCGTTGAAAACGTTTTCCCGGTGTTCAAACGGCACAATATTGGGAAGGAATTTGAATAAAGGTTTTGCCGCCGGCGCTACCCTTTTGTATGCCAACGCGTCTTTTTGCGACAAATGAAGGCGCTGATCAACAGGAACTTGTGTGAGCAAGGAGCGGTTCCCCCCCGGCCAGTCAACGATAAGCGTATCTACCCGGGTAATACCGCCGAGGCCGAAATGCAGCCGGGGATCGACGCAAGACTCAAAGCCGCGCATGGGATTGAGTTCCTGGTAGTAGGTTTTTCCTTTATGCAAAATACTCACCTGAGCGCCAATGGCAAATTTGTTTTTGCCCTCGCCTTCGAGCGAAACAGTGAGATAATGAGCGTCTTTCAGCAAGGTATCGGCATTGTTGCGATAAATAAAAGGCGGCATATTTACATTATTGACCACCAGGTCGAGGTCGCCGTCATTGTCCAGGTCGCCGTATGCCGAGCCGTTCGAGAAACTGGGGTCGCCCAGGCCCAAAGCCGCTGCCTGATTGCTGAAGGTCAGGCCTTCATATGAAGATTTGAGGGGGTCTTCAGGATGGCCCTGATTGATAAACAGGTAATTAGGAATAGCCTGCGAAGGGATGGAGTCGATCAGCCGGGAAATCACCTTTTTATCCTGTTTGAGCATTGCCCGGATGGTATTGGGATCGGAATAAAAATTGATATAATCCTGATCGGTAAGGTCTTTGTAAATGCCGTTGGCGACAAAAATGTCTTTATAGCCGTCGTTGTTGGCATCCATAATCAGCGCTCCCCAGCTCCAGTCGGTGGCGCAAACGCCGGCAAGCCGGCTGATTTCGCTGAAGCTGCCGTTGCCGTTGTTGAGTTGGAATGCGTTGCGGGTAAACTGGTGGTAATAGCCGTTGCGAAGGTTGAGCTGGTATTTGTTCCAGTTTTCAAACACTGTTTTGGTTTTGAGGCGCGGCTCGTCTTCGGGCAGCATATCGGTGACAAAAACCTCGGGCAGGCCGTCGTTGTTGATATCGGCCATATCGGCGCCCATAGAACCCATGCTGATTTCGCGCATACATTCCTCGAGGGATTCAGTGAATGTGCCGTTTTTATTATTGATATAAAGGTAATCGCGCTCGAAAAAATCGTTAGACACATAAATATCGGGCCAGCCGTCGCGGTTGATATCGCCGATAGTAACGCCGAGTCCAAATCCGATAGCGCTGCCATAAATGCCGGCGGGTTCGCTCACATCGGAGAATCGCTCGCCGTCGTTGCGATACAACTTATTGCCGCCCAGGGTATCGCGTATCATTCGTTGGTCTTTGATGAGGTCGTAGCCGCCAACGGTGCGAATCGAATTATTGAGCAAATAACAATCCAGGTCGCCGTCGAGGTCGTAGTCAAAAAAAGCGGCATGGGTAGACAGCCCTACATCGGCGATGCCGTATTCGCGGGCCTTCTCTGTAAATGTAAGGTCCCCGTTATTGATAAATAATTCGTTGTAGCGTTTATTGCCGCTGGGGGCTCCCGATTTGCAGACATAGATATCCAGCAGCCCATCGCCGTTGATATCGACAAAGCTGACGCCTGAAGACCAAACGTCTTTGCTGCCCACGCCTGCTTTTTGGGTAATATCTTCAAATTTAAAGTTGCCTTTATTGAGGTAAAGGCGGTTGCTGACCATATTGCCGCAGAAGAAAATATCAACAAGCCCGTCGTTGTTGACGTCGCCCAGCCCTACGCCGCCGCCGTTGAAAAAATTGCGGTAGGTGTAGGGGTTAAACTTTTCGGTGTACGACAATTGGTTGATGAAATCGATGGCGGTATACTCAGCAGGCAGGGCCGTAAACAAAGTATTGGCGCGATCGACAAACGGCGCGTCCTTTTTGGATTGGCAAGAGAAAACCGCCACCAAACCGGCCAGAACAGATATGTAGAAGCCCAATGTTCTCATCGAAAAAAAGAAGATCCAGTATGTATAGCGCTCAAAGATAAGAAGCAAGTGATCAATAAATGACCACTTGCTTCTATTATAGTTTGCTAAAGAGACCGGAGTCTCCTGCCGATGCTAATTAATAGCACGGGTTCTGCGTCAGATTCGGGTTAGCGTTGATCTGGTTGGCCGGAATCGGGAACAGCGTTTTGCAAGCTTCCGACTGCGGTTTGAACAACCACGGATCGTCGTATTTGCCGAAGCGGATGAGGTCCTGACGGCGCCAGCCTTCGTAGAAGAACTCGCGGCCGCGTTCTGCCAGCAGATCGTCCGGCGTCAGGGCGGCTAAAGGAGCTACGCCTGCGCGGGTGCGAACCTGGTTAACCAGGGCCAATGAGCCGGCGGCGTCGCCTTGCTGCCACAGTGCTTCTGCTTTCATCAGCAGCACGTCGCTGTAACGGAAGATCGGGAAGTCGTTGCTCAGGTTGGGCGTTGCGCCGTTGGCATATTCGAATTTACCTACGCGAACGCCGGCCTGGCGCAGCGCGTTGGGTTCGAGTGCGTTAACTTCGGGCGTGAACGTAAGTTCAGGGCCGTCGGGGTCGGCGGCTTCAGCCGAAGAGTCGGTCAGACGCGTACCATCGGCAGCAAACTGCGGGCCGGAAACGAAATTACCGCGAACGGCGCGATTGCCATATTGGCCTTTGCGCAGGTCGTCATCCGAATAAGAGTTGTAGAACTCCTGTTCAGCGCAGTAGCCGTTCCAGGGCTGCTGCTGCAAGTTGTAGGTAAACTGGCTCTGGTAGTGCAGCGTCATTTGCGCCAGGTTGAAGCCCTGAGCATTGATCTCATCGTAAGGAATAACGAAGACGTTCTCGGAAGAACCATCGTTTTTCGTATTAAAGTTGTTGAAGTAATTGCTTTCCAGCGTATAAGCGCCGGAGTTGATCACCTCGTCGCAAGCGGCGGCAGCCTTTGCCCACTCAGGAGCGCCTTTATAGACGCCTGCATTGAGGTACAACTTGGCCTGGAGCGCCTTACCTGCGTAGTAGTTCATACGAGCGTAGGTAGAGCCGTCCTTCTTCTTTTCGAGAAGGGGCACATTGGCTTCCAGTTCGCTTTCAACGAAAGCATACACTTCTGCGCGGGTTCTGTTGGCCGGGTTTTCTTCGGCCGTAGCGAAGCTGGTCACGATGGGCACATTGCCATATGCGTCCAGCAGCCAATAATAGAACAAAGCGCGCAATACTTTCACTTCAGCGATAAAGCTGGCGGCCTGGTCGGCGGGCACTTTGCCTTCAGCTACCAGGTTGGTGAACAGGTCAATCACGCGGTTGCAGTTGTTCACACCGCTGTAGAGGTAGTTCCAACCGTTGTTGACTGCCTCCTCGTTTTTGTTGTATTCGTGGCGTTGTACGCGCAGCCATTGGCCGCCGTCAAACCAGTCGTTACCGCGCTGCGGGATCATGATCTCGTCAGAAGAAACTTCCTGAAGAGAAAAGATCGAGTTGTGGCTGGCCCATCCATACAAGCTGGTATAGGTAGCGCCAAGTGCAGCGATGAACTGCTCTTCCGTCGTGGGGAAGTTGTCTTCAGTCAATTCGCTGAAGTATTGCTCCTCCAGATCGGTGCAGGACTGGTTGAAGGCGAAGACGAGTACGAGGCCCATGATAAGCCCTTTACTCTTTATAAACCAGTTGCGTAGCATATTTGATCAATTTTTATGATTGATTAAAATAGAGGTTTGGACATAACATCCAAACAAAAATTAGAACCCGAGGTTCACGCCGAACGTAAAGGTACGGGTCAGGAAATAAATATTACGACGATCAAGGCCCGGCGCCAATACGTTATTGCCGGTAGGCGTGTCGCCGCCGTTGTCAGACTCGCCCGGGTCGGCAAAACGCGGTGACGGGTCAACACCCGTATAACCCGTGATCATGAACAGGTTCTGACCGGCCAGGTAGACGCGCAGTCTGTTGACCTTGCTGCCTTTGCCCAGGTCGAAGGTGTAACCTACCGTGGCGTTGTCGAGCGTGATATAGTCAGCTTTTTCTACGTAGTGGCTCGACACCTGCGGGTTGGCCTTCAGGTTTTCGTCGAAGTACTTGGTCTTCACGATATTTTCGATTTCGCGAGAGCCCGTACCCAGCGGTTCGTAGAATACGCGGTACATGTTCATCAATTCGTGGCCGAAGTCGCCGCGGATAAACAGGTTCACATCGAGTTTGCCGATGCGGAACGTATTGTTGAAGCCGATCGAAAACTTGGGCAATGCGCTGCCGATAACCGTTTGGTCATCGGTAGAGATAGAACCGTCGCCGTTGATGTCTTCGCCGCCGTCGAAGTCGGCGTCGTTGTCCGAGTCGATAAACTTGCCGTCGTCGCCTACGCCCAGGTACTTGTAGCCCCAGAGTTGGCCGAGCTCTTCGCCTGCAAATACGGCAACCGTCGGGTTGTTGTTCAAACCGGGAGCGCCGGGAGAAGTAGACGGGTCGAAGAAGATACCAGAGCTGGCAAAGAACTTGAACTCAGCATCAGCAGCTTCAACCGTGTCGAGGACCGTCTTGAAGGTAGAGAATACCAGGCGGGGCTCCCAGCTAAAGTTGTTGTTGCCGGTGAAGTTATAGCCGAGGCTCAATTCCAGACCGCTGTTGCGAAGCACAACGTCTTCGAGGTTAGCCCAGGTAGTAGCAGCGAGGTTTGGCGGAACGGGAACGGTGATCGGGTAGATCAGGTCGCGGGTGTTGCGCACGTAGTAGTCGAGGCTACCGGTCAGTTTATAATCGAGGAATGCAAAGTCAAGACCTGCGTTGAATTCGCCTTTCGTTTCCCACTTCAGGTTCGGGTTGGCGTTCTGCGTGGGGCCGAAAGCGGGGATAAAGTTGCCGTTGTAGAAGAAGTTGCCGGCGCGTTCAAAGCGCAGTTTGGAGATACCGTTAAACGGAGGCAGAGCGCCCGTTTCGCCATAACCTACGCGCAACTTCAGGTTGTCGATAGCGCTGATGTCGATCAGGTTGCTCAGCGTAATACCGGCGCTCACAGCGGGGAACAAGCCCCATTTGTTGTTTTCGCCAAAACGCGTAGAACCTTCACGGCGCAGAGAGGCCATCAGGTAGTAGGTGTCGTCAATGTTCAGGTTGAGACGGCCGAAGAAGCCGATCACTTTGTAGGCAGAGCGGAAAGAGTTGGCGCCTGCCAAACCGCGCTGGTATTCGAGCGCATAACCCAAACGGTTGTAGCCGAGGTCATCAGAGATGAAGTTACCGGCGTCGGTGTTGAAGTTAGACTCGTCGATTTCCTGGTAAGAATAACCTGCCAGGATGTTAAGGCCGAGGTTGCCGAGTTGGCGGGTAAAGTTACCCGTGAGCTCGAACAGCGAAGTCAAACGGTCAACCGTGCTTCTGTTGGCGCGGCCGTTGCGGCCGATACCGCGGAAGTAAGCGGTTTTGTCGTAGTACTGGCCGTACAGTTCGCTTTCGCGCAACTGCGAGTAGAAAGCCGAAGCAGAGAGGCCGTCGAGCAACTCATAAGTAGCGCGACCGCTCAACAAAAGGTCTTTGGTAGAACCTTCGTTGACGCCCTGATTGGCAATAGCCACCGGGTTGAAATAGTCGAAGTTTTCTTCCTGGTAGTAACCGCCGTAACGCGTAGCCAAAGGAGCATTGGGATCGCTGAAGTTCACCGGCGCGGTCGGGTTGTACAACACGGCGTAGCGCAGTGATTCGTAGAAACCAAAGCTGGCGTCGCGGTCGGTAGCGGCCAGGTTGATGTCAAACGTCAGGCGATCGTCTAGCGCCTTCTGTACCAGGTTCAAACGGCCGTTGAGCTGCGAGAAATCGCTGTTCAAAGCAATACCCTGGATGTTGCGGTAGTTCAACGAAGCGCGATACGACGTAGCGCCGATGCCGCCCGACAACGAGAGGTTGTGAACATGCGACATGGCATTGCGGGTAACTTCGTCTACCCAGTCTGTCTCGAAACCGCGGTCGCTGTTGGGGCGGAATTCCGCAAATTCAGAAGCAGACATGGTCTGTACCTGGCGGAAAATCGACTCCGAAGAAGCGTAGCCGTTGTACTCTACCTTGGTGGCGCCTTTGCTACCCTTCTTGGTAGTGATCAGGATCACACCCGAAGAAGCGCGAGAGCCGTAGATAGCGGCGGCAGATCCGTCCTTCAATACGTCGATAGACGCAATGTCGTTAGGGTCAACCGATTCGATAGTAGCGCCAATGACGCCGTCGATAACCACAAGCGGCGAGGTGTTGGCGCCGAGCGTAGAAAGACCGCGCAAGCGGATTTGCGAACCGCCGTTGGGGTCGCCGCCCACTTTCGAGATCGACAAACCGGCTACTTTACCCTGGATAAGCTGTGCGGGGCTGTTCACGTTACCGGCGTTGAAATCTTCCGCCTTTACGCTGGTGACGGCGCTGGTGACCTCCTTGGCCTTTTGCGTGCCGTAACCTACCACCACTACTTCGTCCAGCACTTCGCCGGCAGACAGCGCAACGTCCATTACGCTGGCACTTCCAATAGCTACGCGCTTGCTGGTATACCCCGTGTAGGAGAATTCCAGCTCGGTAGCGCCATCGGGAAGTTTGAGTGAATAAGTGCCGTCAAAATCGGTGACTGTACCCGTCGAAGTCCCTACGACGAGAATGTTGGCGCCGATCAACGGTTCTTTGGATGCCTCGTCTGTCACCTTACCAGTGATGGTGCGCTGCGCAAAAGCGAACTGGCACATCCCGGCGGCTAAAACGACAAGCAACCATTTCGATAAGTAGTTGACTTTAAGCTTCATACACTACTTAAGTTTGGTTAATTAATGAAAAAAAAAAGTACGTCCGGAAAAAATGACCTTCTGGTGCATGTAATACACTGTTTCTTTATTACGTTCCTGGGACAATGAGGCTAGAAAACCCAATACCGGCGCGGGCCGGGGCTAATGCTTTGGTCGTTATGGCTAGGAATATGTGTTTAATTAACACTAACTAGGGGTCAAAAGTCCTAAATATGTTCGAAAAAACCAAGAATCATTATTAACATTTTCGTGCAAGAAAATTCTCACAGAATTAAATTAGGATTCTGAAAAGAATAACTTATTGCATTAATTTTCTGTTAAACGTAATGGGCAGGGCATTGGCTGCCTTCAGCCGTTAATTTTTTTAACATATTGACCCGACATGAGAAAAGCCGCCGCCACCTTTATATTGTTATGGCTATCGCTGACGCTGTGCCGGTTATATGCTCAATCGCAGGACTTAATCATTCTCAAGAACTTAAAGCGCGTTGATATTCCTTTTGAATTCAGCAATAACTTCATTGTGGTCAAAGTCATTTTCAATGACGTTTTCCCGCTCAAGTTCATTGTAGATACGGGCGCAGAGCACAGCATTCTCACCAAAAGAGAAATTGCCGACCTGCTTCAGGTCAACTATTCCAGGCGCTTTCCCATTATGGGCGCCGATATGAAAACGGAGTTGTATGCCTACCTGGCGCCGGGTATACGGCTAAAAATCAATAACTTGTATTTTAATAATTTTACTCTGCTGGTATTAGATGAGGATTATTTTCGCTTTGACGAATTTACCGGCGTTGATATCCACGGCATTATCGGCGCCGACCTGCTGCGGAGGTTTGTGGTGAAAATCAACTACGACAAAAAGGTGATTACCTTCATGGATCCCGCGCACTTCAAGGATCCTGGCGGCAAGTTCACTGAATTGCCGGTGCAATTCAAGCGCAACAAGCCTTATGTGTTCTCGAACATTCTGTTCCCCAATCAACAATCGCTGCGGGTGAAACTCCTTCTGGATACCGGCGCCGGCGTTTCGCTTATGCTGCACAGCGATACCCATCCGCAGATCACCGTGCCCGCCAACGTCGTGAAAAGCAATCTGGGCACAGGATTGGGCGGCGTCATTGAGGGCGTGGTTGGCCGTATTCCTGCATTGGAATTATACCCGGGTATGACATTGGAGGGCGTGGTGACCAATTACCAGGATATACGACATGTTGTGGATACTTCCCACCTCAACGGCAGGAACGGCATTTTGGGCAGTCGCATATTAAGCCGATACAACCTGGTTATTCACTATTTCAAAAACAAGGTGTATATACAACCCAACCGGCACAGCAAACGCCAGTTTAATTACGACCGCAGCGG
>DAINSQ010000180.1:9085-9612 GCA_036741235.1 Saprospiraceae bacterium | reverse complement strand
AAATCATTGCGCTCCAATTATTGCCGGGCAGGCCGAGCACCTCCGCCAACATAAAAATTCACGGGGCGGGCACAACTGTCCAAACGAATATGCCGGAGAATGCAAATCCTTTTTATTTTTATGGAACCGACTTGCCCCTTCTCGACGAATTAGTCAAAGCCGACGAGCGTTTCGGAGCAGTTTTAGACGCGCGGTTGCCGTTTATTAAGGCCCAGGTCGTGCTTGCCGTCCGCAGGGAAATGGCCATGACCGTTGAAGACGTACTGGCACGGCGCTTTCGCGCTTTGTTTCTCGACGCCGAGGCCGCCTGCCGAATGGCCCCGGAGACGGCCCGGCTGATGGCCGCCGAACTCGGACTCGATGAGCATTGGCAAGCCCGGCAAGTCAGCGAATTTTTGGAGCTGGCGGAAGGATATGGAGGGGAGGGGGAGAGGGTGAGAGGGTGGGAGGGTGGGAGAAGGGGGTGAGGGAGAGAGGGTGGGAGAACAATAGGGCCTTATATGATGAGACGATGAAATTCGAAGTGG
>DAINSQ010000180.1:0-9075 GCA_036741235.1 Saprospiraceae bacterium | reverse complement strand
CCCCCCCCCCCCCCCCCCCCCCTCCCCCCCCGCCCCCCCCCCCCCCCCCCCCCCAGATTTTTTTTGAGGAACCTGCACTCCGTTTTACATTGTTTAACGCTGTGGCGAATAAATAAAAAAAACATATTCATGGATCAATACATTCTGGCCATGGACCAGGGTACCACCAGTTCCCGCTCCATTTTATTTGACCGTCATGGCAACACCGTGGCCATGGCCCAAAAAGAATTCACCCAGCACTACCCGCAGCCGGGCTGGGTAGAACACGACCCTGTTGAAATATGGTCGACCCAGGCCGCCGTCACAGCCGAAGCCCTTGCCAAAGCCGACCTCAGTGGAAAAAACATAGCTGCCATAGGCATCACCAACCAGCGGGAAACCGTAGTGGTATGGGATAAAAATACCGGCAAGCCTGTTTATAACGCTATCGTTTGGCAAGATAAACGCACAGCGGATTTTTGTCAACAGATTCGCGATGATGAAAAGGGGGGCGAGTGGATCCAAAAAAAAACGGGACTTGTCGTCGATCCCTATTTTTCCGGTACAAAAATCAGGTGGATACTCAATAACGTGCCCGGGGCCAGGGAACGGGCAGAAGCCGGCGAATTAATCTGCGGGACTATAGATACCTGGTTGATCTGGAATCTCACCCAGGGCGCCCTGCACATCACCGATGTATCCAATGCCTCCAGGACCCTGTTGTTCAACATCAACACCCTGGACTGGGACGACGAATTGTGCCAACTTTTTTCCGTGCCCCGGCAGATGTTGCCCCGGGTATGCTCCAGCAGTGAAAGCTACGGCAAAACCGATGCCGCTCTGTTTGGCGTCAATGTCCCCATTGCCGGAATTGCCGGCGACCAACAGGCCGCTTTGTTCGGGCAGCGTTGCATCGACAAGGGCATGGTCAAAAACACCTATGGCACGGGTTGTTTTATGCTCATGAATGTGGGCGATCAACCGGTATATTCCCAAAACAACTTGCTAACTACGGTAGCATGGCAGATTGACGGCAAAACGGATTACGCCCTCGAAGGCAGTATATTTATCGGTGGGGCTGTTGTACAATGGTTGCGAGATCAACTCGGCATCATTGTCTCCTCCGACAAAATTGAAGAACTGGCAGCCGGCGTTGAAGATACCGCCGGGGTAGTTTTTGTGCCTACCTTTGCCGGCCTGGGCGCGCCTTATTGGAATGCCCGGGCGCGTGGCACGCTATTTGGTTTGACCCGCGCCACCACCGCCGGCCACCTGGCGCGCGCAGCCCTGAATGCCATCGCTTACCAAACGATGGACGTACTCAAAGCCATGGAAGCCGATAGCGGCGTGCCTATCAAAGAACTGCGCGTTGACGGAGGCGCCACGGTCAATAACCTGTTGATGCAATTTCAGGCCGAAGTGCTTCATACTAAAGTAGTACGCCCAAAAATCACGGAGACCACGGCCCTCGGCGCTGCCTACCTGGCGGGGCTGGCCGTCGGCTACTGGAATAACGCCGATGAGATTAAAGACCTCTGGCAGGTAGACCGGGTTTTTACCCCGCAGGAAGATTATGCAAAAGTAGCAGAAGGCATCGCCCAATGGCACAAAGCCATCAAGGCCATACAATACTATACGGAACTGAAAACCGATAACCGATAACCGATAACTTGATCATGAACACCTACCTTTCAGAATTCATCGGCGCCGCCATTCTGTTGCTCATGGGCGCCGGCGTAGTAGCCAACGTAGTTCTCAGCGGCGCCAAAGGTAACGGCGGCGGCTGGATAGTTATCACCACCGGTTGGGCGCTGGGCGTTTACATAGCGGTTGTCGTAGCCGGCCCCCACAGCGGCGCGCATCTCAACCCGGCAGTTACTGTAGCGTTGGCCGTCAAGGGCGATTTTGGCTGGTATATGGTACCCGGCTTCATCGCTGCGCAGATGGGCGGCGCGTTTACCGGGGCTTTTCTAACCTGGTTGATATACAAAGACCATTTTGACCGGACGGAAGACGCCGGGCTCAAGCTGGCTGTTTTCTCCACCGGTCCGGCCATCCGCAACCTGCCCGTCAATTTCGCCGCAGAATTCATCGGAACATTTGTATTGATGTTCGTCATATTCAGCATCACCGGCGCAGAGCTCAAAAATGGAGAAAGCGCAACCCCCATCGGATTAGGGTCGATAGGCGCCATCCCTGTAGCTTTTTTAGTATGGGCCATCGGCTTATCGCTGGGCGGCGCCACCGGTTACGCCATCAATCCCGCACGCGACCTGGCCCCCAGAATCTTTCATGCCATAGCGCCCATTAAGGGCAAAGGGGGGAGTGACTGGCAATATGCCTGGCTTCCCGTAGCGGCGCCTTTGGCAGGAGGGGTTTCGGCGGCATTAATCTACAATTGGGTGGCGTAGTTTTGCGGAAAATGGGTTTATCCGGGATTCAAGCATCAGACATTGATATAATTTCTGACAGATAAAGCTATCTTTGGCGCACTAACCAATATCAGCCTATGCAATCCAATACGCTGCTTACCTTTTTGGCATTATTCCTCGCAATTTCGGCCATCGGCCAGCAAAAAGACGAAAAAAAGTGGGATGTCAACAACCCGCCCGGCAACTACAAAGAAGTTGAGTTTACTGTGTCGGAAGGCACCTGGATGAACCTCGACCTGAGCCCCGATGGTCGCCAGATCGTTTTTGATTTACTCGGCGATATTTATATCATGCCCGTTGGCGGCGGCGAAGCCAGGGTTTTGCGCCAGGGGTTGGCCTGGGAGGTACAGCCGCGTTTTAGTCCCGACGGCAAAAAAATCCTGTTTACCAGCGATGCCGGCGGCGGCGACAATATCTGGATGATGAATGCCGACGGCTCGAATGCCAAACAGGTAACCACCGAAAGTTTCCGCTTGTTGAATAACGCCGTGTGGATGCCTGACGGCCAGTATTTTGTGGCCCGCAAGCACTTCACCTCGCAGCGCTCGCTGGGCGCGGGCGAAATGTGGCTCTATCATATCAGCGGCGGCGAAGGCATACAGCTCACCAAGCGCAAAAACGACCAGCAGGATGTCAATGAACCCTGTGTATCGCCTGATGGGCGTTATGTATATTTTAGCGAAGACATGTACCCCGGCGGTTATTTTCAATATAACAAAGACCCCAACAGCCAGATTTTCGTCATTCGGCGTTATGACCGCCAGGAAGGCAAAATCGAAGACATCACCGGCGGCCCCGGCGGCGCCTGCCGACCCCAGTTGTCGAATGACGGCAAAAAATTGGCTTTCGTGCGCCGCGTACGCGAAAAATCGATGCTGTTTATCCACGAACTCGCCACGGGCAAAGAAACGCCCATCTACGACGGTCTGAGCAAAGACCAACAGGAGGCCTGGACGATCTTCGGCATCTATACCGGCTTCGACTGGATGCCCGACGATAAGCACATCGTAATCTGGGGGCAGGGGAAACTCTGGAAAGTAGATGCCGCCAACGGTAAAGCTACCCAGATACCTTTTAATGCAAAAACCAGACACCGCTTCCAGGAGACCGTGCGCTTCGACAATCCGGTGTATACCGATCAATTTGACGTACACGTAATCCGCCACGCCAAAACATCGCCCGACGGCCAGTTGCTGGTGTTCAACGCAGCGGGTTATTTGTGGAAAAAAGAACTGCCCAGCGGCAAACCCGTACGGCTCACCAACAGCAAAATATTCGAATACGAACCCTCCTTTTCGCCCGATGGCAGAGAAATAGCTTACGTCACCTGGAGCGATACAGACAAAGGCGCCATCATGCGCTTAAACCTGGCTACCGGCGCTACCACAAAGGTAACCGCTGAAAAAGGCATCTACCGCTCGCCGGCTTATTCTCCCGACGGCAAAACCATCGTTTATCAAAAAGAAGGCGGCAACGACCACCAGGGATTCACCTACTGCACCGAGCCGGGTATTTACACCATACCGGCTAGCGGCGGAGCGCCCAAACTGGTAACTCCCAATGGCGAATATCCGACCTTTAGCGCCGATGGTCAGCGCATCTTTTTCCAGACCGGCGGCTATATCTTCGGCAGCATTACCAAAACCTACCGCAGCGTCAAATTGGACGGCAGCGATGAAAAGACGATTTTTAATACTCAATACACCACCCAGTTTACCCCCAGCCCCGACAACAAGTGGGTGGCGTTTACAGAACTCTACAAAGTTTATGTAGCGCCCATGCCCATGCCCGGCCAAAGCGTCGGCCTGTCGGCCAACTCCAAGGCGTTGCCCGTAGCCCAGGTAGCCCGCGATGCCGGCATCAACCTGCACTGGTCGCCCGACGGCAAAAAGCTGTACTGGACACTCGGCGACGAATATTTCAGCGAAGAACTCTCCCGGCGCTTCAAATTCCTGGAAGGCGCCCCCGATACCATACCGCCAGTAGATACCGTGGGATTAAAAATAGGGTTGCAACTGCCCATGGACAAACCCGAGGGCACGATAGCCTTTACCAATGCCCGAATCATCACTATGGAGGGCAACGAAATCATCGCCAAAGGCACGGTCATCGTAGAAGGCAACCGCATCAAAGCCGTTGGGCCGCGGGTCGTGATACCCCGCGGCGCCAGGGTGATCGATTGCAGCGGCAAAACCATCATGCCGGGTATTATAGACGTACACGGCCACCTCGGCAACTTCAGGTATGGTATTAGTCCGCAGCAGCAGTGGCACTACTTTGCCAACCTGGCCTACGGCGTCACCACCGCCCACGACCCCTCCTCCAACTCCGAGATGATCTTCACCCAATCGGAAATGATCAAAGCAGGGTACATGGTAGGGCCGCGGCTGTACTCCACCGGCACCATCCTCTATGGCGCCGACGGCGACTTCAAGGCCGTGGTCAACAGCCTCGACGATGCGCGTTCGGCCATACGGCGCACCAAGGCCTACGGCGCTTTTTCCGTGAAAAGCTACAACCAGCCCCGCCGCGAGCAGCGCCAGCAGGTGTTGCAGGCGGCCAGGGAACTGGGCATCATCGTTGTGCCGGAGGGCGGTTCTTTCTTTTATCACAACTTGAGCATGGTAGCCGACGGCCATACCGGCGTAGAGCACAACATACCGGTAGCCCCGCTTTACGACGACGTCGTGCAATTCTGGTCGAAAACCAAAACCCACAATACGCCTACGCTGATCGTCAATTACGGCGGACTCAACGGCGAAAACTACTGGTATCAGCACACCAACGTGTGGGAAAAAGAGCGCCTGCTGCGCTTTACGCCCCGCGCCATAGTGGATAGCCGGGCCCGTCACCGCACCATGGCGCCCGAGGCGGAATACGAAAACGGCCATATCCTGACCTCCAAATCCTGCACAAAACTGCAGAACGCCGGCGTCAACATCAACCTGGGCGCGCACGGCCAGTTGCAGGGCCTCGGCGCGCACTGGGAATTGTGGATGCTCGCCCAGGGCGGCATGAGCAACCACCAGGCCTTAAAATGCGCCACCATCAACGGCGCTACGTATCTGGGCATGGACAAAGAAATCGGCTCCATCAAAGCCGGAAAATTGGCCGACCTCGTCATTTTAGACCAAAATCCGCTCGAAAATATACGCAACTCCGAAAAAGTGCGTTACACCATGATCAACGGCAGGTTGTACGACGCCGAAACGATGAACGAAATCGGCAACTACGACCGCAAGCGCCTGCCCCTGTTTTTTGAAGAAGAAGGCAGCGGCAATGCCTGGCCGATGAACGCCAACACCGGCGGCTTTATGCCGACGATGTGCGGATGCGGGAAATAGGAGTGTGGGAGTGTGGGAGTGTGGGAGATTTTTTGACATTAGCAAATCAGCACATTAACAAATCAGCAAATCAGCAAATCAGCAAATCAGCAAATCAGCAAATCAAACTATATGGGTTACTTAACCGAATACGTAGATCGCGCGGGCATATTGGTAAGGGCCAAGCAGCCGTATTATGACTGGGCGAACAAAGTTGATCCGACGGAGCCGATCAACATCAAAGACGATCCCATCAAAAACGTCTATCTGATCAATGCCGATGAAATTGAGATAGCAGATGAAGAATCGGAGGTCGTGAGCAAATTCTGCGGAAACATCTTCTCAGAAGAGTTAAGCGGGTTTAACGACGACGAAACGACCTGGCCGGCAGATCGGAGTTTCGAGGTATTCAACCAGTGGTTTGACTGGGAGATCCTCGATATGGCCTTTGACATCCTGGACGAAGACGAGCTCGACGAAGACGAAAACTGGTAGTCAACAGGGGAGAATTCAACTTTTTTTGAGTTCATCGCGTTACTTTTGGTAAATTTGCACATCCAAAGGGGGTGATTTTATTATAAGAAACTGGAGCAAACTCAGTCTATCATAGTGTCTTCTATTTCTACCAACTTATCGAGCGTTCGCTCGCCCCGCATCGTCTTCATAGATGTCTTGCGCGCCTTTGCCATACTCATGATGTTGCAGGGCCATTTCGTCGATACCATGCTCGCGCCCGAGTATCGCGACCCGGAGAACATCGTTTATGCCTCGTGGTTTTTCATGCGAGGATTAACGGCGCCGATATTCTTTTTTTCGACCGGGCTGGTTTTCGTTTATTTATTATTAAAAGACGGCAGGCCGCTGGGGCAAAATGTGCGGGTGCAGAAGGGGCTGCGGCGGGGATTCTTTTTAATCGGGCTGGGTTATCTGCTCAAATTCACCTTTCCGGCGCTTTTAATCGGCAAGGTATATCCCTCCTTCTTTGTAGTTGATGTATTGCATTGCATCGGCATCGCCTTGCTCTTGTTGGTAGGGTCGTACGCTGCACAGCAAAAGCTGCGTATACCGATATGGAGTTTACTGGTTTCGATCGGGTTATTTGTATTTTTTATAAATCCAGAGGCGGAAAGAGCTGACTGGACGTGGTTGCCCACTATTTTAGCCAACTATTTCACCATGGCCAAAGGTTCGGTTTTCACGCCGGTTCCTTGGGTAGGATACACCATGTTCGGCGGTTTATTGGGTTACCTCTTGCACAAGCGGCCCCAACTGGCATTCACGCACTGGATGCCGTTAATATTGGCGGCCCTTGGTGTAATACTTACCTTATATTCCTACAACCTGCTCACCGCATTAATTGAAATTACTACCGGCGGCGCCTACCGGTTGTTGTTGTATGGCAACTACCTGTTTTGGCGACTTGGTCATGTGCTGATCGTTGTATCCCTGTTTATGTGGGTGTTGCATTTCTTCCGTTATATTCCTGTATTGATCACCAAAATCGGCAGTGAAACGCTTACCATCTATTCGGTGCACTACGTCATTTTATACGGCACCTGGCTTGGCGTTGGCTTGTCGCAGCTCTTCTATCGATCCTTCACGCCCTGGCAGAGTTTTATCGGCGCCTTGTTGTTTGAAGCCTTTTTCATCTATTTGATCTACAAAATAGAAATTGTCAGGGCCTGGGTAGACAAATACCTGACCCACCCGTTGTCTTACCGTTGGCGCATTGCCAAAGTAAAGGCGGGCAGGGCATACTTTCGATGGGTAAACAACAAGCCTTCGCGGTTGCGTTTTTCCTTTATTAAATACTTTTTCTAAATTCGGGGCTGGGTGCGCGAAATGCGTAATCCCATTAATAACTGCAAATCCAATCAGCGATGCGACAAACGTTGGCAGTACTCGCCTTTTTGTGTTTAGTCATACAGGCATTTGCCCAGGTAGAAAAGGCCCCGGCCCGCAAGCCGGGCGAAGGCGACGGCCCTCACGAGCAATTGATCATTCGCGGCGTTACGCTGATCAACGGCAACGGCGCGCCGCCCACCGGCCCGGTTGACATTGTAGTAGAAAAAAATCGCATCACCGCGGTGAGAAACGTGGGTTACCCCGGCGTGCCCATCAATGCCGAACGGCGCCCCAAGCTCAAAGCGGGCGGCAAAGAACTAAACTGCGAGGGCATGTACCTGTTGCCCGGTTTTGTAGATATGCACGGCCACATCGGCGGTCGCGAGCAGGGCGCCTACGCCGAATACGTCTTCAAACTATGGCTGTCGCACGGCATTACTACTGTGAGGGACCCCGCCTGCGGCAACGGACTCGACTGGGTGCTGGAACACCGCAGCCGCAGCGACCGCAACGAAATAGCAGCCCCGCGTATAAAAGCCTACACCGTATTCGGCATGGGCCGCGACGAGCCCATCAGCACGCCCGAACAAGCGCGCGAATGGGTGCGCGACAACGCCAAAAAAGGCGCCGACGGCATCAAATTCTTCGGCGCGCCGCCCCAAATCATGGCCGCCGCCCTCGATGAAAACAAAAAACTCGGATTGCGCTCGGCCTGCCACCACGCACAGATGGACGTAGCGCGCTGGAATGCCCTCCAATCTGCCCGCGCCGGACTCACCACGATGGAACACTGGTATGGGCTGCCGGAGGCCTTGTTTGAAGACCGCACCGTGCAAAACTATCCGCTCGATTACAACTACCAAAACGAACAACACCGCTTTGAAGAAGCCGGCAAATTGTGGAAACAAGCAGCCCCGCCCCATTCCGAACACTGGAATAAAGTGATGGACGAAATGCTGTCGCTCGACTTTACCATCGATCCCACTTTTAATATATATGAGGCCAACCGCGACCTCATGCGCGCGCGCCGGGCCGAGTGGCACGAAGAATATACCTTGCCCTCATTGTGGCAGTTTTTCATGCCCAGCCGCATTTCCCACGGCTCCTATTGGCATAATTGGGGTACCGAACAAGAAGTAGCCTGGCGCGAAAACTACCGACTTTGGATGGCCTTTATCAACGAATACAAAAACCGGGGAGGCCGCATCACAGCCGGCTCCGACTCGGGATACATCTATCAGTTGTATGGTTTCGCCTATATCCGCGAGTTGGAACTGCTGCGGGAAGCCGGCTTTCATCCGCTGGAAGTCATTCGCTCCGCAACCTTATACGGCGCGCAGGCCTTGGGTATGGAAAGCGAAATCGGCACCGTGGAAGTGGGCAAACTGGCCGATTTTGTCATCACCGACCAAAACCCGCTGCAGAACCTCCAGGTACTCTACGGCACCGGCGCAGTGGCGCTCAACGACAACAACGAAGTCGTGCGCGTAGGCGGG
>DAINSQ010000179.1:0-9652 GCA_036741235.1 Saprospiraceae bacterium | reverse complement strand
AACCTACAACCTACAACAAAGCTATGAAAACGCCCATTCCTTTCCTCGAAGCCATGGTAGGCCTTTTCTACCCAAATCTGTGCTGTGCCTGCGGTAAAAATCTGTTGCTCAGTCAACAAGTATTGTGTATCGACTGCCAGTACCGGCTTCCCAAAACGCAATTTCACCACCATGCCGACAACCCTTTTGCTGAGCGATTTTGGGGCCGGCTGCCGTTGCATGCAGGCGCGTCGCTCTATTTTTTCACTAAAGGCGGCCGGGTACAGCGGCTGTTGCACGCCTTGAAATACGAAGGGCGGCAGGAGTTGGGGCGCTACCTGGGCAATATGTACGGTGCAGAATTGGCACAAAGCTCGTTATTTGCCGGCATAGACCTCATCGTGCCGGTGCCCTTGCACCCACGCAAACGGCGGCAACGCGGCTACAACCAGAGCGACTGTTTTGCCGAAGGGCTATCAGAAGCGCTGGGCCGGCCCTGGCTGCCCAATGCCTTGATACGACAATCATTTACCCAGACGCAAACCCGTAAATCTCGCTTCGAACGCTTGCGCAACGTAGAAGAAGCCTTTGCCTTGCAACAACCCCAGGCGCTGAGCGGCAAGCATATCTTATTGGTAGACGACGTAATGACTACCGGCGCAACACTAGAGGCATGCGGCTTGTTGCTTACCGGCCTGCCGGACGTTCGCCTCAGCATGGCCACCATCGCTATTGCGGATGTATGACCCTTACAAGTCTACAATTTGCATGAATCCCCCTTTGCGCTCGATTTCCTGGAATTTTGCCCAGGCATTTTGCGCCAGCAGCTGGGTTAGTTTTTCGATATAAAAACTGCCCGCCGCAGGATCAACCACGCGATCGAGGTAGCTCTCCATTTTCAGCAGATGCTGTACATTGCGGGCGATTCGCCTGGAGAAAGCCGAACTTTCATCAACTGTAGCGGCATCCGACGGCAATACAAAAAGCGTATGCGCTCCGCCAATCACCGCCGACATAGCCTGCGTGGCCGCCCGGATCATATTGGTATTCGCATCGGCAGTTTGCGTTTCGGGGGCAAAATGAACAATTACAGGCGGCAATGAAGCATCGGCATGGCCGTAGGCGCCGAGCAAATTCGCCCACACCAGTTTCAGTGCGCGCAATTTGGCTATAGCCACAAAAAAACTGGTATTGATAGCGATTGAAATATGAAGGTGGTTATTGATCTCCCTGACAGACAACCCCTTGTCGCTTAACGCCGACAAGCACTCCGCCCCCTTGGCCAGCGCAAAAGTCAATTCGTCGACCACATGCATCGGACGGTCGTGGAACGGCCGCACATCAATCTGCAAAGGCCGGAAACGGGGCATCTCCGATTCGCAAAAAGCAAGTACCCGGGTCAGCATGTCATAAGGAGGCTCACTCCAATCCAGCAAGGGATCAAAATCAAGCGTACCGGTAACATGGTCGGTATCAATGCCCTGCGATTGCACCCAATGGGCAAAATCAAAGAGCAATTGCTCGGGGTTTTTGCCCGGATGGTCCTGCTCAAAATGCAGCGAAACCAAATCAGGCCGAATGCCTTCCAGCAAAAGTCCCAACTCGGCCGGGCCGGGTTGGTGATGCAACTGGAACAACGGCGCCTGTACGCCGCTCAGCAGTCCCTCCAGGGCATCCCGGTTGGCTTTGGCCATATCCGGCACCGGAATATATTCCCCGATTTCCCAGGAATTGGCCGCTTTGGAAGCCGCCAGAGCGATAAAATCAGGCTCGCCCTCAAAATCGTCGGGATGATAAAACGGATCAACCGAAATATCCTCGCTTAAACTCCATCTTAAATCTTCCAGCGATTTGCCTTTGAGGTCCTTCGCCAACTGCTGCAACCACTCGGCTTTTGACACCGGGGTGAATTCGTGGTATATTGAATCGCTCATGTAGTTGTTCTTGATTCCTGCAATTAAAGATAATAGCGGTAGCTCAATTTAGCAGGACAAAAACGTACTTTTTTTGCAAACTTTTTCTGCATAGATTCGTTATCTTTGTATTCTCATTAGAATACTTAGATTAAATCTAAATAACCAGCGTTCACGACCATGAATAAACGCCTGATATACTTAGACAACAACGCCACTACGCCCACCGACCCGCGCGTAGTAGAAGCCATGTTGCCCTTCTTTTATCAAAACCCCGGCAATGCAGCCAGCCGCAACCACCCTTTCGGTTGGGTAGCTGAAGAAGCCGTTGATTACGCCCGCGAGCAAATTGCCAACCTGCTCGACGTTGATTCCAAAGAGATCATCTTTACCAGCGGCGCTACCGAGTCGGATAACCTGGCCCTCAAAGGCGTGTTTGAGATGTACCGCCGCAAAGGCAACCACATCATCACCGCCAAAACGGAACACAAGGCCGTAATCGATACCTGCCACAAGCTGGAAACGATGGGCGCCGAGGTGACCTACCTCGATGTGAATCGCGAAGGCCTGGTAGACCTGGCGGAACTCGAAGCCGCCATCAAGCCCAACACGATCATGGTATCATTGATGTGGGCCAATAACGAAACCGGCGTTATCCAGGATATGAAGGCCATCGGCGATATCTGCGAAAAACACGGCGTTTTGTTTATGAGCGACGCTACGCAGGCTGTAGGCAAAATACCGGTGCACCCCCGCGAAGTCGGCGTGCATATTATGGCGTTCACCGCCCACAAAATGTATGGCCCCAAAGGCGTAGGCGCACTCTACGTGAGCCGCAAACAACCCCGCGTGAAACTTACCGCCCAGATGGACGGCGGCGGCCACGAACGCGGCATGCGTTCAGGTACGCTTAACGTACCCGGTATTGTGGGCTTCGGCAAAGCCGCTGAAATTGCCCATAAAGAAATGCAACAGGACGCCGAGCGACTCAGCCGCCTGCGCGACAAACTCGAAGTGGCCCTGATGTCTAACCTCGAAGAGGTTTACCTCAACGGCGCCCGCGATAGCCGTATGCCCCACGTGACTAACCTGTCTTTCAAACACGTGGAAGGCGAAGGCCTGATGATGACGTTTAACCAGGAAATCGGCGTTTCTTCAGGATCAGCCTGTACCTCGGCATCCCTCGAGCCCAGCTACGTGCTGGTCGCCCTGGGCCTTGGCGATGACCTGGCCCACTCTTCGATCCGCTTTAGCCTGGGCAGATTTACAACCGAAGAAGATATTGATTACACCATCCAGGCACTTACCCAGGGCGTCAACCACATGCGCGACCTGAGCCCGATTTGGGAAATGTACAAGGAAGGCATCGACCTCAATTCGGTGAGCTGGCAGGAACACTAATTCAAACCATATCAACAAATCTATTCATCCACACCATAATACTCAGTATCATGGCTTATTCAGAAAAAGTTCTCGACCACTTCAAGCACCCGAAAAATGTGGGCACCCTCGACAAATCGAAAAATACGGTCGGTACCGGCCTGGTTGGCGCCCCTGAATGCGGCGACGTGATGCGTCTGCAAATCGAGGTGGACCCGTCATCCAATACGATTGTCGACGCCAAATTCAAAACTTTTGGCTGCGGCTCAGCTATCGCTTCGTCTTCACTGGCCACCGAATGGCTCAAAGGCAAGTCGATTGATCAGGCCCTGCAAATCGACAATATGGATATCGTGGAGGAACTCGCTTTGCCGCCGGTGAAAATTCACTGCTCGGTTTTGGCAGAAGACGCCATAAAAGCCGCCATCCGCGATTACCAGATCAAAAACGGCATCGAGGTTACTGCCGAGGCTAGCTCGCACTAACCCGGGTCGCCTATTTTACGTGTATCTCAAAGTCATCGTGCTATGGTTTACGTAGCGGAAAGCGCTAAACAAAAGATCGACGAGATCAGACAAAGCGAACACATCGGCCCCGATTATTTCGTGCGCGTATCGGTGACCAGCGGAGGTTGCTCCGGGTTGACCTACAAGATGGATTTTGACAACGAAGAAAAACCCAACGATCAGGTTTTTGAAGACAATGGCGTCAAAATTGTTACCGATCTCAAGAGTTTTCTCTACCTGTTCAATTCTACATTGGAATTTTCGGGTGGGCTAAACGGCAAAGGGTTTGTCTTTAATAACCCTAATGCTGCGCGTACGTGTGGTTGTGGCGAAAGTTTCGCGGTATAATACTACCTTTACCTCGTCTTTTCGCATAAGCTCATGTTGAGGGTGTCTCGCAAGCCGGGTGGGAAAAGTTCGCACCAGGTTTGAGCGACACCCTCGCTTGTTTATCGAAGAAAGCGAGTATATATGAATATCGGGTTTGACGCCAAGCGATTGTTTAATAACTACACTGGATTGGGCAACTACAGCCGCACCCTGTTGCGCAATCTGGCTACTCACTATCCAGAGCAGGCCTGTTTTTTGTATACGCCGCGCGTCAAGTCCAATAGTGAAACCCAATATTTTCTCCACGATCCGGCCTTTTCGGTGCGAACGCCTCAAGGCCCTTTCAAAGCATGGTGGCGGCGTATCGGCGTAAGCCGGCAGTTGCGCCGCGATCATATTTCATTGTATCATGGACTGAGCCACGAAATACCCTTCGGCTTGCGCAAGTTGGGTATCAAAAGCGTTGTGACCATTCACGACCTCATCTTCCTGCGTTATCCTGAACAATACCGCTGGGTTGATCGCCAGATTTATTCGTTCAAATTTCGCCATGCCTGCCGCAATGCTGATGCCATTGTTGCGATCAGCGAAAGTACCCGGCGCGACATCATACACTACTTTGATATCGCCCCGGAAAAGATCCATGTAATTTACCAATCGGGCCACGAACGCTTTCTACAACGCCAAACGCCTCAATGGCTGGAACAGATCAGGCTGCGCTACCAGTTGCCCCCGCAATTCTTGCTGTATGTCGGTTCGGTTATCGAGCGCAAAAACCTGCTTCAGGTTGTCAAAGCGATGGCGCTGATTCCTGCTGCCGACCGCCGGCCGCTGGTTGTAGTAGGGCGAGGCAAAGACTACCTGCGTCAGGTGCTGGATTATGTTCGCCGGCAGCGGCTTGACAACTGGATACACCTGGCTGATCCATCACATGAAGATCTGCCCGCCGTTTATCAACTCGCCGAGATGCTGATTTACCCCTCGTATTGCGAGGGTTTCGGCATTCCCGTGTTGGAGGCGCAGTGGAGCTATACGCCCGTAATCACCTCCAACGTTTCCTCCCTGCCGGAAGCCGCCGGCCCCCACGCCTGCCTGGTTGACCCGGGAAGTGCCGAGCAAATTGCTGACGGCATCACCCGCATTCTCGGCGATGACGCTTACCGGAAATACATCACTGATGAGGGATATACCTATTCCCGGCGTTTTCTTCCAGAGGTGACGGCGCCGCAGATGATGGCGTTGTATGAATCAGTTTGCAGCCGGGATTAGCTCCTTTTTTGAAAACCGGCCCGCCACGACGAAAGCGCCTTTACAGCTATTACCACATAAATCATCATGACCAGGGCAAACAGGCAGGCGCCCTGAATGCTGTACAATACGCCATAGGCTATATCAATAACAATCCAATATATCCAAACCTCCCATTTCTTTTTGATCAATAAAAAAGTGGCCAGTATGGAAAATACAGTCAGTGGAGCGTTCCACCAGGGGGCCGCGCTAAGCGTCTGCGTGTCAAAAAACCAGGCCAGCAGCACAGCTGCCACAACTCCCATACCAATAAGCAGAGCATGGCTGAAAAAAGGCAGGCTGCTCACCGGCAATTCATCGTTGCCGACGCCGCCGTATTTCCATTGATACCAGCCCCAGACGCCCATGACCACGTAAAAGATTTGAAGGATAGCATCGAGGTACAATTGATAGAGAAAAAAAGAAGCGTAAGCCCACAAGGCGCAACTGACTACGCCCCACCACCAGCCCCGGGATTGTTGGCGAGACGTGAGCCATACATAGCCTAATGCGATCAGCGTAGCGGCCCATTCTACCCATGAGAAGGCGGTAATTTGCCCCCATACTGCCTGCCAGATAACGTCCATGCTTTGGTTTAAACAAAATTGGGTTTCCTCCATTCGGTGGAAACCCAATCGCAAGCGTAAATTTGAATCAAAAGTTATTTAACGAGATCGAATTTATAGCGCACCGTCTCCATAATTGGGCGGCCGGTGCCCGGCTCGCTGTTTTCGAGCATAATATCGATATCGATAGTTTCAGATTCGTCTTTTTCCGTTGAGTCAAAAGTGATTTTGAACTCGCCGCGCTGTCCGGGTTTGACCGGTTTGGTAGAGTAATCAACCGTAGTGCACTCGCAAGCCGTTATCACCGAAATTTTGAGATCGGTATCCCCGCGGTTGGTAAAGCGGTAGGTATAGTAGCGCTTCTCGCCTTTTTTTACCTTGCCGAATTCCACGAAGCGCTGGTCGAATTGCATAATAGGAACGCCCTTCAGTTTTTTCTTGCCATAGAGCGACGACCACTGGTGAACTTTCACCGTATCCAGGTTATTATGTGTAGGTGCGGCCTGAATAAGGCTATTTTTTTCTTTCGGCGCCTGTTTGGTCTTGGGCGTTGTCGTGTTCGGCTGCGGTTGTACCGGTTTCCTGAGCTCCGTGCGCTTGATCGTCACGCTGGTAGGGCCTGCGATAATCTTGAACTCTGTACGGCGGTTGATACTGTGGGCAATTTCTTTTTGCTCTTCAGTGGCCAGTTTGGTGATATACTCTTCCGTGAGCACGTCGCCTTCTTTCAGGAAATTATACTGCGAAGCCCATCTTGTGGAGACCGTTTTAGGAACTGATTCGCCGTAGCCTTTGGCCTCGATACGAGTGCGGGGGATCTCGTTGCGCATCAGCCAGCGGCGGGCCGATTCGGCGCGGCGCTGCGACAGCTCCTGGTTGTAGGTATCGTTACCGCGGAAGTCGGTATGCGAACCCAGCTCGATTTTCATATCGGGATACTGTTGCATCAACCCGAGCACCACCTTCAGGTCCTCTTCTGCTTCGGGTTTGATACGGTCGTCGTCAAAATCGTAGAGAATATTTTCGAGCACGAAGGGCTCCTCAATAGTAATCGTATCGTATTCGGGTTCAACCGGTCGCGGTTTGAGGAAAAAGCGGTGTTCGTAAGATTTGGACTCTTTAAGTCCTACCGTATTAAACTGGAACGTATCGGGGAAATAGGCGGGGTGGGTGGCCACCACCATATAAGCTTTTTCCAGGTTGAGGCCGTAGTCGAATCGATTGCCGTTTTGGCTTGTTTTAATTTCCGGGGTGCCGGGCGTATTGTTGGTCATTTCCATCAGTGCAACGCTGGCGCCTTTGAGGGGTTTTTTGTTATTGTCAAAAACGCCTGCTACGAGGTCAGCGTAGAGTTTAGCGATAGAAAAGGAATAGATATCGTCGCAGCAATTTTTTCCGTTGAGCGACTTGGTAGTACCCGAGATAAAGCGGTTAGACACAAAAAAGCCGTTATAGCCTTCCTGATCCATAGAGAAGTATTGATCGTCAACGCTTGTATTGTATTGTTTACCCATATTTTTGGGGTCGCTCCAGGCAGATCCGTCCCACACGCTGTAAAAAATATCGAAGCCGCCGATACCGGGGTGGCCGGTAGAGCTGAAGTAGAGGGTGCCTTCGCGATAGTAGGGCGTCACCTCATCTCCGGGGGTATTAATTTTCGGGCCGAGGTTGACGGGGTCGGCGAAAGTGCCGTCGCCTTTATAAGTAGCGTAGTAAATATCGTCGCCGCCCTGTCCGCCGTCCATATTAGACACGAAGAAGAGCACTTCTTTACCGAAGAGTTCGCCTACTGCGGGATGTTTAGCGACATATTCGCCGTTAATGCCGACTACTTCCACGGGGCCGAGCCAGTTGCCGTCGCCGCCTTCGCTCACATGAATTTTGCTGGAGCCGATCGTATTGCCTTTGAGTTCTACGCGGGTAAAATACATTCGTTTGCCATCGGCGGAGAAAGCCACGTTAGGGCTGTGGAAGCCGGGGCGGTTAATTTTTTCGTCGAGGACTTTAGGCGCCGTCCAGCCTTTTTCGCCTTTGCTGGTAGTAAAAATTTTGGCGTGGTGAGTTTCTTTGTTTTTATCGTCAACCACAATCACTTCTTTGGCGTCGTCTTTGTTAAACGCTGCGAAATAGAGCGTTTTGCCGTCGCGGTAGAGCACGGGAGAGTACTCTGATTGCGGGGCGTTCACTTCTTTGCCGAGGTGTTCAACCTTCACGCCTTTAGCGCCGTCGGGCAGCGATTTGGCCAATTCGGCGCCGATGATCTCGTTTTGCGCCAGCAATTTGAGTTTAGGGTCGGTAGTTTCGTTGACGAAGCGCTGGAGTTCAGAGATCGCCTCATCGTATTTGCCGGTCATTTTAAGCACGCGGCCGTATACGAAGCGTTCTGCGGCGTATTTATTGTCCTTGTCGCGCGTCAATAAGCGGTCGTACCAGCGTTCCGCTTTTTCGTAATCGCGCAGGAAATAGTGCAGTTGAGCGATAGTGAGGGTAAGTTCCCGGTCTTTGCGCTCTTCATAGGCTTTCTCGTATTGCTCCAGGGCGTTGTAGTAGTCCTGTTCAGCCATCTTTTCCGCTGCCAATTGGAGCGTAGTTTCATAAGACGACTTTGACAGGGGTTGCGCCTGGAGTTGCGACAGGCCTGTAAAGGTGAACAGGAGGGTAGTTATTGCGAGCCAACGTTTCATATCACGCATATTGTTGGTAGTGTTTCCTGCTTTTTAAAGCAAATTAGGGATAAAATGTTGCTTAAGAATAAGTTAAAATCTCGGACAAAGGATAGCCGGTTTGAGCGTCGGTTTCTTGAAAATTTTGAGAATATACCAGGCTGCGATTTCGAAGCCGCCCTGATAAACCTCTGCCGGGTTAGAGCTCAGGTTGAGGTCGTAGGCCAGTGCAACGCGGAGGTCTTTCCAATCGCCGCCGAGCAATACTTTAGCGGCGTCGTTAACGCGGTATCCGAGGCCTCCTCTGAGGGTAAAGTCCTGGTTGAGTTTATAATTGCCCCAACCTTGCAGTGCTATTTCATTGGTTTTGGCCGTATTTTGCCAGAGCACCGTGGGGGTGGCGCTCCATTTATCGTTGACGGGCAATTCCATGCGGGCGTGGGCGCTGAGGCGCATCGGTTTGTCTACGCCTGTGCTGCCGCCGGCGGTAGCCAGGGCATACTGAGGGGTATTGACGTGCCCGGCGGTGACGCCGACTTCCAGGGGCATATTATTGCCCACTTGAGTACGGAGCATAAGTCCCACGGCGAAGTCGAGGAAATTCGTGCTGCGGTCGCCGGTGCGATCCTGGCTGGTACCGGGGTTGAGGCCTCCGCCGCCTAATTCGACGGGGATTTCTTCTTCGAAGGTGATATCCTCATTAAAATTGCCCTGGGCTGAACCCTTGAGGTTAGCCCTGCGCTGGGTGCTTCCGCCTTGAATACCCAGGGTCAATACGCTGCTGCGATTTTTGTTAAGTGCCAGGTGATAAGAGGCTGACAGGGCGTTCACGTTGGTTTGCAGCCGGGCGCTACCGGCCTCGTCTTGTACCAGTAAAAAACCGACACCCACCCAGTCCTGCTGCCGGAAGCCGCGGATGATCGGCGCATCGATGTAGATGGCGGGGGTAGTAAACTGGTTTTTCATAAAGCCCTACCCCCATTGGTCGCGATAGATACCACCGATACGCGCCGTACCTTCGAACGCGC
>DAINSQ010000178.1:0-9666 GCA_036741235.1 Saprospiraceae bacterium | reverse complement strand
GGTTGTAGGTTGTAGGTTTGTGGGTTGTAGGTAGGTTGTAGGTTGTGGGTTGTGGGTTGTGGGTTGTAGGTTGTAGGTTTGGGTTGTGGGTTGTAGGTTGTAGGTTTGGGTTGTGGGTTGTAGGTTGTGGGGTGTGGGGTGTGCATGGTTGCGAGTCGCATGTTCGAGAATGGAGGACCGTCTACATTCCCCTTGGCACCAGTCGTTGGCCGGCTTGTCCTTCGGCGATAGCGGCGGGTTTATCCAGTGAAATCCGGCGTGAAAAGGCGACTGCCTCCAGGGCCTCCTCGTTGACATCGCGTTGATCGAGCGACTCTATCTGATAAACCGTATTATTGTGTTGGCGGTTATCGGCCAGCATAGCGGCCAGCACGGCCAGTATAGCAATACCGCTGATAGCCGCGGCAATGGCCATATGCCGGATACGCAACTGCAAGGAGCGACGGCGGCGTTTCTCCAGCCGTTCCTCCAGCCGCTGCCAGGTTTGGCGCGAAGGCGCTTCATTCAATTTGTGAGCGTTATCCCTGAAGAGATCAAACAATGTTTTTTGACGTCTCATGGCATTTTAATATTTTATTGTTAACCCCATCGTCAATCCTGTGCATCCTGTAAATCTCCCAAATCTGTGTAAGATTCCTCGGCCGGCCATTCCTGTCCGCCGATCATCTCTCGCAGTCGCTTTTTGGCCAGGATAAGTTGCGATTTCGACGTATTGATACTAATTCCCAACAGATCGGCAATTTCCCGGTGTTTATAGCCTTCCAATACGTATAAATTAAACACTGTACGATACCCCATCGGCAATTGATCGAGCAGATCGAGAATTTCCCCGGCGGCCAGTTCTTCGTGCACTGTCGGCACTATCCGGACACCTGCCGCATTATCTACCTCTACCATGTGTTGAAAATGGTGATTGCGGCGCAAAAACATCAGCGATTCATTAACGACAATGCGCCTGATCCAGCCCTCGAAGCTGCCCTCGCCTTTATATTGGCTTAAATTCGAGAACACCTTGAAAAAAGCCTCAATAAGCACATCTTCGGCGTCTTCAAGGGTTTTCAGATAGCGCTTGCATACCCCATACATCACAGGCGCATAGCGGTCGTACAAGGCTTGCTGCGCCTTGCGATCCTCTTGCATACATGCGGCTATGAGCTCCTTTTCATTCACCTGGGTAGCCTTTTTGCGTTTACCATAATATGATGCGACAATAATACATTTTGGCGTGTAACGCCATCATAATATTTACGTCATAATCGGCAGCGAAACAAAAAAAGTAGCGTTGCGTTTTCAATATCGCTATTTTTGCGCACATTTTTACACCATAAATAATAAATAACCAGGTTATGATGCTGTTGGACAACAACAAGTATTTGCTCAGCGGCGGCGTTGATCCGCTGGTTTTGTGTGAAAAATACGATTGTCCGCTATATGTATATGATAGCGCAATTATGCAACGGCAGTACCGCCGCATGCTCGACGCTTTTCAGGTGAAACGCCTGCGCATCAATTATGCCTGCAAAGCCCTTAGCAATATCAGCATTCTCAAACTTTTCAAGGATATGGGCGCCGGCCTGGATACGGTTTCTATCCAGGAGGTTATGCTGGGGCTCAAGGCCGGTTTTAAGCCGCAGGATATTATTTATACCCCTAATTGCGTCAGCATCGAAGAAATAGGCATGGCCGTTGAGCGGGGCGTGCGTATTAATATCGACAATATTTCTATTCTCGAACAATACGGGCAATTGTACCCGCATATCCCCATTTGTATTCGCATCAACCCCCATATTATGGCGGGCGGCAACCGCAAGACCTCGGTGGGGCATATCGACTCCAAATTCGGCATTTCTATCCACCAGATGCCGCTGGTACACCGCATTGTGGAAGCCACGGGGCTCAAGGTGGAGGGCCTGCACATGCACACCGGTTCGGGCATCCTCGATCCAGATGTTTTCCTCATCGGCGCGGAGATCCTGTTTAACATTGCCCGAGATTTCAAGGAGCTCGATTACCTCGACTTCGGCAGCGGTTTCAAGGTGCCCTATAAAACCGACGATATTGAAACGGATATTGAAGAGTTGGGTGAAAAAATTTCCGAGCGATTCAATCATTTTTGCCAGGAATACGGCCGCGATTTATGCCTGATTTTCGAACCGGGCAAGTTCCTGGTCAGCGAAGCCGGCTATTTTTTCGCCAAGGTGAACGTCATTAAGCAAACTACTTCTACGGTTTTTGCCGGCCTCGATTCGGGGCTCAATCACCTGATCCGGCCTATGTTTTACGATGCCTACCACGAGATTATCAATGTGTCGAAGCCTATGGGCAAACCCCGGTTTTATACGGTGGTGGGCTATATTTGCGAAACCGATACCTTCGGCGCCAACCGCCGCATCGCCGAAATCAACGAAGGCGATATCCTCTGTATGCAACACGCCGGCGCCTATTGCGCTACGATGGCCTCTAACTACAATTCGCGATTCCGACCCGCCGAGGTGCTGGTGCACGAGGGCAAGGATTACCTCATCCGCCAACGCGAAACGATGGAGGATCTGCTGCGCAATCAGGTGGAGGTCGATGTTTTTGCACCGCGGGAGATGACGGTGTGAAATCCGTTGTAGGTTGTAGGTTGTGGGTTGTAGGTTGTAGGTTGTAGGTTGTAGGTTGTAGGTTGTAGGTTGTAGGTTGTAGGTTTGTTTATAAGTTTAATAGTTTATACGACTGAGAGCGAACGAAGTGAGTCCCGACTAAAAGTCGGGGGAGTCCCGTACTGACCGAAGGGAAGTCGGGAGGTTTATGAATAAGAGTGTACTATAAACCCATAAACTTATAAACCCATAAACTTATAAACCTATAAACAACCCTCTCACCGCACCAGCGTCACGTCGCCGGAAAGCACCGATTCATACAACTCGCCCTGGGCGGAATAACCGGTAATGCGAGCCAACCAGACATAAACGCCGGCGCCGGCCGGTTTGCCTCCCACCGTGCCGTCCCATTGAGTGTTGACGTTGTTGCCGGCAAAAACCTGTCCGCCCCAGCGGTCAAAAATGAGCAGCTCCAGCGATTGGATATCCGTGCCGAATACGCCGAAGCTATCGTTGATGCCGTCGCTATTGGGACTAAAGGCATTAGGGATGTATACCCTTGTCGGGCAGCGCTCCCTGATGCTGATACTGTCGATAGCCTGGCATCCATTTTCATCGGTCACCTCTACCCAATACACTCCCGCTGCCGAGGCGTTATATTCGGGAAGCTGCGATTGGTCTTGCCACCGGTATATGCTGAAATCGCCGGGACTTAATGTATAAGTATTAATAATGGAGCGGGGGCAGAACAGGGTGTCGGGCCCCAAATCGGGACGGGGCAGCTCAAATACGGTCATCTGTAAATAAGCCGGATAGGTTGAGCATCCGGAAATAGTACCTATCGCCGAATACGTTCCGTTCAGCGCCGTGGCAGCCTGCGGCCAGTACAAGGTTTGTTGGGTCGACAGGAAGCCGCCGGGGCCGGTCCACAGGTAGGTAGCCCCCGGCAAATCAGCGGCAGTGACGCTCACTGGTTGGCCGACGCAGGCTGAAACATCGGGGCTTATACTCACCGACTGCCGCAGGGTAATGCGCAGTATTTGCGTAAGCGTATCCACCAGATTCAGGCATTGATCCCACACAATAAGCCGCACCGGGTAATCGCCGAGGGCGGCATAGCGGTGCTCAAAAGCTGCGGCAGTAGAAGTTGTTCCGTCGCCCAATTCCCACAAAAAAGCATACCTGGGGGGCTGTAATCCCGAGTTGAAAGCGATAGTATCATTCAGGCAACCGCCAATGGGGATAGGATTGGCATCGAGCGGACGGAAGTTGGCGCCGCCGCTATATGCATAAGATTCCATTTCTCCATAACCATAAGCGATCACATTGAGGCCGCAACCGGCAGAAATGAGGGTATGATCGCCGGCGCTCACCCGGATCGTCGCGATCGAAAAATCCGGATTTGCCGGCAATGGCTCTATATTGGCGCCAAGCGTTGATAGCGGCGCCCCGTCAAGCGTAATATTGTCTATATCGCCGGTGCGGGCAGCGATATTGAGGTAGTGTTCTACAATATTTTCAAATGGAGAGTTGTACAGCGTTACCGTATCCCTGATTTGCTCCACGCTATTCAAAAAAACCATCGAAGGGTCGCCTACGGGGTGGTTGGTGCAATTAGAGCCGATACTGAATTGAATAACCGCAATGGGTTTGTCGGCGCTCACCCAGGTGGCCTCCGAGCGATTGTACTCTACAAATTCGCCGGCTTGTAACACATAGGTATCCGTATTTTGGCCTTGTACCTGAACCGTTGTTTGATCCTGGGCGGCCATCACCCTAAACAGATCGTAATTGCCGAAGGCAAAAGGCACGGTCACAAACTGCCGGCCCCAGGTAGCCACCGGGTACATTTGCTCGAGCAAGTTATCGCGATAAGAGCAGCCGGCGGGCACGCCCGTCCACACATTGCCGGAAAAAACGCTGCAAGGTTTGTCGCTTGTAATTCTTGAGCCCGTCAGGTCATCTGAGCCGGCAGCGGCCTGAACCTGGTAGCTTTCGCCTGCATTCAACACCACTGAAAAAGTTTCGCCGGGTTGCCGGCCGCCCTTGGTATTGTCGCTGACCGTCATGGTGACCGTCGTATTGTCCTGGGCGCCTATTACTATAAACTCGGAAGGATATACCTCGGTATTCTGCTGATAGCTCCGATAGCTCGCCGCGTAGTACTCTGTGCCTATAGATTCCAGCGGCAGCACCAGCGAAGCGTCGGCGCGAAAAGTGGAATACTGGTGCATATAAACCGACACCGGTCCCTGGGATTGCACCAATACCCCGCGTTTTTCGATGCTTTCAGAAGCGACGGCCTCGGCGGTGATGGGCAGGGTGATCACCGCCACATCGTTGGCGGCCACCTGAAAATTGGCCTGCCAGTTTTGCAGCGGCAGGCGCACCACTCCGCTGGTGGCTTCTTTAGCCGTAATCATAACCACTTTGGTATTCTGCCCCGGGTTGCGGTGCGTCATAAAACCCAGCCAAAAGGTGTAGCCTTCGTTGCTCTGAGCCGTCAAAACCAAAGGGCCAAGGCATAAAATCGCCGACAGGATAAAGGAAAACGCGTACCTCATTTGTCATTGTTCTTGTTTTAAAAGGGGAAAATACCAAAAAAAATCCCTATTTTTGCCCATCGGAAAAAGCATTCCAACTTCAGCAAGCAACTATGTTCATATCCGGCGCCTACCATCCCATATACTGCAAACAAGTCTACCGGCTGATTATCAGCCTTCAGGAAAAAGCGAGAGAAAGACATGACTTCTGACGTCCTCATTATTGGTGCGGGAATCGTAGGTTTGGCAACCGCCTTTCAGCTCAGCGAACAGCAACCGGGGCTGAGCATCACTATTGTCGACAAAGAAGATGGCCCGGCGCGGCACCAGACCGGCCACAACTCGGGCGTGATCCATTCCGGCATCTACTACAAACCCGGCGGCTCCAAGGCCGTGCATTGCAGCCGGGGGCACAAGGCGCTCACAGCGTTTTGCGACAAATACCAGGTGCCCTACGAAATTTGCGGCAAAGTAATTGTGGCAACCCGCCCCGAAGAAGTGCATCGCCTCGGCGGCATATACGAAAAGGGCGTCGCCAACGGCTTGCAAGGGCTTCAACAACTCGGCCCCGAAGCGACCCGCGAAATAGAACCCCACGTACAGGCGCTTGCCTCGATATACGTGCCCTCGGCGGGCATCGTTAATTACGCCGAAGTGGCCGCCGCCTACCTGGAGCAGGCCGTTCAACGCGGCGCGCAGGCCGTTTTCGGCGCCAAAGCGCTCGACGTACAACTGCGACCCGATGCGGCAACCGTGCTGACTACTGCGGGCGATTTCTCTACCAGACTGGTGATCAATTGTGCGGGATTGTATGCCGATAAAATTACGGCTATGACCATGCCGGAGTCGCAGGTGCGCATACTGCCGTTCCGCGGCGAATACTACGAACTCAACCCCGACAAGCAATACCTGGTGCGCAACCTGATTTACCCCGTGCCTAATCCCAATTTCCCGTTCCTCGGCGTGCACTACACCCGAAAAATCGGCGGCGGCATCGAAGCAGGGCCCAATGCGGTGCTGGCCTTCCGCCGCGAAGGCTACAGCCGCTGGGACATCCACCTGCCCGAAATCGCCGAAACGCTGGCGTTTAGCGGCTTTCGCAAAATTGCCGCCCGATACTGGCGCGACGGGCTCGACGAGATGCATCGCTCGTTTTCCAAAACAGCTTTTGTCAATGCATTACAGCACCTCATACCCGAAGTCGGCGAAAACGACCTCCACCGGGGCGGCGCCGGCGTGCGAGCCATGGCCTGCGACCCCCAGGGCAACCTCATCGACGATTTTTTATTTCTCGAAAAAAAGCAAGTGATCAATGTCTGCAACGCCCCCTCCCCTGCCGCCACCGCTTCACTGGCCATTGGAGAAACCATAGCGCAAAAAGCCATGCAGCATTTATAAAACCGACAAAATCACCAACAATATATGTCTACACCTCCTTTCCAACTACAGATGGTCGATCTGAAAACGCAATACCTGAAATTCAAACCGGAAATCGACCGTGAAATTCTGGAAGTACTCGACACCACCGCCTTCATCAACGGCCCCAAAGTGAAGGCGTTTCAGGCTTCACTCGAAAATTACCTGGGCGGCTGCCACGTAGTGCCCTGCGCCAACGGCACCGACGCCCTGCAAATAGCACTGATGGCCCTTGGCTTGCAGCCCGGCGACGAAGTGATCGTGCCGGCTTTTACCTATGTGGCTACCGCAGAAGTGATCGCTCTGCTGCAATTACGCCCTGTAATGGTAGACGTCGATCCCGATACCTTCAACGTCACCGCCGATATTATTGAAAAGGCCATTACCCCGCGCACCAAGGCAATAGTGCCCGTGCATCTGTTTGGGCAAAGTTGCGACATGGAGCCCATCATGGAAGTGGCCAACAGGCACAACCTGTGGGTAGTGGAAGACAACGCCCAGGCCATCGGAGCTACCTATACCTACAGCGATGGACGGCAAGTAAAAACCGGCGTCATCGGCCATATCGGCTGTACCTCGTTTTACCCCTCTAAAAACCTGGGTTGCTACGGCGACGGCGGGGCCATCACCACTGCCGACAAAAAGTGGGCCGATACCTGCGCCATGATCGCCAACCACGGCCAGACCAAGCGCTACTACCACGACCTGGTGGGCGTCAACTCGCGCCTCGACTCCGTGCAGGCCGCCGTCCTCAACGTCAAATTGCGTCACCTCGACGAATTTGCCGCCGCCCGCCAGGCTGCCGCAGATTTCTACGACCGCGCTTTTGCCGGCATGCCGGAATTGCAAACGCCTGCGCGTCAGCACAATTCTACCCACGTATTTCACCAATACACCCTGATTGTCAAAGACAACCGCCGCGAGGCCCTCCAGGCCTACCTCCAGGAGCGCGGCATTCCGACCATGATTTATTACCCCGTGCCGCTTTATGAACAGGAAGCTTACAAAAACAGTATGGCCAATACCATTGAAAAACTGCCGGCAACAGATTACCTTTGCCGCTCGGTATTGTCGCTGCCTATGCACACCGAATTGACTGAAGAAATGTTGACGTATATTTGCGACGCCATAAAAGCTTTTTTCGCGCAGTAAGCGCCCAAAACCGATTTAGCAGTGAATATTTATCAAACACTTCGGGATAAATCCAGGAAAATATCCGTTGTCGGCCTGGGGTATGTAGGCCTTCCGCTGGCCCTGGCTTTTGCGCGCCGCTTCAGCGTTATCGGCTTTGACATCAACGCCGAACGCGTCGATATGATGCGCCGCGGCGAAGACCCCTCGCGAGAATTGCCCCCAAGCGCTTTTGAGGGCTGCGACATCGAATTTACAGCCAACCCCGAAGACCTCCGCCAGGCCCATTTTCATATCGTGGCCGTACCCACGCCCGTCGACGAACACAAAGTGCCCGACCTGCGCCCCGTGATCAGCGCTACCAAAACGGTAGGCCGAATTCTCAAAGCAGGCGACTATGTGGTGTACGAGTCTACCGTTTATCCCGGCTGTACCGAGGAAGACTGCCTGCCGATACTGGAGGAACTGTCGGGCTTGCGCCTCGGCGAGGATTTCAAGATCGGCTATTCGCCCGAGCGCATCAACCCGGGCGACAAAGAGCACACCATCGAAAAGATACTGAAGGTCGTCTCCGGCAATGATGCCGAAGCGCTCGACCAAGTAGCTCTGGTTTACGGCGCCATCATCGAAGCCGGCGTTTTCAAAGCCTCCACTATCAAAGTCGCCGAAGCCGCCAAAGTGATTGAAAACACCCAGCGCGACCTCAACATCTCGTTTATGAACGAGTTGGCTATGATATTCGACCGCATGGACATCGACACCCAGGAAGTACTCGAAGCCGCCGCTACCAAGTGGAATTTCCTGCGCTTTTCTCCGGGGCTCGTCGGCGGCCACTGTATCGGCGTGGACCCCTATTACCTGCTCCACAAATCGATGCAACTGGGCTACAACCCGCAGGTGATCCTCAGCGGCAGACGTATCAACGACGGCATGCCCGCCTTTATCGCCAAAAGAGTTGTGCAAATGCTCATCCAGCGCGGCAAAAATCCGAGTCAAACCAAAGTGCTGGTCATGGGCATCACCTTCAAAGAAAACGTGGCCGACATCCGCAACTCCAAGGTGGCCGACCTGGTACGCGAACTCATGGATTTCTCTATCCACGTGCACGTCACCGACCCCCTGGCATCGCCCAACGAGTTGGCCCACGAATATAAATTGATGCTCGTAGACAATATTTCGAACGATTACGACGCTGTTATCGTCGCAGTCGCTCACGATGACTATACCCAGCTGACTATTCCCTATTTCAAAAGCATCATGACCCAAAATCCAATTTTGGTCGACCTGAAAGCCATTTATCCCAAACCAAAAGATGACGGTTTGTTATATTGGCGCTTGTAAAACTGATGACATTGCAATCGTTGAATACATCTCCCAATTCCGCAAGCTCTTCGGCTGTCCAAAATAGCGTCGGCCTTGACGAGGCAACGCCGCGATGGTTTGCCGTGTATACGCTGCACAAAAGGGAGAAACTCGTACGCAAACGCTTGCAGGAAAAACAGATCGAGGCTTATGTGCCGCTGCTCAAGTATACGCGCCGCTATACCCGCAAGATCAAACACGTAGAACTGCCGCTTATCAACGGCTATGTTTTTGTAAAAATAGCGAAAAAGGATTACGTCCCGGTGCTCGAAACTCCCGATGTGCTCAACTTCGTGCGCTTTAGCCGCCAACTGGTGGCTATTCCCGAAGCCGAAATCCTTATCCTCCAACGCGTCACCGGCGAGGGTATTGAGGTAGATACCCAACCCCTCGACCAATTCCAACCAGGCGACGAGGTGGAGATTATTGCCGGCAACCTCACCGGATTGCGCGGCAAGCTGCTCGAACAACAACACAAGAATTTTTTGATAGAACTAACTCACCTCGGCCTTTCGCTGCGTATTCAGGTAAATGCGAAGATGCTTTTGAAGGTGACAGGGTGACAAGGTGACAAGGTGACAAGGTGACAGGGTGACAGGGTGACAAGGTGACAAGGTGACAGGGTGACA
>DAINSQ010000177.1:0-9792 GCA_036741235.1 Saprospiraceae bacterium | reverse complement strand
ATACCCGGTTCAGACCTTATAAGGTTTCCAAAACCTTATAAGGTCTTACGGGGCATCTCAGTTGTCTGAATCACGGATTCCGCGGATTTTTGGGATTTCACGGAATTCTAACATCCAGCATCCAAAATCCAGCATCAAACATCCTTCCGCATCCTGGTTCAAAACCCCGGGGCCTGGGGTTGCCTCGCACTCACCGGAGGCCCGGGGGCGCCAGGCGGAGGCCCCACCCCCGTCTCGCCTTCGGCGATCCACCCCCGCAAGCGGGGGATAGGAGGAACCCCGGCTCGCCTTCGGCGATCCAGCCCCGCAAGCGGGGGATAGGAGTGGCAGAGGCGCTGCTCAGTGCATGGAGACCCCGGGCAGTACACGCCCCAATAGCAAAAACCACCGTAAGCGCCCAAAGGGCGCCTCCTATCCCCCGCTTGCGGGGGTGGCACGCGAAGCGTGACGGGGGTGTCGGCCTCCGCGGTACGCGCCGCAGGCGCGAATATCGTGCCTCCGGGGGGCTCTACGTCCTTGTTCCGCCGCTGTTCGATGGCGAAAAGGGGCGTGTCTGAATCACGATTACGCGGATTTTGTGGATTTCACTGAATTTCAAAATTCAGCATCAAAATCCAGCATCCAACGTCAATAAAACGCCCACCTCACCTGTACACTCAGTTGCTTTTGCGTTGACGCTTGCGACACGTGTTCTCCGCGCCAGGTCTGTGCGTAGCGGAGTTCCAGCGTGACCGTCCGGGCGGGGCGGTAGCGCAGGTTGATGTAGAACCGCATGCCGCGGTCGTAGTAGGCCGGGATGGCGAAATTGTTGAGCAGGCCGTTTTCGTAGGCGTAAAAGCGGGCGGCGTAGCCGTCGGTGTCGAACAGGGCGAGGCGGGTGGTAAACGACAGGGGAAAGCCGATGGGCCTCAGCAGGAAATCCTGGTAGATGACTACGCCGCGCTGTCGCTCGTTGATGTCGTTGTCGGCGAAGCCCAGGTCGAGGCGACTGCGCCATTCGAGGGCTTTGGTGAGCTTGTAGGAGAGGTGCAGGCGCAGTTGCGTGCGCTGACTCAATATGACGAAGTCGAGGGGATTGTCCCAGCGGTCTACGCCCAGCGCCTGGTGTTTGTTGCGCAGCTCGAGGTAGGCCTCCAGCCGCCGCTTTTCGATGTAGGTAAGGCGGCAGCGGTACTCCCAGCCGTCGGAGGGGGCGTCGATGAGGTATTGCAGCCAGGGGTTGCGCCACAGGTCGACGAAGGCGCTCAGGGTCCACCGCGACAAGGGCCGCACTTCGATGCCGATGTATAGCCCGCTTTCGTTGCGGGGCTGGCTGTTTTCTGCAAATGCGTTGGCCAGCAGGGCCTGGTAGTGCCTTGGATAACGCCGGTATAACACCGCCAGATCCACCCGGCGGTCGAGGCCGGCGAGTAGTCCGTTGACGGTGGCCACGGCGCCGTTGCCGCTCATGGCGCTTTCCCCGAAGAAGTGCAGGTTGCGCCACCACAGGGCGTAGTCGAGGCTGTAATTCGACAGCCGCCTGCCCCGGAAGTAGTATTGATTGTACAATTGCTCCCGGGGCAACATGGGATATTCAAACTGCTGAAACAAAGTATTGGCCCCCATGCGCCAGCGTTGCCGTTGGTAGGCCATCCGCCCGCCCCAAACCCCAAACGCCACCGCGCGGCGGTCGTTGAGTTCATCGGGCGTGCGGTGCAGGCCGTCGAAGTCGAGGGTGGTGAAGTATGGCGCTATCGTGTCGCTCGCCAGTGAGTCGGGGCGCACCAGGTTGGCGTCGCGGCGGCGGTAGGAGGCGAAGGCGGTGAGTTCGAGGCCTTCCAGGGGCGATACGGTGACGGCCCCGCCCCGCAGGAAGTTGGCTTCGTTGACGGAACTGTAGGGCCGCAGGGTAGGACTATTGCGTTTGATGCCGGTGACCAGTCCGCTTTTGCCGCCGGCAAACCCGGTGAAGGCCAACAGCCCCTGTCCGATGTTCAGGCTGTAATCGCCCAGCGCTACAGCTTTGATGCCGCGCAGCGGCTCCCGAAGGAAAAGATGCCAGGAGTAAAAATCAAATCCTTTGGCGTTGCTGCCCCGGAATAATTCCTCGCCGGGGTCTTTTTCGGCGGTGAAGCCGTAGGCTGCCACGCCGCCCAGGTGCTGGTAGCGCAGGTACACCTGACTGGGGTCGCCCAGGGTATAGTCGCCGCGGTGCGCCGGGTTGCGCGACCAGCGCATAAACACAGTTTTTTTGCCCTGGTGCAGCGATCGCCACAGCGCCGCCCCCCGGTCGACCGTCTCCGCCAGGGTCACAAACGGCAATAACAGCTGAATAACTGCCGGCTCGAAACCGGGAATAACCTGCAGTTCTTCCAGCGCCAGCAATTCACCCGCAACCTGCCGGTATTGCACGAAATTTACGATTTGTATATCTGATAACAGGCGCAATTCGCGCAGCTCTTCTTCCGAGGCCCGGTTGAGATTTAAGGGCCGGCGCCGGTAGTATTCGAGGCTTTCCGCCAGGTCGGCGTAATCGACGTCGACTTCGTCGTTGGCAGCGAGCAACAGGGTTTCTACGGCTTCCTGCGTGGTGTCGGCCTGTCCGATAAGGTGATGGTGGCATAGGCTGAGGGCGATAAACACCCAGCCAATTCGCCAAAGGCGAATGAGAAATGGCGTTTTCATTTGACAAGGGTTAATTGGTTTTATCAATAATCAAAAATCCAACATTCAACATCCTTCAGCATCTCCACATCTTGGTTCAAAACTCCGGGGCGGGAGTTGCCCTGCACTCACCGGAGGCCCGGGGCGCTACGCGGAGGCCCCACCCCCGTCACGCTTCGCGCGACACCCCCGCGAGCAGGGGATAGGTTTGCGCCCGTTGGGCGCCGGCGGTTTTTGCTATCATGACGCTATACATTTCTCACCCCCTCTCTCACTCCCTCACTCTCTCACTGCCTCCCCCAATCTCCCCCTCACCCACGCCGGCACATTGAGATACAGCAGGGCTTTCTGTTCGTAGGGGCTTTTCACCGCCTCCTGCAACTGGGTATAAAATTGCTCGAAAGCGGGTTTGGTTTGTCCGGGGGGAAGGTCGGCCAGTTTTTTGAGCCATTGCAGCGTAAGGCGTTGCACCTTGCTCACCTCCTTGCCCTTGCTGAAAGCGCGCTGTACGGCGGGCATCAGGTAGTTGAGCAAATCGTAATTGCCCAGTTCGAAATGGCAAATCAATTGCAGCAGCCGGGCATTGTGGTGCAAGTCTTCGCGTAGGTAGCCATGTTTGAGCAGGATGATATCGTTGAGGTAGTCCAGGGCTTTGTCATATTGACCAAAGCCAAAATAAAGGTAAGCAAATTTATAAAAAAACAAAAGCTTGCGGTGAATGTCGAGGTAATTTTCGTATTGCGGCAGCGCCGCTTCAATATCGGTGATTAGTTGCACGCCTTGCCGGTAATCGTTGGAAAGCAGGCAGGCGTTAAGCCGCGACAGGTTGAGGTAAACAAATGCAATGGTGCGCGAATTGGCGTTGAGTTGCTCGTTGTGCGAATCGAAAAAAGCTTCGAAATCGCCGAGATAGCGCTGAAAAGCCTAGCGGTCGCGAAGAAAAAACAACGTCACCAACAGGTAGTACAGGCTGCGCATATACAGGTCGGGGTCCTTTTCGCGCATCATGGGCGATTCTTCAAACAGCAACACCCAGGCCTCGGCGCTTTTCCGGCAGGCTTCCATGTCGAGCAAAATGTAGTGATACCACATTTGCGCCTGGTACAAATTGGCTTTTTCAAAAAAAGTGAGCTTCGTCGTAGGGCCGTGGCGGGGCAGGTGTTGTTCGTAAAACGACTGCAAAGCCTGACGGTCTTTTTCGTTGCGGGCATGGCCGTGCTGAATATACCAGCCGTGGACCTGGATATTGAAATTGAACAGCAAACTGGTGTAATTGGTCACGGCGCTGCGCCGCGACGATTCTTCCAGCAGGTTCTCCATTTTATTTTTCACCTGGCGGCTGCGCGTAATATGGCGCGCTTCGATCAGCTTCTGGAATTCCAGGATTTCGAGGTGCAGAATATCCTGGTGGTGTTCGATGGCAATGTGCTTGATGCGCTCCAGCAGTTTCAGCGCCTGCATGTACATGCCCTTGCCGTAGAGGATGCGCGCAAAATCGATCTGCTCCCGGATTTCAATATCTATATTTTTTTGAATAAAAATTAATCGAAGGCTGATCAGGATTTGCTTGTATAAATGCCTTTTCAGGTTGGCCAGGTGTTGCTTCTGGATATGGGGCAGGCGTTTAAACATGCCCTCTTCGTCGTATTCCGGCATTTTATCCAATGCGTCAAACAACTGGATATATTTTCTCGACTCGCCCGCGCCCTCAAAGCGGTGCACATACAACTTGAAGTTGCGCTTCTCCGCCTTGGATAGCGATTTGATCAAAGAAAATAACTGGTCTTTTGACGAATTGGCCATAACAAAATTTGTAAATTCAAATATCTGATTATCAATTTTTTAAATTAAAAAACAAACCCAATAGACTTCACATGACCGCAAAAACTCGTCTTTTACATCAAAAACTAGCGGTCTTATTTTTGTGCCGGTATTGGGAGGTTGTAGGTTGTAGGTTCTACGTTAAGTTCTACCTACAACTTACAACCTACAACTTACAACCTACAACCTACAACCTACAACCTACAACCTATCTACAACCTACAACAAATTTTCAACATCAAACAAACATATCAAAACAATGGCAAAGTTCAAATTCGAGTACATTTGGTTGGATGGATACAAACCCGAAGCCAACCTTCGCAGCAAAACAAAAGTGTTGGAATTTGACTCCTATTTCGGCGAACTGGAAGTATTGCCCGAATGGTCGTTTGACGGCAGCTCGACGCAACAAGCGGAAGGGCGTTCATCCGACTGTCTGCTCAAGCCGGTAGCCGTTTATCCCGATGCCGGCCGTAACCACGCCTGGTTGGTAGTTTGCGAAGTACTCAACCCCGATGGTACGCCGCATGCTTCAAATACGCGCTATTTGATTGACGACGACAGCGACGACTATTGGTTTGGTTTTGAACAGGAATATGTCTTGTCGGAAAACGGAATGCCCCTTGGTTTCCCCGAAAACGGCTTCCCGCGCCCGCAGGGCCCCTACTACTGCGCCGTCGGCGCAGGCAATGTAGCCGGCCGTGAGATCGTAGAAGAGCACCTCGATCTGTGTTTAGCCGCCGGATTGGGCATCACCGGTATCAATGCCGAAGTATTGCTCGGGCAGTGGGAGTACCAGTGCTTTGGCAAAGGCGCAAAAAAAGCCTCCGACGATCTTGTCGTATCGCGCTACCTGTTGTTCCGCACTGCTGAGAAATACGGCGTTCACGTAGACTTGCACCCGAAGCCCATCAAAGGCGACTGGAACGGCTCGGGTATGCATACCAACTTCTCGAATATGGAAATGCGCGAATTGGGCGGCAAAGAACTTTTCGAAGCCATCTGCGAAGCCTTCCGCCCCGTACACAAAGACCACATCGACGAATACGGCTCTGACAACCACTACCGCCTCACCGGCTTGCACGAAACCCAGTCGATCCACAAGTTTAGCTACGGCGTGAGCGACCGCGGTTCGTCTATCCGCATTCCGGTATCCACGGCGCAAACCTGGAAAGGTTACCTCGAAGACCGCCGTCCGGCCTCGCACGCCGATCCCTATCGCGTGACGGCCCGCATCATCAAAACTGTTAAATCAGCTCTAGTTCCTGCATAGGAATATGCCATTATGTACAACGGCCGCCTTTTACCAAGGGCGGCCGTTTTTTTTTTCGACTGTGCGACTTTGGGACTATTGGACTTTCAGACCGGCAGCGGTTTTGGAGCTTTGGGATCCATGCCTTAGTGGTACTTCGTGCCCTTTGGGCCTTTGTGGTATATAGCCGGGGCATGAGTTATTTCTTTAACAAAGGCGCAAAAACCACACTAAGGCACTAAATTTTAGTCCTTTTTGTTGCACTGTTGACTATAGGACTCTGCTTAAACCGACAACCGAATCTGCCTTAGTAAGTTATCTCGGTTAAATTCACCACAAAGCCGTTCATTTTGTGTTTCTTTTTGATGCTGGCCTGATAATTTTTGGCCGCAGACTCGCTATCAAACGGCCCCAGAATGATTTTGTAAATGGCATTATTGCTATCGCCTTTTTCGACGCTCACCAGCACATTATCAAACCACTTGGCCTGTAGGTCGGCTACATGTTTCATCATATTTTCGTGGTTAGACAGGGAGGCGACTTGAACGCCGTAGCCTTTGCGCGAGGGTCTTTCCAGTCGTATTTTGTATAAGCCGTAGGCAGAATAATCTTTGCCAACCAGGCGGGAAGTATTATCGGCTGAAGCCGGTTTTTTTTCCGTTTCATCGGGGCGGGACTCCTTTTTGGCGGCCTCTCTGGTCTCCCGCTTTTCGGTTTCTTCGTTTTCAGCTTTTGGTTTTTCGGCGGCCTTTGCTTTTTCCGTACTGGTAATTGAGGGTGGGGCAGGGGCGTCGCCGCCAGTTTCCGCTTTGGCGCCTTCGATGCGCGGTCGGTCGGCCCCTTCGGTGTAACTGGTAGGGTCTTTGGGATCTACTTCAACGCCGGCGGCGGCATCGGCGGCGGCATCGACAGTTTTTTCCGGCTCGTCGTCTTTTTTTGGCAAACTCACCAGTTCGATTTTTACCTCTGCGATACCATCTTCGATCAAGCCGAGGCGCGAGGCGGCGGCCCTTGACAAATCGACCACGCGGCCTTTAACAAAAGGGCCTTTATCGGTAACCGTCACCACCACCGACTTTTTATTGTCGAGGCGGGTCACTTTGATTTTAGCGCCGTAGGGGAAAAACTTGTGGGCGGCAGTTAGTTTATTTTTGTCGTAAATATCGCCATAGGCAGTGCGGCCGCCCTGGAAATCGTCAGAATAATAAGAGGCGTAGCCAAATTCGGGTTCCTGGGCGGGTAATTGATAAGCTGTACTCAGACAAGCGATGACAAGTGCAAACAAGCAATGGTTTTTCATATGGATAGCTAATTTGATCTACAAAACCTCAAAGATAACCGCTCTGCGGCCAATGTGCAAACTAATCAACCTGAAGTCGGGCGTCATTTGAACGCTCAAAGTAGATATTGCGGTGAACTTTTGGCGACGCAAAATTGTACCTTTGTGAACGGTTTTTTGAAAAAAGTTAGTATCAACAGCATCATATAATGAGTAAACTGGGAAAAGTGCTGGTGGCCATGAGCGGCGGTATTGACAGTACCGTCACGGCCATGCTCCTGCACGAAGAGGGATACGAAGTAATTGGCATCACCATGAAAACATGGGATTATGCCAATTCGGGCGCTACAAAAAAGGAAACCGGCTGCTGCAGCCTCGATTCGATCAATGACGCCAGGCAAGTGGCCGTAAACATGGGCTTTCATCATTTCATCATTGACATTCGCGATGAATTCGGCGATTATGTGATTGATAATTTTGTGGAAGAATACCTTGCAGGCAGGACGCCGAACCCCTGCGTGTTGTGCAATACCCACATCAAGTGGAATGCCCTGTTGCATCGGGCCGACGCCCTCGACTGCGAGTTTATCGCCACGGGCCACTATGCGCAAATCGGCGAAAACAACGGCAGAAAATTCATTATCAAATCTGCCGACGAGCAAAAAGACCAAAGCTACGTATTGTGGGGGCTAAGTCAGGAATGCCTGCATCGCAGCCGTTTCCCGCTGGGCCACCTCACCAAACCCCAGGTACGCCAGATTGCGCATGATTTCGGCTACGAAGAATTGTCGAAAAAAGCCGAGAGCTACGAAATCTGCTTTGTCCCCGACAATGACTACCGCAGTTTCCTCAAACACCGCATCCCGGAATTGGAAGCGCAGGTGAAAGGCGGCAATTTTGTGAATGCCAAAGGCGAAATCCTTGGGCAACACCAGGGTTATCCGTTTTACACCATCGGACAACGCAAAGGCCTCGGCATGGCCTTCGGCGAACCCATGTTTGTCACCGAAATCCGCCCCGAAACAAATACTGTTGTACTGGGTTCGCTTGACGACCTGGTGCGCAACGGCATGCGGGTGGTGCGCGTCAATTCGATGAAATACGCCGAAATACCGCAAGATTTGGAAGTGGTAACCAAAATCCGCTACAAAGATGAAGGCGCACTGAGTAAACTCAACGCCGAGGCCGGCGCCACGGTAGCCGTGGAGTTTTTTGCCAACGTAAAAGGCGTTGCCCCAGGGCAATCAGCCGTATTCTACGAAGGCGACCACGTAGTGGGCGGCGGTATTATTCACAGCAGTCTGCGCTTCGACAATTGATCTTATTCGTCAAATTAGCTTCACGCACTTTATGGCTCATCCTCCATATTATTCTCTCAAGGCATATAACACCTTCGGCATTGATGCAGGATCCTATATGTTTTCTTCGGTAGATAGTGTGGAGGCGCTCTCCGCCATATTATGGGAGATCCGTGATCTCCCCCTGCGCATCCTGGGTGGCGGCAGCAACATTTTGCTTACTGACGATTTTATGGGCATAGTGATTCACAATAACATACAAGGGATCACTATCGAAGAAGAAACAGAAACTCATGTTATTGTAGCCGCAGGCGGCGGCGTCAACTGGCATCAATTGGTACTGTGGTGTCTGGAACGAGATTTGGGCGGCATCGAAAACCTGTCGCTGATACCCGGTACTGTCGGCGCAGCGCCTATTCAAAACATAGGGGCATACGGCGTTGAGCTAAAAGACGTTTTTCACCATTTGGAAACCTTCCCGCTGTATTTCAAAAACCAGCTCGTGTTTTATGCCGATGATTGCCGGTTTGGCTATCGCGACAGCATTTTCAAACGAGAAGCAAAAGGCGAATACTGTATTACTAAGGTGTATCTTAAATTAACCAAAAACGAACACCGCCTGAATACCCGGTACGGCGCCATCCAGGAAACATTACAAGAAATGGGTGTAAAACAACCCACCATTCGCGATGTCAGTAATGCCGTTATTCGCATTCGCAGCAGCAAATTACCCGATCCGGCACAACTAGGCAATGCCGGCAGTTTTTTTAAAAATCCGGAAATACCGGTTGATCAATTTGAAGCGCTCAAACAGCAGCATCCGAATATTGTAAACTTTCCGGGAACCGACGGGCAGATCAAAATACCTGCCGGCTGGCTTATCGAACAATGCGGCTGGAAGGGATTCCGCGAAGGTCACGTAGGCTGTTATGAAAAACAGGCGCTGGTACTGGTCAACTACGGCGGCGCATCGGGCAAGGAAGTATACGGACTGGCCCAAAGAATCATTAAAAGCGTAGAAGATAAATTTGGAATTAGCCTGACGCCGGAAGTCAATATCTGGTAGCTTTTTCGGGAGATAAATCGTCAAAATTGAGAATATCCATATACTCCCACTCCCGGTAAGCCATCACATACATGCCTTTTTCCGTAGCTTTTTTGATAAACGGCACTTCGAATCGCAGTCCGGCAAAAACAGGAACCAACCCGAGGTGGTTGTACTCTGGGAATAATTTGCGGAATCTAGCCAGATTCTTTTCGAAATCATGTAGATACTGGGCCCTTGGCGTTGTTTTTACCTCGATAACATAGACGTGTTTGTCGCCAACAGCCACAACATCAAATTCCCCTTCCAGCCTCAAAGATTTATTTTTCTTAACGGCATGGATAAAAATAAAAGGGATTGGTTCGGCAAAATATTTTTCCAGTACTGGCCGAGATGCAGGGAATACAATATCTTCCACAACACTACCCAGCTTGTTGGCCAGGTCTCCCCACTG
>DAINSQ010000176.1:0-9828 GCA_036741235.1 Saprospiraceae bacterium | reverse complement strand
ATTTGCTGATTTGCTGATTTGCTTATTTGCTGATTTGCTGATTTGCTGATTTGCTAATTTGCTGATAATTAAATAATTATAACGATCAACCCATCAGCATCCCGACCTCCTTGCAGTCGGTACGGGACTCCCCCGATTTTCAATCGGGACTCACTTCGTTAGCCTTCGGTCGCATCAGCATCCCGACCTCCTTGCAGTCGGTACGGGACTCCCTTCGGTCGCATCAGCACATTAACTCATCAGCACATTAACCCATCAGCACATCAAAACCCCAGCGTATGCAACAGCGACAGTTGCAATATATGATTCATCACGTCGCCGCCCCGGGCGGGGTTAATCCACTGGTTCATATAACCGATCTCCAGGCGGTTGAGGCGTTGCTGAAAAATGCCGAGGCCTAGATAAAACCGGTTTTGATCAATCAACTGGCCGTTGATATCAGGAGAAAAGAAATTGAAAAAAAGTTCGTCTTGTAAAGCCAGGTAGAGAGGATGCTTCTTCTCCGGGTTCTTGGTTAATTCAAAAAGGGTGCGATTGAAATAACGGAAGCGATGACCAAAAGCGTCGCTGCCGTCGCTTTTTTCAACAAAACGCTGTTCCAGGCGGTAGCGGTGCGTCATATTGACCTGTCCTTTCGTCCAGACTGCTATATACTGCTGCCAAATGCGATCCTCGTGCAGGTAATCGTCAATACCGGCGTTGTATGTATTGATATAGGCGTAGCCGATAGTAAGGTGTCTGTTGGGTTTGAAGTAGTACTGCAAGCCGGCGCGCAAGAGGTTTTGGTTGGCGCGCGCAATGCGCTCGTCGGTGCGGTATTGGATGTCGAGGTGAATCCCCCACTTGTCGCTAAGCTTATACTGACCCAGGTAGAAGGCCCAGTTGTTGAAATTGTGCTTGATATCTGTTTGGGCACTGAGGCAGCTCGCAGCAGTACTCAGGGCTAAAACGAGGAATATTTTGTGCATAGTTGTAGGTTGTAGGTTGTAAGTTGTAGGTTGGTTGTTTTGGAAGTACAAACGTACAACCTACAACCTACAACCTGAAATTTACACCATATACGCTTCCATCGGCGGGCAAGTACAAACCAGGTTGCGGTCGCCGTGGGCGTTATTGATGCGGCTCACCGAGGGCCAGAACTTGTAACCCTGGCGCAGATAGGGCAGCGGGAAGGCAGCCTTCTCGCGCGAATAGGGGTACGCCCAGTTGTCGGCACTCACAACCTCGGCCGTGTGTGGGGCATTGGCGAGCACATTATTGTCGTGGTCGGCTTCGCCGCGGGCGATCTCGTCGATTTCCTGGCGGATGGCCAGCAGTGCGTCACAAAAGCGGTCGAGTTCGTCTTTGCTCTCGCTTTCTGTGGGTTCAATCATGATGGTACCGGCTACCGGGAACGACAGGGTAGGGGCGTGGAAGCCGTAGTCCATAAGTCGTTTTGCGACATCTTCGGCGCTGACAAAGTCCTTGAAGGGGCGCAAATCAACAATCAACTCGTGGGCGGAGCGGCCCATGTCGCCTACATACAATACGTGATAGGCTTCCGACAAGCGTGCCTTGATGTAGTTGGCATTCAGAATAGCGTATTTGGTAGCCTCCGTCACGCCGGTTTTGCCCAGCATTTTGATATAAGCATAAGAAATAAGCAGTATGCTTGCGCTACCCCAGGGCGCCGCCGATACGGCCTTAATGCCCTGATTGCCGCCGGTTTCCACCAACGGGTGTTTGGGCAGGAAAGGCTTGAGGCTGTCGTTGACGCAGATAGGCCCAACGCCGGGACCGCCGCCGCCATGCGGAATAGCAAAAGTTTTGTGCAGGTTGAGGTGGCACACATCGGCGCCGATGGTTGCCGGGCTCGTGAGCCCCACCTGGGCATTCATATTGGCGCCGTCCATGTATACCTTGCCGCCGTTTTGGTGGATGATATCGCAGATTTCGTTGATATGCACTTCAAAAACGCCGTGGGTAGACGGATAGGTGACCATCAGCGCGGAAAGGCGGTCGCGGTATTGCTCTGCTTTGGCCTTGAGGTCGGCCACGTCGATATTGCCGTGGTCGTCGCAATTGACTACCACGACTTCGAGGCCGGCCATGACGGCGCTGGCAGGGTTAGTGCCGTGAGCCGAAGAAGGGATCAATGCAATATTGCGATGGTTGTCGCCCCTGGATTCGTGGTAGGCTTGTATCGTTAGCAGACCTGCATATTCGCCCTGTGCGCCGGAGTTGGGTTGCAGCGAACAGCCGGTAAAGCCGGTGATTTCACACAAATAATTTTCAAGTTCCGTAAAAATCTGGCGATACCCCTGCACCTGATCGAGTGGAGCAAAAGGGTGTATATTGGCAAATTCGGGCCAGCTCACGGGCAGCAACTCGGTTGCGGCGTTGAGTTTCATGGTGCAGGAGCCGAGCGGGATCATCGACAGCGTGAGCGACAAGTCGCGGTTTTCGAGGCGCTTGATGTAGCGCATCATCTTCGACTCGGTGTGGAAGCTGTGGAAAACGGCGTGGGTCAAGAAAGCCGATTCACGCTGCAAAGCCGCGGGTATCTGGAAATGTTTTGGCTCTTCGTTTTTGAAAGCAGCCTGCGCGCCTTTTATACTTGCAAACAGCGCTACGAGTTGCTCAACGTCCTGGAGTGTAGTCGTTTCGTCGAGGCTGATTTGGACGCAGTCCTGGGCGTAGTAAAAATTGATGCCCTGCGCCAATGCGGCCTCCCTGATTTTGGCCTGCAAAGCGCCGTCGGCTTCAATCGCCAGCGTATCGAAATAGTGGGCGTTTTTTTGTTTGTAGCCCAACGCTTGCAAGTGCGCGTCGAGCATTTGCGCCAGCGTATGTACGCGCACGGCGATGGCTTTGATGCCTTCGGGGCCGTGGTAGGTGGCGTACATGCCTGCCATGATGGCCAGCAAGGCCTGTGCCGTGCAGATATTTGAAGTCGCCTTTTCGCGGCGGATGTGTTGTTCGCGCGTTTGCAGGGCCATGCGCAGGGCGGGTTTGCCGTGTGCGTCGACGGAAACGCCGATGATTCTGCCTGGGATAACGCGTTTGAAGTCGTCTTTGGTTGCGAAATACGCGGCGTGAGGGCCGCCATAGCCCATTGGTACGCCGAAGCGCTGGGTATTGCCCACTGCGGCGTCGGCGCCCCACTCGCCGGGAGGCGTGAGCAGGGCCAGGCTAAGCAGGTCGGCGCAGACCGTCACGTAAATCTCGTGGGCTGCAGCTTTTTCGGCCAGGGCGCGATAGTCTTCCACGGCGCCCTCGCTATCCGGGTATTGGAGCAGGATGCCGAACACCTTTTCGTTGAATTCAAACGACCGCCAGTCGCCGACCACCACTTCTATGCCCACGTGTTTGGCGCGGGTATACAGCACGTCAATTGTTTGCGGCAGCACCTTGTCGGAAACCAGGAAAACATCGGCGGTTTCATCTTTTGCGCGTTTATTTTTATGGGTATGGAACATAAACATCGCCTCGGCGGCGGCGGTAGCCTCGTCGAGCAGCGAAGCGCCGGCGATGGGCAGTCCGGTGAGGTCGCTCGTCATCGTCTGGAAATTGAGCAGCGCCTCAAGTCGGCCCTGGGCAATTTCGGCCTGGTACGGGGTATATTGGGTATACCAGCCGGGATTCTGGAAAATATTGCGCAAGATCACCGAGGGCGTAATCGTACCATGGTAGCCCATGCCGATATACGACTTGAATACTTTGTTTTTAGCCGCGGTTTGTTTGAGTTCCTGCAAGTACTCGTATTCCGACATCTCATCGGGCAGGTTGAGTTCGCGTTGCAGGCGGATATTATCGGGCACCGTTTCGTAGATCAACTGGTCGAGGCTCGAAGCGCCCACGGCCTGTAACATCTCTTGTAATTCCTGTGCGTTGATGCCGATATGGCGATTGACGAAGCGGTCGAAGGAAGCTATTTTGCTCATAATGCTAGGGTATGCCGATTTGGTTAGGAAAATGACATGCAAAAATAGGACTTTTCACCGGCATAACATTGCAAACGGCAAACTTGTTTTATAGTGGTATGGGGGTTGACGGTTCCTGACTTATGAACCTGGATTCGTAACCCTTCACCCTCACTCCCGCATTTGAGCGCGGTTTTCCAAAGTCTGCCTTCATTTGTTGAGCGGAGCAATGACGAACATTGTGAGTCGTTCATTTCAACTCTGCTCAACGACAGGAAGAGCAGTTACAAACCCTTTGCTGAGCAGAGCCGAAATAAACTTTCATTATGATCTCAAACAAACTTATACGTGAATACCGCCCGACACTTCTATGCGCTGGCCATTCACCCATTTGGCTTCTTCTGTACATAAAAAGGCTACTACGCCGCCAATATCGTCGGGATTGCCCACTCTACCCAGTGCGCTCAGGTTAGAGAGCATAGTCTTCAATTGCGGGTTATTACGTATGGCGGCATTGTTAAAATCTGTCTCAACGGGCCCGGGTGCAACTACATTAGCCCGGATACCCCGGCTGCCGTATTCTTTGGCGATATACCGGGTTAACACCTCTACCGCACCTTTCATGGAGGCATAAAGGGAGTAACCCGGGTTACTAAACCGGGTAGTACCTGAGGAGATATTAATAATACCGCCGCCGTCGTTCATCAGGGGCAATAATTTTTGGGTCAAAAAATAAACGCCTTTAAAATGCACATTCAGAAAATCATCAAACTGTTCCTCTGTAGCTTGTGCCATTGGTATGGTAGCGCCCATGCCGGCGTTGTTAACAAGATAATCGGGTTTTCGCCCTTCGAATTCGTTTGTTAATACCGTTGACAGAGCGGACAAAAAGCTGTCTATTTCTTTCATATGCAATAAATTAAACGGCAAAGCGACAGCTTTTTTTCCCATTGCCCGGATAGCTTCCACTACTTCATTGGCGGCATCCGCTTGGGTGTTGTAAGTTATAATGACGTCCAGACCCTTGCCGGCAATAGCCATAGACATGTCTTTCCCTAGTCCCCGGCTGCCGCCGGTTACGATTGCGATTTTGCTCATGATTGATATTAATTGATGGAAAAAGGTTATTGAAATATTTAGGTGAAAAGCTAAACCGGGTTACATGATACCGTTCTTCGTCGGCAATAAATTTCAATTGCTTCAGCTATCAAACGCCAGATTGTATTCTGGTTTGAATTACAAATTGTTTGGGCGTAATGCCGAATCGTTTGTGAAATTCTTTGATAAAGTGCGGTATATTTTCATAACCGCTCTCCAGGGCCACTTCCGAAATGCTGCTGATATGGTTTTGGGCAAGTATTCCGCGGGCTTTTTCGAGTCGCCTCTCGATCAGCCACTGTTTTGGGGAGATGCCGTCAAACTTGGCCTTGAAATCGCGGGAAAAAGTAGAAACCGAACGCCCCGTGAGGTAGGCATAATCCTCAATGCCAAGCGGTTTATGAAAATTGGCTTCCATAAATTCCTGAAGGCTACGTCGTTCTTTATTGTTGAGCGTAGCAAGCAGAGTAGGGAAGACCGTCTTATCGGCAATGGAATGATATATGAGGTGCAACAATTCGAATAGTTTCATTTTGGTCAGTTGCCGGTTGGCTACTACGTTGCCGCCATAAAGTCGCAAAATCGAGCTGGTAAAATAACGAATGTCGTCACTGCTCTGGAAAACCGCATGGCTTACTCCTTTTGTATTCCCACCCTGGAATAACAGCGAGTCGAGAAATTGCTGAATGACATCTTGCTCATAAAAACACATCACCGCCTCAAAAATGCCGCCTTTAGGCAGGATATCGGACACAGTGTACAGGCCTTTGGGTAATAATACAATTTTTCCGGCGGGCACTTCTTCAAACAAGCCATCTTCATTTTCAACGCGCAACGTACCCTGCAAAACCATTGTCATGGCGTGTGTAGATATATATCCTTCTTTCCCATATACAGGGGCCTCCAGTTTTTTGTGGACTAAACACGAAAGTCCATCTACCAGGACTTTTCGTACGGCTGGATCTTCATAAAAGGTTTGCGGCAGTATTCTGACCATTTATTCAATTGTTTATAGCCACAAAATTGCGACGATGGAAAAACCTAAATTTATGGAAAAAGCGAAAAATTGTGTTTTTAAGTCAAAAAACAAAAAAAGAGTTGCTTCCGGCTTTGCTTTTTTAACGCCTTGTGATAGTTTACACCAAAATATGATAGCGCATGAAAAAAATAGTATGGCTGGCCGTCTTTATTTTGTTGGTCAATGCGACTAGCGCCCAGCAAGTCATCAACCTGCAGTCTGTGCCCGCGCCGCAGGGGATAGTCTGGAACACCCCCGAGCGGCAGTACTTCACTCCGATCTGGCGGACGGAAGTGATTACCAATGTTTCCAAGCCAACCCTTACCGCCTACCTTCCCGATCCTGCCATTGCTAATGGCACTGCGCTGATAATCGCACCGGGCGGCGGATTTCATGCGTTGAGCATCAACAGCGAGGGCAACTGGGTGGCCGATTGGTGTGTGAAAAACGGTATCGCCGCATTTGTACTCAAATACAGGCTGGTTCCTACCGGAGAAGACGGCGTAATGGAATTTTCAAACGGCGTAGCTAGCCAGCAAAAGTTTATGGAAAGCGTCGGCCCCATCATTCCGCTGGCTATCGCCGACGGCAAGGCCGCCATTGAATACGTGCGCAGCCACGCCGCCGAATTTGGCGTAAAGCCCAACCGCATCGGTATTATGGGGTTTTCAGCCGGCGGCACGGTGGTTAGCGGTGCGATGTACGACTATACTCCGGCCAACCGGCCCGACTTTGCCGTACCGGTTTATCCCGCCCTGCAACCCGGCGACCCGACGAAAGTACCCGACGATGCCATGCCCTTGTTTATTGTAGTGACCAGCGACGACGTTTTTGGCTTTCAAAAGCAGAGCACCGAACTTTACAATAAATGGAACGCCGCCGGCAAACCTGTTGAATTGCATATTTATGAAAAAGGCGGCCACGGCTTTGGCGCAAAAAAACAAAACCTGCCCAGCGACAAATGGCTCGATGCCTTTGGCGCCTGGCTCGATAGCTACGGCTGGCTGAAAAACTACCGCGACCTCAACCACAACGGAAAAAAAGACGTGTACGAAGATCATACGCAGCCCATCGAGAAGCGGATTGACGACCTGCTGTCGCAAATGACCCTCGAAGAAAAAGCGGGGCAGCTGTTCATCAACGGCGCCGCCGTTAACAATGACGGCAGCATTGAATTCAACCCCCCCAAAGCAAACGGTATTGCCGCCTTTATGCCTGCCGCCGTCGACAACATGAACACCCTTAAAATGACCCATTTCAACATTTGGCAAATCCCCTCAGATCCCACCGTCATGGCGCGCTGGTACAATAACCTGCAAAGGGCTGCCGAAAAAACGCGTCTCGGCATCCCGGTGACCATTGCCAGCGACCCACGCAACCATTTCAGCAACCAAATCTTCGCCATGGCCGCCAGCGGTTTCTCGCAGTGGCCCGAATGTCCGGGTTTAGCGGCTATCGGCGATGAAAACCTGGTGCGCCGCTTTGCCGATATCGTCAGGCAGGAATACCTGGCCGTGGGCATCCGCGAGAGCCTGCACCCGCAAATCGACCTGGCCACCGAACCGCGCTGGCCCCGCATCAGCGGCAATTTCAGTGAAGACGCCCACTTGTCGGCCAAAATGGTAACGGCTTACCTCGAAGGCATGCAAGGCAAAGACCTGCGCCAGGGCATAGCCTGCATGACCAAACACTTCCCCGGCGGCGGGCCGCAAAACGAGGGCCTCGACCCGCATTTCCCATTCCACAAGGGGCAGATTTATCCAGGTAACAACTTCGACTACCACCTTATTCCCTTCGAAGCGGCCTTCAAAGCCGGCACGGCGGCCATCATGCCCTATTATGGCATACCGGTAGGACAAACCGACGAAGAGGTGGCTATGTCGTTTAATAAAACCATCATCACCAAGTTGTTGCGCGAAAAATACCAATACGACGGCGTAGTCTGTACCGACTGGGGTCTCATCTCCGATATCAAGGCGCCCACCTTCACCTGGCCTGCCCGCGCCTGGGGCGTAGAGCGCCTCAGCGAAGTAGAGCGCGTAAAAAAGGCCCTGGATGCCGGCGTCGACCAGTTTGGCGGCGAAAGTCTGCCGCAACACGTCGTACAACTCGTCAAAGAAGGTCAACTCAGCGAAGCCCGTGTCGACCAGTCGGTGCGGCGGCTATTGCGCCAGAAATTCCAGTTGGGGCTCTTCGACGATCCCTTTGTTGATGAATCAAAAGTTGCGGACATCGTCGGCAATCCGGCCTTTCAAAAAGAAGCCGACATCGCCCAGCGCCGCTCGATCACATTATTGAAAAACCCAAAAAATGCGTTGCCGCTTAAGTCGGCTAAATTGAAGATTTATGTAAAAAACATCAGACCCGAAATCGCGGCCCAATATGGCACGGTAGTCGGCTCGCCCGAAGCGGCCGACATCGCCATCATTCGCCTGAACACCCCCTGGATACCCGTGCAGACCGATATTCCCTTCGCCAAGGGATTCCACCACGGCGACCTCGACTTCAAGGGCAAAGACCTCCAGGACGTGCTTGACCTCTGCAAAGCCGTGCCGACCATCGTAGACATCTACCTCGACCGCCCGGCGGTATTCCCCGAGATCAACGCCGCCGCCAGGGCCGTATTGGCCAACTACGGCGCCAGCGACGCTGCCCTGCTCGACGTGATCTTCGGCAAGGCCAAACCCGAGGGCAAGTTGCCCTTCGAGCTGCCTTCCAGCATGGAGGCCGTGCGCAGGCAAAAACCCGATGTGCCCTACGATTCGGAAAAACCGCTGTACCCGTTTGGTTTCGGGCTGCGATATAGGTAATAATTTGGCTTGTAATGGTTTTCAGATTGGCAGGTTGAGCAGGAATATGGAATACAACTATCACAGATTGCAACAACTGGCCCGGCTTGAAAGCGAGGCAGGTTGGGATCTCGCCGTCATCGGCGGCGGGGCCAGCGGCCTTGGCGTGGCGCTTGATGCGGTGAGCCGGGGTTACAAGGTAGTACTGCTGGAAGACTGCGATTTTACCAAAGGTACTTCGAGCCGGTCCACCAAATTGATTCATGGCGGCGTGCGGTATTTGGCGCAAGGCAATTTTTTATTGGTGATAGAAGCGCTAAAGGAAAGAGGATTGTTAGCTGTGAATGCGCCGCATTTGTTTAGAAATCAAACATTTATCATTCCGATTTATTCCTGGTGGGAAGGGTATTACTACCTCGCCGGCATGAAAATTTACGATTTGCTGGCAGGCAGATTGGGGTTGGGGCCGTCTCGAAAAATCGGCAGACAGCAAGTAATGCAGCGCTTGCCCTTACTTCGACGCGAAGGTCTGAGCGGGGGAGTGACCTACCACGATGGCCAGTTTGACGACAGCCGCCTGGGTATCAACCTCATGCAGACAATCATCGACCGGGGAGGCGTAGCCGTTAATTATTGCCGGGTGGAGGATTTTATAAAAAACACCGAGGGGAAAATCACAGGAGTAAAAGCGCGCGACAGGATTTCCGGCAAAGACCTTACTATTCATGCCCGAGTGGTTGTCAATGCGGGCGGGGTTTTTACCGATGAAATACTGCGCCTGGACCGTCCCGGCGCGGCTAGCACCATACAGCCCAGCCAGGGTATTCACCTGGTGCTTGATCGTTCTTTTCTGGGGGGCGATGACGCCGTCATGATCCCCAAAACCGATGATGGGCGGGTGTTGTTCCTTGTTCCCTGGCAGGGCAAAGTCATTGCAGGCACCACCGATACGCCCGTCAATACACACAGCCTTGAACCCCGCGCCTTGGATGAAGAAATTGATTTTATTCTTCAAACGGCT
>DAINSQ010000175.1:0-9849 GCA_036741235.1 Saprospiraceae bacterium | reverse complement strand
ATCCAATCCCTTTTTCAATTATCTGCCCTTTGTGGGCGATAAAGGGGAAGTTCTGATTGTAAAAATCCCCGGCGCTTTTTTTTCCAAAATGCTCAAGCAAGGTATTTTTATCATACCCATTGGGCCGGCTGAAGACGAGTTATACTGGGTAGGCGCTACATACGAACGCCGCTACGATAGCGACGAGCCCACGTTGCCGGGAAAAAACTACCTCGTCGGTCAACTGCGCGAAGTATTGACCATGCCATTCGAGATTATAGACCACCGCTCCGCCATTCGCCCGACGGTAAAAGACCGCAGGCCTTTTCTGGGGCGGCACCCGCAATATCCGCAGCTCGCCATATTCAACGGGTTGGGTACCAAAGGCGCTTCACTGGCCCCTTATTGGGCCAAACACATGGCCGATATGTTGATTTATGGCAAACAGTTAGACTCCGAAGTCGATATTGCCCGATTCTTAACAAAGAATTAACGCCTTTTCGAGATTATTCGCCCGCCAATTATACTTTTTTAATCGTCTGATAAGTTATTAGTGACGAGTGACGAGTGATGCTTTAAAAGAATTGTAACAAGACCGCAAAACAAAAACCGGACGTATGAGGCTGTCCTTTCTCCCATGCACATTGCTGCTTTTTTTTCTGACTACATCTGCCCTTATTGCACAAAAACCACAGGGGACCATGTCATTTAACAACGACCCGTATAAGTCGGCCTGGAAAACCGTCGATTCGCTCGAGCAGAAGGGCTTGCCCCGCTCAGCCTACGATCGCGTTGTCGCCATATACCAAAAGGCAAAAAAAGACAACAACCCGACGCAAGTGGTGAAAAGCCTGTTGTATCAGGTGAAATATATTAATGAACTGGAAGAAGAATCGGAAAAAAAAGCCCTTCAACAACTTCAAAAAGAAACGGCTCAATCCGATTTTCCTGCAAAATCCATCCTGCAGTCGATACTCGCCGAAGTATACTGGGGGTATTTACAAAGCTCTTACTGGCGCATCAGAAACCGCACGGAAATTGCAGAATATAAACCCGAAGATGTTCAGACCTGGTCATTGGAGCAACTGGCGAGTGAGGCCAACAGTCTTTACATGGCTTCGATTTCCGACCCCCGGCTCGGCGACATCCCCCTGGATGCCATCGAAGCCATAACCGTAAAAGGCAAACTCAGCGACGGACTGCGTCCGACCTTGTTTGACTTCCTGGCCCACCGGGCTGTCGACCACTTTTCCGGCGAAGAAACATACATCACAGAACCGGTATACAAGTTTTTTATCAATCAAGATGCCGCTTTTGCCGATGCGGCCAATTTTGCCGCATTCTCGTTTACAGCCAAAGATACTTCCTCTTTTCAGTATAAAAGCTTGCTCCTGTTTCAACGGCTGATCCGTTGGCGCTTGCAAGACGCCGACCCGGCCGCCCTGATTGACGTGGACCTGAAGCGCCTGCAGTTTGCGCTCAATAAGTCGGTGGTGGATATCAAAGACTCGCTATACCTCGATGCGCTTAAGCGCCTCAATCAGCGGCATATCACCCACCCCGCCAATGCGGAAGTTATTTATGCCATGGCCCAATGGCACTACAATCGCGGGCTCAAATACCAGGAAAACCAGGAAGAAACTTACCGCCTCGAACTTAAGAAAGCCAAAGAGTTGTGTGATGAAGCCGCCAGGCGTTATCCCGGTTCTTATGGCGCTTCCCAATGCGATTATCTGAAAGAAGCCATTTTGACAAAACAGCTTTTTCTTACTACCGAACAGGTTAATGTGCCCGGCAAATACGCCCCCATCCTTGTGCAGTATCGCAATTTCGGCAAGGTGTATGTGAAAGTGGTCAAAATTGAGGCAAACGAACAATCGGATATCGAATCCTGGGATTTTGAAAAAATATACAACCAACTCAACAAGCGCAAGCCGGTACACCAATGGTCGGCCAATTTGCCTTCAACGTCAGATTATCAGCCTCATAGCCTGGAGTTGGCCATGCCGCCGCTTGCCCTGGGTATGTATGCCGTTATTGCCTCCGATAATGCCAGGTTTAACAACAAAACCGGGCGCGTGGCCTTTTTGTATACCAATGTTTCCAATATTGCCGCGCTCAAGCAACAGGGAGGTGTCGGCGACGCTTTTTTCCTGGTGACCGACCGCCAAACCGGCGCCCCTATGCCCGGCGTAACGGCTGAATTTTATACCAGCCAATACAATAACAAGCAACGTCGCGTACTGTATAATAAGGTCGGACAAGCCGTTTCGGACAACGACGGCAAGTTTGTATGCCCCATCAAAAACGACAGCTACCGCGTGCGCTTCTCCAAAGGCGGCGACGTGCTGTTCCCGCTGGAAGGTTTCTATAGTTATTCAGGATATTACGAACCGCAGGAACAATTTGTCACAAATATCTTTACTGACAGGGCGATTTACCGGCCCGGGCAACAGTTGTTTTTTAAAGCCATCGTGCTGAAAAACAATGCAAAAGGCGTTCCCTCTATTGTGAAAGGTGAAAAAGTGACGATCAAGCTGCTCGACGCTAATATGCAGGAGGCGAGCAAGCTGGAACTTACCACTAATCAATACGGTACGGTCAACGGTGCATTTACGACCCCCACCGGCGGATTGTTGGGAACTATGTTCTTGCAGTCCAGCGCCGGCGAAGGGCATTTTTCCTTTCAGGTTGAAGAATACAAGCGCCCCCGCTTCGAAACGACGATTGACAGCCTGGCCGGCGACGTTCGACTGGGTGACGAGGTAAAAGTACAGGGCAAGGCACTGGCTTTTGCCGGCAGCGCCGTTGACGGCGCCAAGGTGACCTACCGGGTGGTTCGCGAAGTGCGCTACCCCTGGATGCCCTGGTGGGGCGGCGGCAGAATTATGCCCCCTTTCGGCCAGGGCGCTCCTATGGAGATAACCAACGGTCAAACCACAACGGATGCAACCGGCAAATTTGAAATTGCTTTTCAGGCGATGCCCGACCGCAGCGCCGATCGCAGTCGCAACCCAGCTTTTGCCTTCACCGTATACGCTGACGTAACCGATATCAACGGCGAAACCCGCTCGGCGGAACGCGTTTACCAACTCGCCTACGTGGGGTTGCGCGCCGATATTGAAGTGCCTGCCCAACTCGAACAAACTTCGCAGGCCGTTTTCCCGGTCAGCATTACCAACCTCGATGGCAAAGCAATGCCTTCGCAAGCTACGGTTGAAATATTCAGGCTGCAATCGCCCGTCCATCCCTTTATCGATCGCTATTGGCAGGCGCCCGACCAATACGCCCTGACTAAAGAGGAGTACCAGCGCTATTTTCCGCTGCTGGCCTATCAATTCGAAGACGATATCACCCGCTGGCCGCGCCAGGAGCGCGTTTTTACCCAACCGGTCAACAGCAACGGCGCCTACGATTTGCGCGTCAACCTCAGTACTTTGCCCGTAGGGTATTATGCAGTAAGCCTGAAAACCAACGATTCAGCGGGTAATCTGATCGAAACGGTCAAGTATTTTTCGCTAATAGAACCAAAAGCCCGCCGAATCCCGGCAGCAGTGAGCAACTTGCGCCAGTGGTCGAAAACGTCTTACCAGCCCGGAGAACAGGCCTCATTGTATATTTCGGTAAACAGCCCGAGGTATTTCTATTACGAACTCGAACGCCAGGGCCAGGTGCTGCGCTCCGGCTGGCTGAATGTAAAAGAGTATGCCGAGTGGCAACAATTAATATCAGAAGACGACCGCGGCAATCTGATGTTACACCTCGTTTCAGTGTTGAATAACAGAACGCTTATCGAGGAAGAAAAGATAGTAATACCCTGGTCGAACAAAAAGCTCAACATTACGTATAGCACCTTCCGCGACAAACTGCGGCCTGGCCAGCAGGAAGAATGGCGCATCAAGATCAGCGGCCCCGATGGCGAAAGGGTAGCCGCCGAAATGGTTGCCGCCATGTACGACGCCTCGCTCGACCAATTTATTGAACACAACTGGTATTTCGATCCTTACCCTGATTATGGTTACGCCCGCACAAACTGGAATGCCATTGCTTTCGGACCGCGTTCCGGCCGTTCGAACGAACCGCTGCGGCGCCGCACCAAAGATATTCCGGTGCGCACTTACCCCTACCTCAACTGGTTCGGTTTTTACCCCGGCAGTCTGGGGATGTCGGGCGGAATGGTGAAAAGAGCAATGGCAGCCGATTCGGCGGCGCCGGGAAGGTTTGAAAAAGCCCAATTGTCGGTAATGAATGATATGGCGCCCCAGGCTGCCGCCGCTATGGCGCCGCCGCCGCCGGCAATGCCGCCCAGGGAAATAGTGTACGGTGAAGAAGAAGGCGCCGGCGGACCCCCGGTTGCACCGCCGCCGCCTGTGCAGGTGCGCCGCAATCTCAAAGAAACGGTGTTTTTTATGCCCGACCTGCTCACCGATGCAGAAGGCAATGTAATACTGCGGTTTACCATGAACGAGTCGCTCACGCGCTGGAAATTGCTCGCCATGGCCCATACAACCGACCTCAAATTTGCGTTTGACGCAAAAGAAGTAGTTACCCAAAAGGAATTAATGGTACTGCCCAATGCGCCCCGCTTTTTCCGCGAAGGCGACGAATTGTGGTTTAGCGCAAAAGTATCCAATCTCACGGATAAGACGCTTTCCGGATCGATCAGGCTGGAATTGTTTGACGCGCTTACGATGCAGCCTATAGATGATGTCTTCGGCTTCACGCAAGGCTTGCTGCCATTTACTGCCCAGGCCGGGCAATCGGCGCCGGCAAATTGGCGATTGCGTATTCCCACGGGCCAGGTGCAAACCGTTACCTGGCGCGTAACGGCTTCTGCCGGACAGTACTCCGACGGCGAGGAAAATGCGCTTCCGGTGCTGACCAACCGCATGCTCGTCACCGAAACCATGCCCCTGCCGGTGAGAGGCAAGGAAACCAAAACTTTCCACTTCGAACGCCTCAAGCAAGCCGATGCGTCGAATACGCTGCAACACCAGCGCTACGCCCTTGAGTTTACTTCCAACCCCGCCTGGTACGCCGTACAGGCGCTGCCGTACCTCATGGAATATCCCTATGAGTGTACCGAGCAGATCTTTAACCGCTACTACGCCAACGCCCTGGCCGGCTCAATAGCCAACCGCTATCCCAAAATCAAGGCTGTCTTTGAAAGCTGGAAAAACACGCCGGCGTTGGAAAGCAACCTCAGCAAAAACCAGGAACTCAAATCAGCATTGCTCGAAGAAACACCCTGGGTTCTGGAAGCGCAGCAGGAGGCGCAGCAAAAGAAAAACATCGGACTGCTGTTTGATTTGAATAAAATGAGCCAGGAACGCTCAGCGTCGCTGGCCAAACTCACCGAGCGCCAAACCACAGCCGGCGCCGTACCCTGGTTCCCCGGCGGCCCCGACAACTGGTATATCACCCAGTATATCCTCGAAGGATTCGGCCACTTGTATCACCTCGGTATCGAAGACGTGCAGGAAGATCCCGCCATCCGGCAATTCGTAGAAAAGGGGTTTGAATACGTCAATAGTCGCGTGAAACAACACTATCAGGAACTGGAAAACAGCGTTAAAAAAGGTTTGACAAAGTGGGATGACGATCACCTCGATGAGCTGATCATCCACTATCTGTACACCAAATCGCTGTATCCCTATCAGGAAAAAGACAAAGACTTGCGCCGTATTGCGGACTACTACCGCGGTCAGGCCGAAAAATACTGGCTGCAGAAAGGGCTATACCAACAAGGATTACTGGCGTTGGTATTGCACCGCAACGATAAAAAAGATGCAGCGCGCCGTATACTGGCCTCGCTCAACGAACGGGCGCTTCGCCACCCCGAATTGGGTATGTATTGGAAAACTGATCGTAGCTACTTCTGGTACCAGATGCCCATCGAAACCCAGGCTATGATGATCGAGGTATTTGCCGAAGTGGGCAAAGACGACAAAGCCGTCGACGACCTGAAAGTCTGGTTGTTGAAAAATAAACAAACCAACCACTGGAAGACCACAAAAGCAACGGCCTCGGCGGTATATGCCTTGTTGGCCAACGGTGAAAACTGGCTGACGGAAGACCAGCCGCTGGCTGTGTCGTTCCCCGATTTGAAGAAAAATGCCTATGAGCCCAAACTCAGCGCCGCCCAGCAAAGCGCCGAGGCAGGCACCGGTTACTTCAGTATTGCCTGGGATGGCAAAGAAGTCAACAAAAAAATGGCCGAGATAAAAGTCAAAAACCCCAATAAGTCGATCGCCTGGGGCGCCGTCTATTGGCAATATTTTGAACAACTCGACAAAATCAAAGGTTTTGAGGATACCCCCTTGCGCATGCGCAAAACGCTGTTTAAGGAAGTCAATACGGATAAAGGGCCTGTATTACAAGCTATTGACGCTCAAAACCTCTTGCCCGGCGATAAAATTATTGCGCGCATCGAATTGCGCGTCGACCGCGATATGGAATACGTGCACATGAAAGATATGCGCGCCTCCGGCCTCGAACCGGTCAATGTGATCAGCCAATATAAGTGGCAGGACGGGCTAGGCTATTACGAAAGCACCCGCGACGCCTCTACCAACTTCTTTTTCGAATACCTGCGCAAAGGTACCTACGTGTTTGAATACCCGTTGAGGGTAAGCCACCGCGGCGACTTCTCCAATGGCGTTTCTACCATTCAGTGTATGTACGCGCCCGAATTCAGCAGTCATTCCGAGGGCGTGCGAATTACTATAAAATAGCCCGACGCCCGGCGCTGGTCTTAATTTCGCCCCCTGTGGTCGACAAAATAAGAGCTGCGCCGGGCGTTTTATTTATTTTTGTGTGAAAATCATTTGACGCACAATGAAAAAAGATTTTGTAGACCTGGCCACCAGCCGTTTAAAGCAAACGTTTATGTCGTCTAATCAAAACCAGGAAAAATCCAGACACGCCGAGACCATCGTGCGCAACCACGTATTGTGGTCTATGGGCGCCAGTTTTATTCCCGTGCCTATCGCCGATTTCTTTGCAGTGAGCGCCCTTCAACTCGACATGATCCGCCAGTTGAGCCGGGTGTACGAAATCGATTTTTCTGAAACGCAGGGCAAGGCTATCATCAGCTCGCTGGTAAGTACTATGATGGGCCGCGGATTGGCCAAGAGTTTTATCAAACTGATACCCGGCGTGGGCACACTCATAGGAGGCGTTACCGTGTCGATTTTTAACGGCGCTTCTACCTATGCGCTTGGTCAGGTTTTCAAAACCCATTTTGAATTTGGCGGCACCCTGCTCGATTTCGATACCGAACGCCTCAAGAAGATGTATCGCGAACAATTCGAAAAGGGCAAAAAAGTGGCCGAACAAATGAAAAAAGAATACGACGAGCAAAAAAGCCAACCACAACAACCGACTCCCGGCGCTGCCCCCGCTCAGGAATCCAAACAGGCGCCGCCTACTGCCAGCGTGGTTGAAAAGATAAAAGAAATCGCTGAACTCCGCGATCAGGGCATTATATCTGAAGAGGAATTCGAACAAATGAAAAAACGGCTGATTGAGCAGTTTTAATTACGTGAAGCGGCGACAAGGCGGCTGAATAACACCAACCGCCTTGTTGTCGCCTTGGCGTCACCTCAAAGCGGCCACTGCCTCTCCAATCCTGGCTATTGCCCGGCGCAAATTGTCATCAGAAGCGGCGTATGAAAAACGCAGGCAGTGATCAGCGCCGAAAGCGCCGCCGCTCACCGTAGCCACATAAGCCGTGTGCAGGATATATTCGCTCAAGTCGTCGGGATTATTGACGACCATCTTTCCATCGCTTTTCCCAAAAAATGCGCTGACATCCGGAAAAATATAAAAAGCGCCTTGCGGGCGATTGACTTTCATGCCGGGAATCTGCTGTAGCAACTCGATAACCAGATCGCGGCGGTGGCGGTATACAAATGCCGCTGCTTTCTGGCTAAAAGAAGCGGCGCCCGAGGTAAATTGACCCTGCATTTTGGTACAAGCCGCTGCAATCCAGGCCGGAGCTCCAATATATCCCAGTCGCCAGCCCGTCATGGCAAATCCTTTTGAAAAACCATTTACAGTAATCGTGCGGTCTTTCATCTGCGGCAGCGAACCCAGGCTGAAGTGTTTTTCTGTAAAATTGATGTATTCGTATATTTCGTCGGAGACGATGTATAAATGCTCGTGTTTGAGTACTACTTCCGCTATTGCCGTTAATTCTTCGCGGCTGTATACCGAACCGGTGGGGTTGCACGGCGATGAAAAAATAATAAGACGGGTGCGCGGCGTAACGGCCTTTTCAACCTGCTCGGCAGTAACTTTGTAATCTTGCTCTATCCCGGCGTACACGGGTACCACCGTGGCGCCCGTCATTTTGGCGATTTCGGCGTAAGACACCCAATACGGCGAAAAAATGATCACCTCGTCGCCTTCATCCAGCAGTGAAAGACATACATTGGCCACCGATTGCTTGGCGCCGTTGGATACCACAATCTGGTTGACGGCATAATCCAGGTTGTTGTCGCGTTTGAATTTATCGCGAATAGCTTCCCGCAATTCCATCAACCCCGGCACCGGCGTGTATTTGGTATAACCTTCATCAAGCGCTTTTTTAGCGGCTTCTTTGATATGCGCGGGCGTATCGAAATCGGGTTCGCCAAGGCTTAAATCGATGACGTCGTGGCCCTTAGCCTTCAAATCGCGGGCCAACTGCGCCATGCGTATGGTGGCCGATTCCTCCATTTCCATGATGCGCCTCGACAATGGATAAGTAGTCGCTTCTGACATGATTACTTTATTTGTTAATTACCGTTCGCAAAAGTACTTCTTTTGTCTTTCAAACCGTTCAATAACTGTGGTATTTCACAAGTTTTTCGCCTGATCGTCATTTGTATTTTCAAAAAAGGGGTTTTAGTATGATAAAGCACTTGTTGTTGATTTGTTACTTCGTAACGCTGCTTTTTTTTGTAGCTTATACACAGGATAACCGCACCAAAGGCGTTCGATTGGGTATTAGCGAACCTGAACTGATTGATCAGTTTTTATTTGCAGTACCAGGCGTAGGGAGCAATGTGCGCGATCTGCTTGAACAAAAAAGCCTTAAGCCGTACCTGATGCCCGTGCGCGATGTCGGCAGCCAAGGCAACGAGTTAGCCTACCTGTCAGCTAGTTGTCTGGAGTATTATATCAATTTGAACAGCAATTACAAAGATAACCTGAGCCCCGATTATATATCGCTCAACCTGAACGCCAACGGCAAAAAACTGACGCCCGAGGAAGTCCTCCTGTTTTTGGCGCAAACAGGTACGGTCAGTGCTGCTATTATGCCCTACGGCGCAAATACTATCACCGGAGCTGTTTTTGCTACCAATAAACGCAAAATCAGTAATTACCTTTACCTCTTCCGGGATGTGACCAAGGACCACCAACGCGTTTACGAAACGAAAAAAGCATTGATGCGAGGCCACCCCGTATTGGCTACAATGCAGGTAGATGAAGGCTTTCGCGCTCAAAAAAATACCAGAACCTGGTCGCCTGCCGGCCCCGTACAACGCACTTTCCCTTTCCTGGTCGTAGGTTTTGACGAAAACCAGGAGGCATTCGAATTACTCGGCTGCTGGGGCGCCAATTGGGGCCTCGGAGGCTATATCTGGGTCAAATACGCCGATTTCGGCAAATACGCCACCGCCGGCTTCGTTATGGTGCCGGAGTGAGCGGTTGTCGGTTGTCAGTTGTCAGTTCGTTTATAGGTTTATATGTTTATAGGTTTATAAGTTTATAGGTTTATGTGTATAATGAACCTACAACCCAAACCTACAACCTACAACCTACAACCAACAACCTACAACCTACAACCTACAACCCACAACCCACAACAGAGATCATCGCATG
>DAINSQ010000174.1:6890-9859 GCA_036741235.1 Saprospiraceae bacterium | reverse complement strand
GACTATCTTAAAGTGGTTTTTGAACGCCCGCTTATTAAATTCGGACAGGCGATAATATACAACAGTCTGGGCCAGGTAGCGGCAACCTACGACCTCTCGGCAATGGAGCGGGAGTATCGAATGGAACTGAATGGTTTGGCCCCGGGATTGTATTTTGTTATTTTATATATAGACCATATACCCATGTTCAATTCAAAAATTGTCGTTAATCGGTAGCGTTATTTACGTTATATCGCTTGCTTTTGGAAAAAGCCCGAGTTCGGGAGTAAAGTATATTTTTTATCTTGCCCCGCTAAACACAGCTAGCGTGATCACCTTTCAGCGATATATATTAGATAACGGCCTAAAACTACTGGTACATGAAGACGACAGCACCCCCATGGTGGCCGTCAATGTGTTGTACGACGTAGGCTCCCGCGATGAAGCCCCCGACAAAACCGGGTTTGCCCACCTTTTCGAACACCTGATGTTCGGCGGCTCGGCCAATATCCCCGATTTTGACGACCCCATCCAAATGGCCGGCGGCGAAAACAACGCCTTTACCAATAGCGACCTGACCAGCTTTTACAACGTGCTGCCTGCCCAAAATATAGAAACGGCTTTTTGGCTGGAATCCGACCGCATGCTCAAACTGCGGTTCAACAAAAAGGTATTGAACGTACAACGCAAAGTGGTTGTCGAAGAATTCAAAGAAACCTGCCTCAACCAGCCCTATGGCGACGCCTGGCACCACATCAGCGATCTTGCCTATCAAACGCATCCTTACCGCTGGCCGACGATAGGGCTGGTACCCGCCCATATCGAACAAGCCACGCTCGACGATGTCAAAGCATTTTACTACCAATACTACCGTCCCAACAACGCTATACTGGTAGTTGCCGGCCCTGTAAAAGCGGAAGCTGTCGTTCGGCTGGCCGAGAAGTGGTTTGGGGCCATTCCGACTGGCCAAATACCGGATCGCCACCTTCCCGCCGAACCGCCCCAAACCGAGCAACGCCGCCGCGTATTACGCGCCGACGTGCCCTCCGATGCTTTGTATATGGCTTTCCACATGGCGCCTCGGCTGGCGTCACAGTTTTATACCTCCGATCTGATCACCGACGCGCTGGGCAACGGTCCTTCCGCGCGATTGTTCCGGCGACTGCTCAAAGAGCAAAAACTGTTTGCGCATATCGACTGCTACCTGTCGGCTACGCACGACCCCGGGCTGCTGATTATCGAAGGAAAACCGTCGGAAGGCGTTAGCCTCGAACAAGCGGAGGCTCTCATTTGGCAGGAACTCGAGCAATTGCGTACGGCGCAACTGCCTGAAGCGGAATTACAAAAACTCAAAAACAAAGTAGAGAGCTCGCTGGTATTTTCGGAATTGAGCGCCCTCAACAAAGCCATCAATCTCGCTACCTTCGAATTGCTGGGCGATGCCGAACTCATCAATAAAGAGGTACATCATTATCAAAGCGTCACGACCGAGGACATTCATCAGGAAGCAACCCGGCTTTTCCGCCCCGAAAACTGCTCAGTGTTGTATTATGTCGCGAATAAGCCGGCGCTTACGGACGCGTCCCTTAATTGAGCGGGGAAAAATTGATATCGACGGCCCGTAATCGCCTGCGTTCGCCCAATTTTATTTTTTTATACTTAAAAACTTTCGGCAGCAACAGCGACAACCCCCAGGCGGTGCCCGTTACGGCGGCGTCGCCCCAGCGGTAATTGGTATCGGGGTCGCCGTCGGCCAGGTTGCCAATCACGCCGTATAGGCTCCAGCCGGCGCCCAGCCAGAACATTTGCTTACCCACTGCCCGGGGCCAGGTGCGGTTGTATCGCAACGCCTCGATTTCGGCAATTTTGATATAGCGGTCGGGCGCTACTACAAGCCCCTGCTCAACATTAATATCTTCCATGGCGCGGGTATGCCAGGCAGCTTCGCCTTTGAGGCGGTAGGTGATTTCTTCGCCCAGGTGTATTTTGGTCGTTTTTGCCCTGCCGTAGCGTTCAATTTGCAGCACTTTTTGCGCGTTTGCCGAGAAGCAGCACAATAGCGCCGGCAGGCAAATGATATAGATAAACCGGTTTTTCATAGCCTACGTATTTTCTCCTCCTGCACGGGTGGGAAGAGCGGTAAGGAATTTGCGTATCATTTTGCGCATGGCGCTTTCGATAACGGAATAAGCCAGCGGCGATTCTCCCGTATAGATCACCATCCAGGCGTATTGGGTTGTATCGGGGGGCAAAGCTTCGTAAACCTGGCACTTGTGGAGCCGCCAGGCTTCGCGCACCTGCCTCCGCAGTCGATTGCGCAATACCGCGGTTTTATAGCGGCGTTTGGGCACGCTCACCGTGAACAGCACCGGCGAGGCGCCTCGCTTTTCCAATACGGGCGTCCATATAAGCCGCAACGGATATTGCCCGATACTGCTGCGTTTATCCTGCTTGAACAAGCCTTCAATTACTTTCCGGCTTTTTAATTTTTCTTCTCTGCGAAATCGAAATGAAGACATAGACAATTCAGGTGAAATTTTTTTTTTGAAATTTATGGAATTTCGGCCACTCTCGCGTCTATATTATAGATAACAAATTTTATTACCTAAAATCAAATGAGCTATGCCTAAAAATGCTCTTTTCTCAGAAACGGTCAAAGCCAGTGATCGCCACTACTTTATGGATGTCAGAGAGGCTAACAACGGCTCCCAGTACCTGACCATTACCGAAAGCAAGAAAAACAAGGAAAGCAACGAATTCGAAAACAACCGCATCCTGGTCTTTCCCAAAGACCTGCCGCAGTTTCGCGAAGCTTTAGATCGTTTGGTAGCCAATATGCAGGTTGCTCAACCGGAAACGGCGAAATCCGATAAGGAATAACGCTAACCTGCATTTACACGAAGCGGCGGGACGAAGCTCCCGCCGCTTTTTTGGGGAGTGCGTGAGGGTGGGGGGGTGGGGGTGTGGGGGGGGGAGAAAAGTTTAAATAT
>DAINSQ010000174.1:0-6880 GCA_036741235.1 Saprospiraceae bacterium | reverse complement strand
GTTTTTTTGGGTTGTTTGTGTGGGTGGTTGTGTGGTTGGGTTATAAATGTAAAATTATCCCTCACTCACTCCCACCCTCCCACCCTCCCACCCTCACTCACTCCCAACCCCGTACCTTCACCGTCACAACATGAACACCTACACTCCTCCCGCAACATCCATAAAAGCCTGGGCCGAAGAAGATCGCCCGCGCGAAAAACTCTTGCGCAAAGGGAAACAGCACCTCTCCGACGTAGAGTTGTTGGCCATTTTGCTGCGCACCGGCACGGCGGACGCGTCGGCTGTTGAATTGGCCCGACAGATCCTGCAGGCCGTAAATTACGACCTCAACGAGTTGGGCAACCGCCCCTTGCCGGCTTTGATGTCATGTAAAGGCATCGGCGAGGCCAAAGCGTTGACCATTGCAGCGGCGCTGGAATTGGGGCGCAGGCGGCAACTATCGGTGATCCGCGAAAAACCCCAGATACGCGGCAGTCAGGATGCCTTTAACGCCATTGGCAGCTTGTTGTCGGATTTGCTGCACGAAGAATTCTGGATTTTGCTCCTCAACAGGGCCAACCGGGTCATCGGCAAAGAACAAATCAGTTCGGGCGGCATGACCGGCACCGTAGTCGACGCCAAGATCATCTTCCGCAAGGCCGTTGAAGGCAGGGCCTGCGCAATTATCCTGTGTCACAACCACCCCTCCGGCAACCTCAGCCCCAGCCAGGCCGATATTGACCTCACCCGCAAACTGGTAAAAGCCGGCGAGATGATGGAACTGCCTGTTCTGGACCACCTGATCATCGGCGGCACAGGGTACTGGAGTTTCGCCGATGAAGGTATGCTGGGGTAATTAGTCGTTGCTTAACGCTAAAAGAGAAACAAAAACAAAGAAAAAAACAACAAGGGCCGTTACTGACAACCCGTAGCACATAACTGACGCTTGCCCATTCCCCAAAAATCACCTACATTTGGAGCAAAGTACATCCATTTTGTCACTCCATCCCATTCCAGGCACGCAAACCTTCGTCACGGTCGTCATACCCCTGGCCGTACCCAAACCCTATACCTATCTCGTACCCGAAGAACTACTCTCGGAGGTACAGGTGGGCGTGCGCGTAGAAGTGCAATTCGGGCGCAACAAGCGCTACGCCGCGGTGGTTGCTGAAATCCACCAAACGCCGCCGGAGGCCTACCAGCCCAAACCCATCCTGGCCGTCATTGACGAACAACCCGTAACGACCCACTTGCAAATGCAGCTCTGGCAATGGATGGCCGATTATTATTGCTGCACCATTGGCGAAGCCATGCATGCCGCGCTACCTGCCCACCTCAAGTTGAGCAGCGAAACGATCATAGCATTGAGCCCTTTTTTTCAGGATCACTATGCCGGCGCCGGGCTTGACGACAAAGAATACCTCATCGCCGAAGCGCTGAGCATCCAGCGGGAAATTTCGCTCGACGACGTGCGGAGTATCCTCGATCAGCGCTCGGTATATCCCATTATCAGGCGCTTGCTCGATAAAAAGGTGATTTATTTAAAAGAAGATCTCCAGGAAAAATACAAACCGAAAACAGTGCCCTTCGTCAGGCTAACGCCTTATTACGAAGCCGACTCAAAGTTACTCAGCGAAGCTTTCGACAAAATTGCCCGCTCGAGCCGGCAAACTGCGGCATTGCTGGCTTATGTGCAATTGTCGAAAAAAGAAACTCATATACGAAAACAGGCCATTTACGAATTAGCCAAAGCTGACGCCACGGTCATCCAGGCTATGGTCGGCAAGGGCATTTTCGAGGTCTATGACCGCGAGGTCAGCCGCCTGGGCAGCTACGACGAAGAAACCGAGGAAGCAAGCACACTGTCGGAGCAGCAAATACGAGCGCTTGCAGGCATCCGCAAGCATTTTGACGACAACAAGGCGGTACTGCTTCATGGCGTTACCGGCAGCGGTAAGACCAGGGTGTACATGGAGCTTATCCAGGCCGCCATTGCAGAGGGTGGGCAAGTGCTGTACCTGCTGCCCGAAATTGCGCTAACTGCACAGATTATCAGCCGCTTGCAGCGCGTTTTCGGCGACCGGATCGGCATTTATCACTCGCGCCTCAACAACAACGAACGCGTTGAATTGTGGAACCGCGTATTGGCAGGCCAACCCGTAGTGCTCGGCGCCCGCTCGGCCCTTCTCCTGCCTTTTACCCGGCTGTCGCTGATCATTGTAGACGAAGAACACGACCCCTCTTACAAACAAAACGACCCCAACCCCCGCTATAACGGCCGCGATACAGCTATCTATCTGGCCACCCTGCACAGCGCCCATGTGCTGTTGGGCACCGCCACGCCCTCGGTAGAAACCTACTACAATGCCCGGCAAAACAAATACGGACTGGTAGAAATGCCGGAGCGCTTTGGCGGGCTCGAGATGCCCGAGGTAGTCATCGTCGACGCCAAAGCGGAACTCAGACAGCGCAAACTGCAATCGCACTTTACTACCGTTTTGCTCGACGAATTACGCGCGGCCCTGGAGCGCGGAGAACAGGCCATCCTGTTTCAAAACCGCCGCGGCTACGCCCCCGTTTATCGCTGCGTCAACTGCGGCTGGAATTCCGAATGTATCAACTGTGATGTGAGCCTTACCTACCACAAGGCCCACAATTGCCTCAAATGCCACTACTGCGGCTACCAATCGCCACTGCCCAAGTCATGCCCCGCCTGCGGCGGCCATAAGCTGACCTTGCAAGGCTTCGGCACTGAAAAAATCGAAGACGAACTGGCCGTTTACCTGCCTGATGCGCGTATTGCCCGTATGGACCTCGACACCGTGCGCTCGCGCAACGCCCACGCCCAGCTCATTAACGACTTCGAGGAACATCGCCTGGACATACTGGTAGGCACTCAGATGGTCACCAAAGGTCTCGACTTCGAAAACGTAGGCGTAGTGGGCGTACTCAGCGCTGACCAACTCATGCAATTTCCCGATTTCAGAGCTGCAGAGCGGGCCCTCCAACTCATGATGCAGGTGAGCGGGCGGGCGGGCCGCAAACACAAACGGGGCAAGGTGGTCATTCAGGCTTTTAACACTACATTGCCGGTATTGCAAGAAGTCATCAACAATAACTACTTGTCATTTTATGAACGCGAATTGCGCGAGCGTTACGATTTTCAGTATCCCCCCTTCACCAGGCTCATCAGGCTCACCCTCAAACACAAAAAACCAGAAACCGTCAACCAGGGCGCTTCAGTGATGGCGCAAATGCTCAAACAGCGCCTCGGCGAATGGGTAATCGGGCCGGCAGTGCCCTATATTTCCAGAGTAAGAGAGTATTTTTTGATAGATCTGCTGATAAAATTACCGCGCCAGGCGCAAAAAATCAGCTATGCCAAACAAAGCGTAGTAGAGGCAGTTCAACTCATGCAACAACAAAAAGGACTATCAGGCGTAAGGGTCAATATTGATGTCGATCCGTATTAAAAACCGACCGTTGCAAAAATCTGCAATACCGGCTATAAATTTAATTTCTCAAAATGAGCATTTTACATTAGCTTTGCCAGGTAGCTCTTCACGCAGGAATTTCTTGTCTTTTATTAACAAAAACCGAATAAACGTGATCAAAGCCGTTATCATAGATGATGAACAACACGGGATCAGCAATCTGAAAAACCAGTTGGCCGACCATTGCGAGGAAGTTGAAGTTATCGGCACGGCCGGATCGGTTGAAGAAGGCCTTGATCTGTTCCTCGAACAAGGCGTCAAACCTGATGTGGCCTTTCTGGATATCAACCTGCCCGACGGCCTGGTCTTCAAATTGCTCAACCAATTGCGCCCCGTCGATTTCGATATCATCTTTGTTACAGCTTATGAGGATTACGCTATCAAAGCCTGCGAATACAGCTCTATAGGTTTTATCGTAAAACCCATCGACCCCGATGCGCTGGTGGAAGCCGTATCGCGCATACGCCCGCGCCGCGACAACCAGACCGAGAAACGCCTCGATGTCTTCAACGCGTATTACAACAACCCCAATGCCTTTACTAAAATGAGTATTTCCGCCCTCGACGGCATCTACTTTGTCAATATCAAAGACATCGTACGCTTCGAGGCCGAGGATAACTATACCCACATCTACCTGAACAACGGCGACAGAATTACTGCCTCCAAGACCATCAAGTCGTATGAAGACCTGCTGGCGCCTTTTAACTTCTATCGCGTGCACAAACGCCACGTGATCAATCTCAACTATATGAGGAAGTTTGTCAAAGGCGACGGCGGTTATCTCATTATGGACGACGGCATCAAGATCGAAGTATCTCGCCGCCGCCGCCCCGCTTTTATGGTATTTATGGAGCAAATGAGACAGATGCAAGAAGGATGGTAACCCCATCCCGGTGACACAGTGGCAGCCCCTTTTTCTGACCGTTGTCCCTCCCTTCCGCGGACAGCACGGAGTTGTTTGTTTGTTATGCGAATTAAAAATATGTGATTCCGGCGTTTATGCGCTTGCGATTAATTAGTACCTTTACATCATGATTGAGTGAGTTCTTGTTGGTTCATTCCCAAAACACGTTAACTATGGGAAAATCCAAGAAAAGCCTGGAAGATCTTAAAAACGATCTCAAAACCCTCAAGGATAAGGACATGGACAAAATCATTGGGGGTAAAAAAGGCAAAAAAGATGACAAGAAGGGAGGTAGCGGCTGTGGTGGCATCGTGCCACAGTAGCAGCCCAAGAGTTTTTCATAAATTCCCCCCCGCAATAGAGGCCGCCTCAACTACCCGTTGAAGCGGCCTCTTTGTTTTTTTTATCGCCATACATCACGGCAAACATTATTTATTCCGCCTTGTTGTTGTATTATTTGGCCAATTGCCGGATTATTGCATTTTATTTTGCAGACCAAATGCAACCATTCGTATGAGTATCGTTGAAATGAAAGTGCCTGTCATAGGCGAATCCATATCAGAAGTGACGCTGTCGCAATGGCTCAAAGCAGACGGCGCCTTTATCAATCGCGATGAGGCTATCTGCGAATTCGAATCAGACAAAGCCACCCTGGAGTTTCCGGCAGAAGCCTCCGGGAAACTCATCCATGTGGCAAAAGCCGGCGACGACCTGTCTATCGGCGCACTCGTAGCCCGCATCGATACCAGCGTTACCCAGGGCGAAACGCCGCCGCCCGTGGCTCCCGCTCCCTCGGCAACGCCGCAAACCCCGGCGCCCGCAGCCGAAAAAGCAGAACCCGCGTCGCATGCCGCAGGCCACCCCTCGCCGGCAGCCGCCAAAATCCTCAAGGAAAATGAAGTCGCTACCGCCGATGTTACAGGTACCGGTCGCGGCGGTCGCATCACCAAAGAAGACGCCCTGAAAGCCGTAGAAGCTAAATCTACGCCGCCGCCGCAACAAGCCCCGGCAACTCCGCCGGCGCCGCAAGTGTCGGCAACTCCGCCTGTCGCCGCCGCCCAGGAGGCTTTCAGCCGCAACAGCGAGCGCAAAAAGATGAGCCGCATGCGCCGTACTATCGCCACCCGACTGGTGAAGGCGAAAAACGAAACGGCCATGCTCACCACCTTCAACGAGGTAGACCTTAGCGAAGTGATGGCCCTGCGCGAAAAATACCAGGAGCGTTTTGTACAAAAATATGGCATCAAACTGGGCTTTATGTCCATCTTCGCCAAGGCTTGCGCCAAAGCGCTGCTCGAAATGCCCGACGTAAACGCCTATATCGACGGCAACGATATTATTTACCACGATTATGTGGATATCTCGGTGGCGATCTCTACCCCCAACGGACTTGTAGTGCCCCCCATCCGCAACGTAGAGTCGCTGAGTTACGCTGAGATCGAAAAAGAGATCAAGGTATTATCGGAGAAAGCCCGCAACGGCTCGCTTTCTATTGAAGAAATGCAAGGCGGCACCTTCACCATTACTAACGGCGGAGTTTTCGGTTCGCTGCTCAGCACGCCGATCATCAACGAACCGCAGTCGGCTATATTAGGCATGCACGCTATTAAAGAACGCCCCGTAGCTGTGAATGGGCAGGTCGTGATCCGCCCTATGATGTACCTTGCGCTCTCCTATGACCACCGTATTATCGACGGCAGTACTTCGGTGACATTCCTGGTGCGCGTGAAAAATCTGCTGGAAGACCCGATCGGGTTGCTGCTGGATTTGTAATTTTGGTTGTAGGTTGTAAGTTGTATGTTTTTACCCAGCCTGCAACCCACAATCTATAACCTACAACTATGACTTTACGCGAATTCTTCCAACTGCTGGCCGACAACCACCTGTATGTGTTGTTTTTCTTTTTGATCATCCCTTTTGCGGCCTGGCTGGCGGGGGTATTGAGCAAAAACGAAGGGCACTTGTCGCCTTGGAAATACCTTTACTCCGGTTTAATTTATTTGGTATGCGTGCCGGGTATCTTCGCCGTCACGCTCGACGTGTATCTGTTTCTTTTTGAAAAGCAGAGTATCTTCGACACCGATATTTACACGCAAATCCTGCCTGTGGCGTCGATGGTAGCCACCCTGTTGATTATCCGCCGCAATGTAGATTTCGACTATATCCCCGGCTTTGATAAACTCTCGGGGCTGATCACCATGATCTCTGCCACCCTGGCCATCATGTGGTTTATCGACCGTACGCACATCGTGGTATTTTCCTACCTGCGCTTCGAAGTGGTCATCCTGATTTTTATTGCACTGCTGGTAGTGATCCGGTATGGATGGTCGAAGGTTTTGGCGCAGGGAGGCTAGGGTTTATGGGGTGACGGGTTGGCAACTGGGTCAACTGAGTAAAACCGGGTAAAGACCTTATAAGGTTTTGGAAACCTTATAAGGTCTGAACTGAGTCAACTGAGTAAAACCGGGTAAAGACCTTATAAGGTTTTGGAAACCTTAAGGTC
>DAINSQ010000173.1:0-9893 GCA_036741235.1 Saprospiraceae bacterium | reverse complement strand
AACCTTTCATAACCCCTCATAACCCCTCATAACCCCTCATACCCCCTCATAACCCCTCATAACCCTTCATAACCCCTCATAACCCCTCATAATCAGAAGCTCAGCGAAATACCGCCGGTAACGTAGTTAAGATTATAGCCCAGTTCGCCGAAAACGCCGAAGCGATCGGAGAAATAATAGCGAACGCCGGCAACGAGGCCTGCATCGATCAGCACATCGCTAGAGGATTCAAAAAGATCGTCTTCGTAGCTGATCCCCTCGAAAATCGTATTGATCTGCACAGCAGCATACACATCGAGCTTATCAACGGGAATAATTGTAAAGTGATACGTAGCGCGCGGTGCGATAGCGAAAGTAGTGTAGGTGACATCAGCGAAAGCCCTGTCGTCTACGGCAATGCGGAAGCCGCTGTATGCGCCCAGGCCGATGACGCCGAAGGTACGACCGTTGATTTGGCCGGTAGGCCAGATACCTACTTCAAACGATGCGCTAACGCCTGGCGCTCCAAAGCCGAAATCGTAGTAACCGCCGACCCCGATACCCAGGTTGAGTACCTTTGAGCCTTTTTCATAGGCGTAATCCTGTGCAGAAATTTTTTGAGACAAGCCACAGCACATGGCGATAGTGAGTGCAAAAAACAAAACCTTTTTCATAGGAATTAGGATTTAATGGTCTTTTATTGGGCCAAGATACGCTTTTTAACGATTGCTGATCTGATCAATGAGATATTTTAACCCCAAAAAACGCGAGCAGGTCATGATAGCCCCAACCGTCACGCCCAGCATGCCGTGCATATTAAGATTCTGGCCAGTGAGGTAGAGATTGGGTATTTGGGTTCGGGGTGACAGCAGCGACATCATGGGGTTGTTGTAGTCTTTGATGATGCCGTACATCGAGCCGTCGGAGGTGCCGATGTAGTCGCGATACGAAAGGGGGGTAGATACGTGGTACGACTGAATTTTGCTTCTGATACCGGGGAATTTCTTCTCCAGTTCATCCAATAATTTTTCAGCTTTTGCCTGTTTAAAAGCCTGGTAATCCTCTCCGCGGATATTTTTTTTATGCGGAATAATATTCAATGTATGCGACCACTGTTCTACCTCTTCAAAGCGCATATAGGCCATCACATTCATGCTGTCGGCGTATTTATCTGATTTCGAATTGGCGGGCACAAAAAGGATGTAATTTTCAGGCCAGCTTTCTTCCGTATAGTAAATACACGACCATACGTCGGGATTTTTGTAGTGGTAATAGTTGTGATTGAGGTATTCAAACGTATCGGGTTTGAATACGATATGCACGGTAAAAACGGAGATGGAATTGTCGAGCCCGGCAATGCGTCGGCGATAGGCTTTGCGGATATGTCCTTCCTCGATCATATCCAGGGTATTTACCGGGTGGATATTGGATATAAAATGCTTGCCTTCAAAGCGGCGCCCGTCGGTAGTTAGCACTGCTGTGGCGCCTTCGCTGCCCATTTCGATTTTGCTGACTTCGCAGTAATTGTATATCTCTCCGCCGTGCGCTTTGATACCTTTGGCCAGTAATTTGGCGATTTGAGCGCCGCCGTCGACGCATTTCCATGCGCTTTCGATATAAGTATTGACAACTAGTGCGTGAACATACAACGGTGTGCGATCGGGATAGCCGGCGTAAAGCGGGTTGGTGCCGGCCAGCACATTTCGCAATTTGGGATCTTGCACGCACGATTCGATAAATGCCTTGGCGCCTGCGTTGAGGTAATTGAGATTATTTTCATCAAAAGGAAAATCTTTAACGCGATAGATAGGAAAGCAGTCGCAAACTTCCTGGAGTTTGTCGCAATACGTTTTTAATCCCGCTTTTTCTTTGGGAAATAACTCCGTCAGCGATTCTCTGAAGCGCTCATATCCCATGGCATGGGGGTACTCGACGGGGTCGTCGTCGAAGGTTACGCGGTCGAAGCCGCTTTCATCCATGCGTTTGAGCTTCAGCTCGTCCATCAACCCCAAATAGGAAAAAAACTGATGGAGGTTTTGGCCTTCATCGAGCCCGCCGATGTAATGAACGCCGGTATCAAAAATGACTTTGTCGCGCACAAAAATCTGGAGGTTGCCGCCCAGCTGCCGGTTTTTTTCCAGCAAGCATACCTTGTATCCTTCCTTGGCCAGGATGTAAGCGCATTCCATCCCTCCTAGTCCGCTTCCAATGATGACGATGTCGTATTTTGTCATCGCTGTTTTTTGTTTTTAGTTTATGGGTTTATTCGTTTATAGGTTTATTCGTTTATCATAAACCCTCAAAACCTACCCACCGCCGCTTCTCAGCACAAAAACAACATTAGACGTTCGTTTTGTCTGGTCAATTCTTTCCACTGAAAAGTCTTTTTCGCGAGCCCATTTTTCCAATTCGGCGCCGGAAATATAGTGCAGCGGATTTCTGGTTTTATTAAATCCGATATTGGTAGAGAAAAACTCTGTCAGCCAGGTGCCTTTGTGGCGCCGCTTGAGGTCGCTATCGCCGTCGCGAACGATAATCATACCGCCGGGCGCCAGTTGTTTTTCGCATCGATTGAGCAAATCCCATTGTTCTTCCGGCAGGAGATAGTGCAACACATCGGCCAGCACAAAAACATCGCTTTCCTCGAGCGGGTGATGTGCGATATCGGCCTGGACAAACCGGAGCCGCTCGTTTTTGTCGGCACAGTTATTGGCCACCGCTATTTTGTCTTCGTCGTAGTCAATGCCGGTAATGATGCGTTTATCGGATAAAAACGACAGCATATAGGCCATATAGCCGTAACCGCAGCCGATATCCGTAATGCGAGCCTGTTGGGGTATAATTTGATTAAACAAATCATAATAGCCTTCCATACGGGTTTTAATGCGGGTATACCATTCCAGCACGGGGCCTTTATAAATATAATTTTCGATTAACTGGCGGCGGAAATAATACGGCGTTTTGCAGTCGTGTTGAAAAGCGGCGTATTGTTCGCGGTAAAAGGCGTTGATTTTTTTGGTGCGGGCGGTATAATCTTCGCCGAAGCGGGTGTCGTTGTAGGGGATGCGTTCGCCGATGCGCACGGTGAGGTCGTTGGTTTCTCCCCAGAACCGCTCGCGCCGCAGGAAACGGCCTGTGCCGTGCAGGTAAATGGGTAGAATATCCATTTTCAATTGCTCGGCCAGGTAAAAGGCGCCTTTGTGGAAGCGCTGTACTTCTTCTGATTCAGAGCGACTGCCTTCGGGGAAGATGGCTACATGATAGCCGTTGGCCACCCGTTCTTTGAGTTGCGGTAAAATGGCATCCAGGCCATTGGCCACCGTAAAAAAATCGGCCATTCGCACCACAAAATAATACAGCGGAAAACTATACACCCAGCCTTTAGTGAGAATGATCAATTTTGGCGACAAGCCGAACATAATCGGCGTATCGATATGCGACTGGTGGTTGCTGATCACAATGGCCGGTTTTGAAAAATCTTCGCCGTGCTCGTTGATAATCTTTTTGTTTGGGAAAAAGCTGAACCAGATATAAAACCTCGACAATTGGCAGATAACCCAGTGCAGGATGTATTTGCGACGCTCGCGCCCCAGGAAAAACAGCGGGAACAAGAGTAATCCGACTATGGTGACGATAACAGCCCCGAACACCAGCAGCAAATAAACCGAAAGCGTTTTGAAGGTATTGGCCAATGTGCGGGGGTATTCCCGTCTGTTGCCATTTTTATCGAAAAACAGCCAACGGAATAACCAGGGTTCAATAGTAAATGCCAATAACAGGGAAGAACTCACGCCGATAATAGAGAGCGCGGCCACCGATTTCAGGGCGGGGTGTTTGGCAAAAATCAACACGCCGATGCCGACGAGGGTCGTTAAGGCCGAAATAAAAACGGAGGTTTTGTACGATCCTGTATTTTTTACGCCATACTTAATGTCCTGCAACAACCCCCGCATCACAAAGATGCTGTAATCAATACCAACGCCAAAAACGAAAGTAGTGATGATGATATTGATGATATTAAACTTCAGGCTAAAGACATGCATAAGCCCCAGCGTCCAGTACCAACTCAGCGCCAATGGAGAAAATGCGATGAGGGCCAGTTCCAAACGCCCGAAACCTACGTGGAGAATTAAAAACACCAACACCAGCGACAAGATCACGAGTTTGTTGAAATCGAGCCCGAGAATATCGACAAACTTGCCTACCATGTATTCTTTGTCAAGGATATTGACATTGGGGCGGTCGTGGAAGGCGGCATACACTGCCTGTTTGGCCGATTGGTCCAGGCGCAAGAGAGTCATCATAGTAACAAATCCCTCCCTGTCGGAAATATAGTCGCTCAAAAACAGATCAACCAGAGGCGCAAACGAATCCCCTGGCGCTTGGGGGGCAAAAGGTTTATTGAGCAGCCGGAAAAAATCGTCAAAGGCATGCTCGCGAAATCCCATTTCGGAGGCGGCAGTTTCCACTGCGGATTTGAGGCTGGACTTTCGCTCGACCGTCCAGAATTGATTCCAGCGGTCAATTTTTACTTGTTGTTCAGCAGATGTCAATAGCAGCCTGCTGGCTGAGGTATATTCTTTGACCAGTCCTTCTTTTTTGAGCGAATCGGCAACATAGGCAATCACGGCATTGCGCTCAAGCGCTTCATCAAGGCCGGCGCCGCTGGTCATGAGGTATATTCCGCGCATGGTAGCGCTGGTGATGCTGTTGAGGCGTGTTTCGGCTGCCGTTACTTTATCCGACATATAGTTGACCTTGTTGAGGTCGCGTTCGAACGCAACATTGCCGGTTTGGAATATAATATATACAGTAGCGACAATGATGTCTGCTATCAACACCCGATTGCGTTCCCAGGGGTAGACGGCAATTGCGTCGAGAAAAGTTTTGCGCTGCAACCGGGCGCCGGTCTCGGTTATTGATTTACTTACTACAACCGGCAAAATAACAAGCGCAAAAACGGCGGTCCCCACCACGCACATAGCGGCAAACAGCCCAAGATCGTGTAGCGCTTCCGAACGCACGATGTAGAGGCATAAAAAAGCGCCGGCGGTTGTGACGCTACAAAGCAACAATGGCAATACCAGATCTCGGATCATGTGCCGAATATTGCCCGAGCTGCGATAGTGCGTGAATACGTGGAGGGAATAATCAACCGTAATGCCCAACAGCATAGAGCCTATGCCTACCGAGATGATGGACACTTCTCCTTTCAGAAGATATAAAACCGCCAATGCTACAGCCGCACCGTATAGTAAGGGTAAAATAATATAAAGAAAGATCATCGGCCTGCGAAAGAAATAGCCAATGAGCAGCAGTAAAAAAAGGAAAGCAACGGAAATAGTGCCAGTAACATCCCGCCTGATCTGCGTAGCATTGTCTACCGCCACCGCCACTGCGCCGAAGTAAATCGTTTCAATACGCTGCTGGTGTTTCTCGGAAACAGCGGCAGTCAACGCGTCGAGTTTCCGCAACATTCGTTTATTGATCAGGGTTTCTTTGGAAGATTGCGCAGGCGTAATAAACAGCAGGAGGTTGCGATAATCTTTGGTTACAATATGGCCGTCGAAAAGGGTGTAATTGTCGTCGAGTTGAAAAGATTGCAGTTTATCCAGACCAAGCCGGGTAAAGCCAAGCGGATCGCGCAGGATATATTTTTTAAAAAAAGAGCCGCCGGGTGTCATAAGTGAATGGTAGGCGCCCTGCATTTGCGCTTCAATTTGAGCCGGGTCGATTTGTTGTTCAATCTGCCGGTAGTCGTCTTCCTCCAAAAACAAGGGGAGGTGATCGTACAACACATCGTAGGCTTCCTGAAACCGGCTTTCGTCAATCTGGTAGGTAATGCGGCGCAGCTCGGTTGAATCCAGCGTTTTTTCGAGGGTATCAACCAGGGTATTGCAATAGGCGATGAGAGCCGAAGGATCTTCAGGCCTGAAGGTAGTATCTTTGTAAGTAATTAAAACGACCAGTCTGTCAGAGAATTCCGAATTTTCGATCAGCTTGTTCATCTCGCCCACTTCAGGGTCGAGGGGCATAATTTTTGAGATGTCTTCTTCAAATTTGAGGCGCAGGCCAAGCCAAACGGCCAAACCCATTAAACCCGCCAACAGCAGGCCGAAGAGCCATTTGCGCGAACGGAAGTATTCATAAATGCCGATAAAAAGCTCAGACATGGTATAAATTTCACACTTATTGAAAAAGGGGCGCGGCGTTTGCCGGCCCCTTTTATTCGTCCTGAACACCGTGGCAAATATGCTAATTCACCAAGGTTTTGTCAGTGTATTGGGCTAGTTATTTTTTTTCAGCCACTTGCCGTAATCACTTTCGAGTTGTTTGAAAACCTCGTATACAGAGCCGGCCCAGTAATTGCGCAGGCCGAAGCCGCGGGCGTCGCCGGAATAACGGCGCGTAAGCAACACTTCCCCGCTGGCAATGTCGAAAAAGGTGACCCACATGTGACCGCTGGAAGCGCGTTTGTTGAAGCTTTCAATGATATAGACAAGGCCGATTCCTTCTTTGAACTTTTCACTTTTGTATTGCTTGACGATTTTTTTGACGTCTTCTTCTTTGATGGAGTAGTCGTTTTCGGTTACCAACTCGTTTTCGTTGGGCAGTTTGTTGCGTTCCTCGACTACCGTGGTTTCATATTCCAGTACGTTTTTGCGGAAAGTCTTCTTGATGTTGTACTTGTCGGCTTCATCGATGATGAGGCGGTTCCAGGCCCGGAAAAACCGGTTTTTGATGTCGTAAGGATCGGAAAATCCTTCAGATCCGATCAGTTTTACAGCAGAAAAGTCAAGACCGTACCAAACAATGGTTTCCGAGTCAGCTACTCTTTTGTCGCCAAAAGGCTGAGCGTGTATGGCTGTGAAAGCCAGCAGTAAAAACGAGATGGATAGCGCGATTTTCATATAATTGGAGTTGTTGGTGCTCTGTTGTAGGTTGTAGGTTGTAGGTTGTAGGTTGTAGGTTGTAGGTTGTAGGTTGTAGGTTCGTTTATAAGTTTAAGAGTTTATGAATAAGAGTATTATAACCTATAAACCTATAAACCTATAAACGGACAACCCAACAACCGACAACGGATAATCAAAGTACTTTCTTAACCAAATACTTTCCAATTTCCTTGCCGCATTTGGCGTAGGATTCCTGGAGGCGGTAGCCGGTATCGAAGTCGAAGCCCCAGGCGTCCTGGCCGGGTACTTTTTCCATTTTGGCTTTAGCCAAAACTTTCGATTTGTCCTTAGTGTCTACGAACCAGATATCTACGTTGATGTGGGCGGGGCGGCGCCAAACGCCCACGTTGTAGCCCGGTTCGGTATGGGTTGTTTTGAGGATCAACGTATAGGCTGCCTCTTTTTTGTTGTCGACCTTCATTTTGCCTTCGAGATATTCGTTGATCAATTCAACAAATTTCGGTTCAAAACGTTCTTCGCGGTCGGCAACCCACTTTTTAGCCCAGGTATCGCCTTCGCCGGCTTTGTCTTTGTTTTTCTCCTTTACTTTTTCGTCGATGTAATCCTGTTCTTTTTCAAAATCGCCGACGCTCATGTTGCTGTAGTCGTAATTTACATTGAGCGTTTTCTGGTCTTTCAGAAAATTAAGATTACCTTCGTAGACAACCAGTTTTTGGGCGGTGGCTGAGGTGTAGAGTCCAAGCGCGAGTAACAGGGAGCTCCACTTAATGAGTGTCTTCATAATGGAAATCGTTTGTTTTGATGATGTAAATATCAAAGCAATATACGGACAATAGCGGGGTTTTAGTGCTGCAAACGCCGCATTTAACGGATATTTAAAATTTTAAAGTTAAATATGATAAACGACGCCGATGTGATTGTGATAGGCTCTGGCGCAGGAGGTTTAGCCACAGCGCTGTGCCTGGCCCGGTCGGGGAAAAAAGTCATTATACTGGAGCAACACTACGTGCCGGGAGGCTGGTGCCAGAGCTTTTATGTTGACGGCCACCGCTTTAGCCCCGGCGTACATTATATCGGCGCGATGGATATAGGCCAAAACGGCAGCCGGGTATTGGAAGGACTGGGCGTAGCCAACGACCTGCCGTTTTTTCGCCAAAACGCCAAGGGCTACGATCACTGTGTGGTGGGCAAGGAGCGATTCGATATGCCCGCCAATATCAACAGGCTGATCGAGTATGCCCAACAGCGATTTCCCGCCGAGCGGCGCGATATCAAACGCTATTTGCAGTTGGTCGACCTGGCCCAAAAGGAGCTGCACATTGTGGCCGATCTGGAGACGTTTACCGACTTCATTACGGCTCCCTACCGCATGCGCCACCTGGGCAAACACGCCTTGTTTAGCCTTCAAAGGGTAATCGACTGGCACCTGAAAGATCCGTTGCTCAAGACGTTCCTGAATATGCAATGCGGCAACCACGGATTGCCTCCCGATAAGGCCAGCTTTGCCCTGCACGCCGCCGTGATGGGCCATTATTTCGACGGCGGTTTTTATCCCGCCGGCGGCGGCGGCGCTATTGCCAAAGCCTTTACAAAAGCCATCAAACAACACGGCGGAGAGGTGATTACCCGGGCCCGGGTTGCTAAAATACTAGTGCGCGGCGACAAGGACAATGGCCAGGTTTACGGCGTCCAACTCGATGACGGACGCCAAATACTGGCGCCGCAGGTGGTTTCCAATGCCGACCCCGGCAAGACTTACCAACTCGTCGATCAACAATACCTGGGCGCAAAGTTGCTCAAACGCCTGCAACGCACGACCTACTCGGTGGCCTCGCTGAATATGTTCCTGATTATCGACGCCGACTTGCGCAAGATGGGGCTCGATTCGGGCAATATCTGGTATGCCGACAGGCCCGACCTCAATGCAATATGGCGCGAACTGATGGAGGGCGACCCGATGGCCAATCCCGAGTTTCCCGGTATGTTTATCAGCTCGCCTACCCTCAAGGATCCTGCCGGCTTCGACGGGCGCTACCACTCGCTTGAAACTGTGACGTTTATTCCCTACCAGTATTTTAGCGCTTTTGAAAACAGCACGACGGGCCGCCGCCCCGAAGCCTACCTCCAACTCAAACAACGCCTGGCCGAAAAGGTGCTGCGCACGCTCGAAGGCCGCATTCCAGGTATCCGCGATGCCGTGGTAAAATGGGAATTGGGAACGCCCCTCACCAATAGCTATTACGTGGAGGGTACGCTGGGCAATTGCTACGGCACCGAAAAGGTGCTGAGCCAAATGGGGCCTATGGCGTTTCGACCTAAAACTGATATTCCCGGCTTGTACCTCTGTGGAAGCAGTACGCTTTCTCACGGCGTTATGGGCGCCATTAACTCCGGTATCAGTACCGCTGCGCAAATCCTGGGCGTTCGCCGCCCACTCGAGCTGCTGGACAACGACCCCTCGCAGGAGGTGAAGGTGTATCCCGCAGAACACCCCGAGAGCTGGCCGGAATGGGTGGTGAAGAAGGCTGCGGTGAAAAACCGGCGGGTGAAGGAGAAGGAGGGTGAGAGGGTGAGAGGGTGAGAGGGTGGGATGGTCCCTCCCTCTAACCTATAAAAACTTAACTATCACTATTGCAAGCCCGAGGGTGAGAGGGTGAGAGGGTGGGATGGTCCCTCCCTCTAACCTATAAAAACTTAACTATCACTATTGCAAGCCCGAGGGTGAGAGGGTGAGAGGGTGGGATGGTCCCTCCCTCTAACCTATAAAAACTTAACTATCACTATTGCAAGCCCGAGGGTGAGAGGGTGAGAGGGTGGGATGGTCCCTCCCTCTAACCTATAAAAACTTAACTATCACTATTGCAAGCCCGAGGGTGAGAGGGTGAGAGGGTGGGATGGTCCCTCCCTCTAACCTATAAAAACTTAACTATCACTATTGCAAGCCCGAGGGTGAGAGGGTGAGAGGGTGGGATGGTCCCTCCCTCTAACCTATAAAAACTT
>DAINSQ010000172.1:489-9921 GCA_036741235.1 Saprospiraceae bacterium | reverse complement strand
GATTTCGTGAGTTGGTGTTTCGGTGTTTTGGTGATTTGGTGATTGGGTGACTTGGTGATATGGTGACATGGTGACATGGTGACGAGGTGACAAGGTGAGGAGGTGACGGGCACATAGGATGAACGTTTACCGTTCACCGCAATCTTCCCGACACAGTGAGCAATATCACCAATCCGCAGTTTTACAATACCGTATCTTTGGACAAAATATCTCTCCATGCGATTACCAATCCTACTCACAGCCTTTTTCGCACTTGGCGTCAGCACGCTTTTTGCCCAGCAAGAATCCCCCATTTGCAAAGACGAAGCAGCCCTCATCGCCGCCGAGCAATACCACCAGCAGCAACTGCTCGAATTTCGCACCTCGCCGTTTACCAACAACTACGACCAGCACTACCTGAGGCTGGAGTGGACCGTTGATCCCGCGGTGCATTTCATCAGCGGTACGGTCACCTCGTATTTTGAACCTACCGAAGCCAATTTTGAACGCATCTACTTCGACCTCAACAACAACATGCAGGTCTCTCAGGTGCTGTATCACGGGCAACCGGTAAACTATTCCCAGCACGACAACCTGCTCGATATCGTATTACCCGGCGTATTGCCGCAGGGGCAATCCGACTCTATCAGCATAACCTATGCCGGGGCGCCTTCGGGCACCGGCTTCGGGTCGTTTGTAGCGGCGCAACACGCCGGAACGCCGGTATTGTGGACGCTGTCGGAACCCTACGGCGGTCGCGACTGGTGGCCCTGCAAACTCGACCTCAACGACAAAATCGATTCCATTGACGTATACGTAAGAACCCCGGCCGCCTATCGCGCCGCAAGCAACGGCCTGTTGGTTGAAGAATGGCAAGACGGCGCCGACAAAATATACCACTGGCATCACAATTACCCCATCACCGCTTACCTGGTGGCTATTGCCGTAACGAATTACGCCGTATACTCCGATTTTGTGCCGGTGCCCGGCGGCGACCCCATCGAAGTACTCAACTACGTATACCCCGAATCGCAAAACCAGGCGCAATCGGCCACTATCGCAACTGTACAATGCATGGAACTCTTCAACGAATTATACGGCCTTTACCCCTTCGCCTCCGAAAAATACGGCCACGCCCAGTTTTCCTGGGGCGGCGGCATGGAACACCAAACGATGAGCTTCATGGGCGGCTGGTCGTTTAGCCTGCAAGCCCACGAACTGGCCCACCAGTGGTTCGGCGACAAAGTGACCTGCGGCTCCTGGCAGGATATCTGGCTCAATGAAGGTTTTGCTACTTATTCCGAAGGACTTACCTACTACTACGGGTTGGGAACCAACACCTGGCCCAACTGGCTGCAAAGCAAACGCACCCAGGTCATGAATCAACCCGACGGCTCGGTGTGGGTGCCCGATACCACCAGCGTCAACCGTATTTTCAGCGGCCGGCTATCCTACTCCAAAGGCGCCCTGGTACTCCACATGCTGCGCTGGAAAGTGGGCCACGACAATTTCTTCCAGGCCGTGCAAAACTACCTCGAAGACGACGACATCGCCTACAACTATGCCCGCACCGCACAACTACAGCACCACCTCGAAGTGCAAAGCGGTCTCGACCTCGACGAATTTTTTGAAGACTGGTACTACGGCCAAGGCCATCCGACTTACATCCTCGATTGGTGGAACGCCGGCGGCGATGCGCACTTTAACCTGATGCAAAGCACCTCGCATCCTTCGGTTGACTTCTTTGAAATGCCGACGCCAGTGTTGTTCAAAGGCCAAAACCAGGATTCGCTCGTTGTTTTTGATCATACTTTCTCCGGGCAATCCTTTACCGTTGATTTGCCGTTTGTGGTCACCGAAGTCGTTTTCGATCCAGAGTTGTGGATTTTGGCGCAAAGCCAGGTCACCCAACTGGTAGTCGGAACACAGCAGCCCGGCATCGCCGGCGAATTGCGCGTGGGGCCGAATCCGGCCAAAGAAACCTTGAATTACGCCTGGTCGAACCCCGAACTGGCACTGCTGGGCCTCGAATTACACGACAACAACGGTTTATTGCTGAACAAATGGGTTTCGCCCGCCGTTACAGGTCAGATACCTCTCGGCTCGCTCGCGCCTGGTCTCTATTACCTCGTGCTGCAAACCGAACAGGGCGCAGTAAAAACCAAAATCGTCAAGCAATAATGCGAAAATTCCTCCTCATCGCCGGCTGCCTGCTATGGACAACTTTCGTTTCCGCGCAGGCAGTCGACCTCGTCGACTTCAACGCCCAACGGCTGCGCGACCGCCAGACGAGCATGCTCATCCTCGGCGGCTGGGCAGTGGGCAATATGGCTACCAGCGGAGCACTGCTGTATACCAGCGAAGGACAAGGCCGCTATTTCCATGTGATGAACATCGGCTGGAATGCCGTCAACCTGGGTATCGCGGCTGCCGGCTATATCTCGGCCCGGCGCACCGACCCGGCGAGCTTCGACCTCTATGGCACTATCAAAGACCAACAGCGCCTTCAAAAAACCCTGCTTTTTAATGCGGGACTGGATGTGGGGTATGTGATGGGAGGTTTATATATGATGGAACGAGCCAAACGCGATCAATCTCAGCGACTCGAAGGCTTCGGCAGGTCGATTATTCTGCAAGGCGCATTTTTATTTGTTTTTGACGTAGGGACTTATTTATTTTTGGGCAGAAATGAATACAAATTGCAACCCCTGATCAGCGGGTTGTATTTTAATGGAAATACTGTAGGGTTGGTGGCCCGGTTTTAATCCTGGATCATTTTACCACTGAGTTAAACGGAGTTAAACCGAGTAACACAGAGTCAAAATCTCGCTCTGTGGTACTCCGTTTAACTCAGTGGTGAAAAAAAATCACGCAAACCATGCCAAGCAAGCGACTCGACAACATCCCGGGCTTCAACATCGACCAGGTTGCCAAAGCCGCCGGCAACGACCCCGAAGTATTGCGCCTTGAAAATCTCGATACCGACCTGCTTCCCCCCGAGGCCGCGATAGAAGCCACGCGCCGCGCTATCGGACGCGACGACGACAACAGCTATCTGCCGTTTATCGGTCAGGAAGCCCTGCGGGAGTTAATCGCACGACGCCTCAGCGAGCAAACGACGCACAAATACCTGCCCGAAAACGTGGTAGTCACCTGCGGCGCCACCGAGGCTATGCTCGATGTATTGCTGGCACTAATAGACCCCGGCGACGAAGTCATTGTTACCGACCCGACCTACGCCGGCATGATCAACCGCGTGCGGCTGGCAGGAGGGGTTCCCCGATTTTTACCCTTTATGCCCCTTCACGGCGCCTGGCGCCTCGACGTGAGCAGCCTGCCCGCTATGGTCAATAGCAGAACCCGGGCGATTTTTTTGATGAATCCCTCGATGCCTGCCGGCGCTGTGCTCAATTTGTTTGAATGGGAGGCGATCGCAAAACAATGCCGCGATCACGGCCTGTGGCTCATTTATAACGCCGCCATGGAGCGCATCCTCTACGACAAGCGGCAGGTTATCCACCCCGCCACCCTGCCCGGGATGGCAGCCCATACGATTACCATAGGCTCCGTATCCAAAGAATACCGCATGATCGGATGGCGGGTAGGCTGGGTTGCCGCACCCAATGGCGTTGCTGAAGATATCGCCAAGGTGCATATCTACAACGCCGTCTCGCCCGTAGGCATCGCCCAGGCGGGAGCGCTGGAAGCCTTGAAAACCTCGCCCGCCGATATCCAGCAGGCCGTCCGAACCTGGGAAACCCGCCGCGATGTGGTGAACGCCCAACTCGGCGAATACAGTATGATACCCGCCGCCGGCGGCTGGTCGCAACTACTCGATGTTTCGCCGCTTGGCATGGACGCCCCAACAGCAAGCAAGTTATTGCTGCAAAAAGGAAAAGTCGCCGTCACCCCTATGACCCACTGGGGCCGCCACAACAGCAAACAATTTATCCGCCTCGTTTTCAGCAATGAACCCGTGGAAAGATTGCAAACGCTCGGTGAAAGGTTTCGACGGGCGTTAGCCAGGTAAGTTGTCAGTTCTGGGTTATCGGTTGTCGGTTATATAGAACCGACAACCCACAACCCACAACCTCCTATAACACCGCCTTCTCTACTTCAACCATCTTTTCTGACATAAAAATCGGCTCGCCGAGGTTGGTGAGGCGGAAGCTCATGATATACGGCAGTTTTTCCGGCATCATCATATCATATTTGAAATTGATGAAACAGGGTTTTTCCGTTTTGAGCATAGTGAGATAGTCGAAGAAATTCTGGGCGGGAAGTACCAGTTTCAACATTTTTAATTCAGGTACGTACTTGTATTCCGGAACGATCGGTTTTTCCTTAAACATGAAGAAAATCTCCACTTTCTTGAACAGTTCGTCTTTGTCTACCAATGTAAGGGCCATGAAGCGATCCATGTCGCCATCGAGGCTGAAGGCAAACTTCTTCACTTCAATCCACTTTTCAACTATTTTTTTCATGACAGACGAATTTTGGTGAAAATAAACGATACTTACAACGCCCCCTAATTTCGCACTTTTTTCCCCCGTCAGGCTTTAGCTAAAATCAAGGTTATAGATGATAAATGATGTTGTATTTTATTGAAAATCAATGTAACTTTATAAGTTTATGAGTTTATAGATTTATAGAAAAACAAAAAAACAACAAAATACTTGCGTAATTGAAATCACATTGTTATATTTGTAGCATAAATCATTTCGTGTTGGCTACCACCTGGCTGCGGTAATACCCGGCCGTTCACACTTTTTCTGGATAACATTCGCATACCGGACTGCCGGGCGCACGCCTGGGGAAGCGTATTGTATTGATTTTTTGGTAGCCAAAAACGGAAACACATGCACAAAAAAAAACACAGGGGGCGCATTCAGGCGCAAGGAGGCGGACTGGAAGTTTCGGAGCGCTGGAACCAGGACGAGCCGCTGACCAAACAACAGGGAAAAAGCCTGCTGGATTTACTCAAAAGTAGGCTTTCACCGCAAGAACAAGAACAAAGACGGAAATCATTTGAAGACGCCGCGCGTTTTATCGACGGCGCGCAGGGCGGCCTCGACGCGCCGCAACGCAGAAGTTTTTTGAGTACGCAGGGAAAAGGACTGCGGGTTGATATCGAAATCTGGGGCGGCACGGCTTTTATCGCATTAATTATCTTAATTTTGGTTGCAATATGGCTAATCGACTAAATCCATCGCGAGGGGTTTTGTTCCCCGCTTTCCTGGAAGATCCCGAAGTGTACCAACTGGCGGAGAGCTTCTGGCAAATGCATTTTGAAGCGCTGTTTTCTTCGAAAAATATCGCTTTTCAACGCTATTACAACAATAAACTGCCAGGCGGAAAGAAAGACCTGAGCGGCAACCCGATTTTTGACGCCTATTTCCCTCAACAACACAAACTGGTACGCATTATTCAATTTATAGCCACTGAACCGGATCAGGCCCGCTTCGACTACTGGGAAGATTCCTGGCCTGCCGCCGAGCTCGACCCCGCCCTGCGACCCACCCCCGACGACCCCGCCAAAACGCTCGATCCTATCCCCGAACTGGTGATTGCCCTGGAGTTGTCCACTGATACCGCCGAGCAGGCCCGGGCGCTGCTGGAAGCCTGGATAAGAGGGTGAGAGTGTGGGAGAGTGAGAGGGAGAGACTTTTTATTATATTTTTGGCCTCGCTCGGCCGGTCTCCGTATACCAGTCGGTCGAATACCCTTCCTTTTTGTCTTCTCGCCTCAAATAATACAGGAGTACAAAGGAAAAAACGATGTGGATACCTCTGTAAATATGAAAAAGTACAGGGGTATCCCATAATTGTGACCCTGCCTTATACAATCCATGCCATCCAAAATAGAAGGTTGTGCAGAAAATGATTACAGCACAACCCACCCCGGCAGTAAGGTATTTATAATAGTTTTGTTCATAGGAAGTAGTTACGATTTCTCTAATACCCTCATTTTTAATCTTTTCCAAACTAACCGTATCCTCTTTTGAAAATATGGAATTATAAAAAAAAATTAAAAAAAGCAGTATTCCCAAAGCCAACAACCCATAAAAAGAAGGCAATATCACGTCTTCAATTGCCGTAGCATCCGGCGATGGGTCAGTGACGAAGTATGAGCCTCCAACCCATATAATACTCCCCCATATTGTAACCGTAAACCCGGAAATGAACCCCGAGGCTTTTCCATTATTTCTGGCTCTGCTTTCTTTTTTTGCAGCTTCATCAAATAGTTCCTGATACTGATCCATAAGCGATTAGATAATATGAAAAAATAATACTTCAATATCTGCTTTGGCTATCCTATTATCAATATAAAAACATCTCAGCCCATGCTTTAAGTTCCCCAAATCCCTCCCTCTCTCCCTCCCCCCTCTCACCCTCCCCCCCTCTCACCCTCTCACCCCAGTACCTCCCCCGTCATAAACGTCACGGCCTGTCCCGTCAATTCCACTCGGTCTCCTTTGAGATGGCAGCCCACCTCGCCCGTGCGGGCTGAAATTTGCCGGGCGTGCAACTCCGTTTTTCCCAGGCGGGAGGCCCAGTAGGGGGTCATCGTAGTGTGTGCAGAGCCCGTCACGGGGTCTTCATCGATACCGTAGGCGGGAAAAAAGCAACGCGATACAAAGTCGTGGTTGTCGCCCGGGGCAGTAACCAGCACGCCCCGGCCTCCCAACGCCGTTAATTTGCGAAAATCGGGGCGCAACGCAGCTACGTCGGCTTCAGTTGGCAACACGACCAGGTAATCTTCGCGGCCTTTCCACACTTCCAGCGGCTCAGCCCCGAGCGCCTCAGCCAGGATGGCAGGCGCAGGCGCCAGTTCGATGCGATCGGCAGGGAAATCCATGAGGTAACCCTCGCCCGACTGCTGCACGGTGAGCAACCCACTGCGGGTGTGGAAGCCGATTTTTTCCTTTGAGTACCCCAAATGTCGGTACAATACGTGGGCCGTGGCCAGGGTGGCATGCCCGCACAAGTCGACTTCGGCAACGGGGGTAAACCAGCGCAGGTCGTAGTCGCCATCGGGGCGCGGCACAAAAAAGGCGGTTTCCGACAGGTTGTTCTCCATGGCTATCTGCTGCATTAGTTCGTCGGTTATCCAGCTTTCCAGCGGGCATACAGCCGCCGGGTTGCCGCCAAAGCGGCGATTGGTGAAGGCGTCTACCTGATAGAGTCTCATGTTATTTATTTTTTTACCACAGCGTTTTTATTTAACTCTGTGGCACTCCGTTTTACTCCGTTTAACTCTGTGGTAAAATAAAACTAAGCCAAAACCCGCCATAATCCCACTTCCCCAGCCGCCAGGTCGGGAAGCTGGTATTGAATACCGTTGAAAGGCAATTCCTGTTGCGTTTTACCAGACAACAACTGTGCTACTGGCTGCAACACCGCCCCTGGCCGCTGTGGCAAGGCCGGTAGTTTGCCATTTTGAAGCGTTTTTTCCAGATTCAAATTTGCCACAAATACATAACGCGGATTTTCCGCCTGCGTCCAGGCAATCAACTTGTTGCCGGCAGTGGGATCGGGCGGCAGCAACCATTGGGTACGCGCTCCGGCAATTTCGGGTAAAATTTGCTCAGCCAGCAGCCTCAGCCTCGTGAGGTACTCGAATAGCGCTTTGTTACTTCCCCACACGTAGGGCCCGCGGGTCGCCTTGTCGCCCTCATTTAATTTAAACACATACAGCTTGGTATAATGTTCGTTGGGCGCGGGCGTGGGATGCGGGTCCCTGCACTCAAACCCCAGGGCCATATAGCTGGGCATATCGGTGAGGAACAAGCCGATAAACAACCTGGCCTCGTTGCCCGACAGGTAAAACTCGTCGAATCGGGGGTCGTCTTTGTCGCCGGTCATCAGGGTAAAACAGGGCGCCACCCGCCGCGTGGCCAGGATGTCGAGGTACCAACGGAATTGCTGCATAAATACAGGGCTGCCTACCACCATCGACTGCAAGTCGCCCAGGGTGGCGTCGGCGTCGGCTTGTTCGAGGTGGTCGACTTCGTCGCCGTAAGCCATCACCCCGGGTGCAGCCAGGAAGGTCTCGGCGAAGTAGCCGAACCAGGGTTTTTCTTCGCGCACGCGGGCCTTGACGGCCTTGTGGATGTCGTAGTAACCATCTACTTCCAAAGGCACGCCTTCCGGGCGCATCTGCACGTGCGACATATCGCCGCGCATGAAATCTAAATTATAGGTGCGGGCTACCTCGGCATAGGCTTCGCAGACGTAGTCCCAGACCTTCTTGCGCGGTCGCGAAAAGTCGATAGCCCACTCGCGGTTATCGTCGAGGGCTTCGTAGAATTGGTAGCGGGAAAGCGGCCCGAATACCCGCGACATCGGTTCCGGCTTGCTAATTCGGTAATCGCGCCACACGCGGCCTTCGCTGTCGGTGGTTTTGGCCTTGTCAGAAGGGTCTACCTCCAGCCCGCGGTAGGGCGGGGCCATCGTGGCCGGCACGGGTTCGTAGCCTTTGTCGTAGAGCCATTGCACGAGTTGGTTGCGGCGCTGATTGCGGGTTTGTGCATTTTGGCTTTCGCCAAATAAAACGCGCATGCGGTTATTTTCACCAAAACCGTGGCCGAAAAACGCCAGGGGGTCGTCGGGCCAGGTTAACCCCGGCACGGCGCCGCCTTTTACGGCTAACCAGTGCAAAACAGCCCGTTCGACGGCGCGGTACAAGTCGGCGGAGTGGTCTACAATTTCCTTGTCTTTGCGTTGCAGCCACTCAAAAAAGCCGGGATTGGCCAGCACGATTTCGGCATAGCGGTCGGTATGGGGTATGACGTCCATGCCCACTGCCTTGCCCATGAGGTGCAGCAGATTGACGACAACCTTGAGTTGTTTTTCTACGGTATCCAGGTGGGGCTGGGCCGAGGCCAGCTCTTCGCTAAAAAACTCGGCATTAATCCGCCAGGAGGACATGCCGTAGAGGCTGTCCACCACCCCCGGTTCCCAAAACGGCAGCAGGTGCACCGCCGACTGGCAGCCGGGCAACGTAAGCGCGTATTTCACCGCCTGCCAAAAGCTGCCGATGGTGCGCACGTTGACGCCGACCATGTTGGTACTGCGGAGCCAATGGCCGTTATGTAGTCCCGCGAGGGGACTGCCTACGGCCTCTTGGGGCTGTAGGGCTCGGCCCACCGGCCCTTTGCCATAGCGGGCTTCGAGCAGATCCAGTATGTCCTGCGCCGGCCAACGGAGCACCTCCGCGGGCATCACGCCGCTGATAAAAGATTGCCGGGAGAGGCGATAAGCGTCTGTTGAATTGGTCATGTTACAAAACTAATGGCTTTGGAGATTTTGGTGGGAATTTTTTTATCCGTGCCGGGAGGGGCGAGGGGGCGAGGGGGCGAGGGGGCGAGGGGGAGAGGGGGCGATTTTTGCCGGTCGTTGAGCGGAGTCGAAGCGACCGATCCCGGGCGGGCGACTGTGCGAGCAAGGGCAC
>DAINSQ010000172.1:0-236 GCA_036741235.1 Saprospiraceae bacterium | reverse complement strand
ACCCTCCCACCCTCTCACCCTCAAACTCAGTCTATTCAGAGCCAAAGAGCGGAGTCGAAACGACGACTTTGCGACCTTTGACAAAGTCCCCGGGCGGAAGCCCAGGGTTGAAGGAGAAAAGACTATATCCGGCATGACGTGATAGATGCTCTTCGAGCATGACAAACGAAAGCCCTCCGTGGAATCCCAAAAATCCGCGTAATCCGTGATTCTGACACGCCCCCGCAAAAGGGTAA
>DAINSQ010000171.1:0-9937 GCA_036741235.1 Saprospiraceae bacterium | reverse complement strand
TACAACCTACAACTTACAACCTACAACTTACAACTTACAACCTACAACTTACAACTTACAACTTACAACCTACAACAGACAACCGGGAATTTTTTCTACTTTTGCGGCTGAAAATTTACAATCACCAAATGTGTCATTCCTTTATGAAGCAACTATTGCGCTATGTGGTCATAGCGTTCTTCCTGAGCGCTTTCCCAAACTTCATCTCAGCCCAGACTGGAAATTGCAGCGCGCTTGTTTTCAGCGACTTGCGCGGATTGCCTGGCGATACCGTTTGCGTAGATATCAGTGTACAAAACATTTCCAGCCTGTTATCGATGCAAATGTCGTTTGCCTATCCTGAAGGCCCCCTCGACTTTGTATCCGTCACCAATTTTCAATTGCCGGGAATGAGCGCCTCCAATTTCGGGGTGCAGGGTATGCCTGGTATTCCGCCCGGCCGTATCACGGTTTCGTGGTTTGATCCCTTCCTAAACGGCGCCTTTCTCGACGATGGAGACGTGCTTTTTTCTTTTTGTTTTAAAATAACAGGCTCTGCCGGCAGTAATGACGTTTTTGCGATCGTCGAAACGCCAACGCCTATTGAAGTGGTGAACGCCAACGGCAATACTTTTAATTTTGACGTAGTGCCCGGCAGTGTCATGACCCAGGACGACGACTCCAACCTGCGCGCCGTGACGATCTGCGCCGATTCGAGCGCCTGTATTCAGCCGGTGAACGGCTCGATAGAACTGTGCGTGAGCGGCGGCATACCGCCTTACTCATACCAATGGAGCGGCCCCGGCGGCTTTACTTCCAATAGCGAAGACCTAAACGGGCTGACTCCCGGCAGCTACGAGGTGATCGTCACCGACGCCACAGGGCATAGCGTAAGCGGAAGGCCCTTGCTGCAAAGCGGGCTATTGACAGGCATCGTCGGAGATACGACGATTTGCGCCGGCGGAACGGCGGCGCTTTGGCTGGATGCGATCAATAGTATTACAAGCTGGAGCCCTTCAGCCGGCTTGAGCTGTGTGGATTGCCCCAATCCGGTTGCCGCACCTGCTGCCACCACCACTTACACCGGCACGGCTACCAACGGCCAAGGCTGCACGCAGAGCGCCCTCGTGACGGTTTTTGTGCGCAATTACGAAGATTTTTCCAACAGCGATTTTTCGAATAGCCCGGTATGTATTGGCGGCAATCTGCAACTGGCCGTACCGGCAGGCTTCAATTTTCAGTCGTATCAATGGAGCGGGCCTGACGGTTTTACGGCCACAGGACCTGCGGCGACTATCTCCGGCGTAAACGCTGACCAAGCCGGCAGTTACACCCTGACCGCCACTGACGACCTGGGTTGCGAGGCCGCCGCAGCATTTGAAGTCATCGTGGGCGCGCCGCCGGTACTGACGGCAGCCGAAACGATTGACGCCTCCTGCCCCGGCAGCAACGACGGCGCCATAGCAATCGACGTGGCAGGCAACGGGCCCTTTGCTTTTCAGTGGAGCCACGGCTTTACCGGCGAAGACCCCGATGGCCTGTTACCGGGGCCGTATGGCGTAGTCATAACCGACGCCTTCCAGTGTACGACACAATTTAATTTCGAGGTAGGCCCTGCACCGCTCACAGCTGTTGTCAACTCTATTCCTGCCCAGTGCAATGACCAATTTTCGGCCTTTGTCATCAGCGAAGTAAATGGCGGCGCCGGCGCTCCATATACTTATTCCACCGATGGCGGCATAACGCGTTTGCCGGTAACCGGCGATACCGTATCAATTGAAATCAATAGCTGGCAGGGTTTATTGATTTTTGACGCCAATGATTGCAGTATTTCCCCCAATGTGGTGATCGTTATTCCCCCCGATATTGCGGTTACGCTCGTCAGCGAAGTGCGGCCCACCTGCCCCGAAACCGCCAACGGTTCGCTGGAATGGCAGATTACCGGCGCCTTTCTGCCCTTTGAAATAGACTGGTCGACAGGCGCATCAACCACCAATGCCGCGGCGCTTGATCAACTGCCCTCGGGGACCTACCGCGGCACGCTCACCGATGCCAACGGCTGCGAGGTCGTCATTTCGGCTGAATTGCCGCCGCTGTTTGAGCAATGCCGTTCGGAATACGTTTTTGATCTGCTAATTGGCGAGTCCATACCGTACTGTGATAATTATCCGGAATCAGTGGGTTTTCAAATCACGGAGATTACCTGCCAACCCGATCCGGATGTATTTGAATACGAAATAATCAGCAACATCCCCTGCATTAATTTCACCGCAACCGGTGGGGGGCTCGACTCCCTTTGTCTGCGCATTTGCAATCAAAACGCCCCCGCCGACTGCATCGATGCAGTGATCTACATCAACGTCTTGCCCCGCGATGTATGGCCCGGCGATGCCAACAACGACGGCCGAGCCAACCACTACGACGTCCTCCAATTGGGAATGGCCTACGGTAAAACCGGCCCCGAACGGCCCCTGGCCTCGCTCGACTGGCAGGCCCAGGATGCCTTCGACTGGGAATCGTCAACCCCCCAAAGCAGTGTTAACTATAAGCATATAGACACTAACGGCGATGGACTAATCGACCGGGCGGATACCCTGGCCCTGGCTCAAAACTGGGGCCTCAGCCATGGTTTTGACGGCGGCAGCCCCTCGCCCCTCGAATTGTCGGAGCAAACCCCGGACGGAGCGCCCTTGTATATCGACGCCTCCGTACTCGAAGCAGGCGGAGAATACAGCCTGCCCATACAATTGGGGAATAATGCCCAGCCCGTCTCCTTTGTATATGGCATTGCATTCCGCCTGACTTGCGATCCCGACATCATCGATCCCTCAACCCTATCGGTCGACTGGCAGGACTCCTGGCTGGCCGCAGGATCTGACGGCAATGTGATCGCCATGTGGCGCCCGGGTGCTACCCCCGGCCAACTACAGCTCGCGCAAACCCGTTTTGACGGCGTTGATTACAGCGGCTTCGGCCCGCTGGGTTATCTGCGCTTCAAAGTGCGCGACGATATCTTCGCCACCCCGGGCAGCCTGGTCACCACATTTGTCATCGATAGCGTACGCCTGATCGCTTCAACCGAAAACGTCTGGCCGGTTAACACCACCCCGCAAGACGTGACGGTCATCTCCGGCAGCAGCGAACCCGAATGGGCGGAACAAATCGAGATATTCCCCAACCCTGTCGGGAATTTGCTGTATATTCGCACAGGCGGCATAATACTTGACCACGTAGTAATTTACGATGTTTGGGGCCGGCAAGTCCAGCCACACAATGCTGCCGCTACGGACCCGATAGATGTATCAAGTTTGCCGGCAGGAACTTACACCCTGCGCCTGACAGCGAATGGGGAGTATTTGAATAGATTGATCGTGGTAATAGAGTAATTTTTTCTACCACAAAGTAATACGGAGTGACACAGCGCTTTCTCTTAACGCTGTGTCACTCCGTTTTACTCTGGGTAAAACATTCTCGTTCAAAAACATTCAGATATGAAAAGAAAAGCCAAAGCCCAATGGCGCGGCCCCGGAGCCGAAGGCGCCGGCGTTTTGCACACCGCCAGCGGCGTACTCGATGGAACGCCTTATTCAGCTTTCACCCGCTTTAAAAGCGAAGACGGTCTGGCCGGCACCAACCCGGAGGAGCTCATTGCCGCCGCTCACGCCGGTTGTTTTGCCATGGCCCTCAGCTTCCGCCTCAGCGGCGCCGGTTTCACCCCCGATACGCTTGATGTAGCCGCCACGTTGACTATGGAAAACGAAGGCGGCTGGGTCATCAAGTCCATCCACCTCGACCTCAAGGGCAAAGTGCCCGGTGTAAGCGCCGAGCAGTTTGAAGAGCTGGCCCAGGCCGCCAAAGCCAACTGCCCGGTCTCCAAAGCGCTGAACTGCGAGATTACGCTGTCGGCGGAATTGGTGTAGGTTTAAGTCAGGAGGTAAACAACGTTGCCTCCTGACTTATCTCAGTTGTCTGAATCGCGAATTACGCGGATGGTACGGATTTTTTTCGTTTCTATTGTTGTAATGCCCGCCAGGGCAAAGTACATACTTGACTTTTACAGCTTCCCTGCGGGAATTCAAGAAATGGAATAGAAAAATACCCCCCCTTTTCGAAATCTGTGATTAAGTGCCCGCAAAAGGCTAACGGGTTTAGGAGAGACGAAAACCCTACCCGGCAATAAATGTTTAGCAACCCTGGCTAAGCCACCAAACGGAGCACTTCCAATTCAGCACCTTTCTGTACGGCTTCTTCTGAGCGTTTCATTAACTGGCGGGTTACATCTGCATCATAATATTTTTCACCACAGTTTTCGCAGATATGAGCGGGCACATCTTTGATGATAATGATAGATGTCCCACGTTCCAGGAGGACGGTGGTTTCTCCCGATTTCATTTCTCCAATTTTACAAACAGCACAGTTCATTATTTTTTTGTTTTAAAGCCGTCCTGCCATATAGTTGGGTCTGGCTCATATACGGTTATGACAAAACAGATGTTCTCATCTTTTGAAACAAGCACATGAATAGGGCGATTTTCAAAATAACCTAACAATAAATAAGATGTAAATGGCTTATCATCAGGATATTGCTTAATAATATCGCCTTTTTCAATAACTGCCTCCACTGCATCAACAGTGATACTACGCTCAAACATTCGCTTGATTGCGTGCTCGCGATAGACGATATCCGTACATTCCATACCATACAAATATAACCATTTTTTGTATGAAAAAATTCAAACCCGGATGTCATTATGCGAATTTTGATGTTTCCGCGGTTTTGCAGACGTTTTTTGTCATGCCCGCCAGGGCATCTACAACATCACATTGGGCAAAGTACATGCTTGACTTGTACAGCTTCCCTGCGGGAATTCAAGAAATGGAATAGAAAAATAACAATAACAACCCTTCGTGAAATTCCACTAATCTGGTAACTGTTTAGGAGGGTTTAGCGGTAGGGTTTAGATGAAAGTTTAGAATGCACTAAACCCTTTCGCTAAACTGTTACATTATATATATAAAATTACCTTATTACAAGCTTGGTCGCCTTTGGGCTAAAAAACAAAGGCCGCCCTCTCAGGCGGCCCGTATTGTCTTTGCGGAGGAGGAGGGATTAACTGGCGTTGATCCCGTTAGGGGGGGAGACCTGCAAAGCCAATACGGCCCTGCGGGCTGTTTGTTTTTTAGCCCAAAGGCGACTTCAAGCGCACTTGGTCGCCTTTGGGCTAAAAAACAAAGGCCGCCCTCTCAGGCGGCCCGTATTGTCTTTGCGGAGGAGGAGGGATTCGAACCCCCGGTACCTCTCGGTACGACGGTTTTCAAGACCGTTGCAATCAACCGCTCTGCCACTCCTCCGGAGGTGGTGCTGTTGAAGCGGACGCAAAGATAGGAGCTTTTTTCAAAAAAACAATGCATCTTGCACCGCTAAAGGCATCAAACTTGTGCTATTATGATCAAACGCATTGTAAAACTGACATTTCGGGCGGAGGAATGCGACCGCTTTTTGGAAATTTATGCGGAAAGCAGCCCTTTTATTCGCAGTTTCGATGGCTGCCAACACCTCGAATTGTGGCGCAGCAGGCTGGAAAGGCACGTATTTTTCACTTATAGTTTCTGGGAAAGCGAAGAAGCCCTCGACGCCTACCGGCATTCCGAACTTTTTAAGTCTACCTGGGCTAAAACTAAAGTACTTTTCGCCGATGCCCCCCACGCGTGGTCGGTGGAGGTGGTGGGGTAGCCGGCGGTCGGTGATGTCGACTTTGCTCCATAACCGACCACCGGCTAATTATCGCTAAAACTTAATACCTACGTTCAACGTCAGCATGTTATTCTTGCCGGCAGCCTCCTTAAAGAAATTATTCAGGCCGATCTCGTAATTGGCGTCAACGGTGAGGAAAAGCAAATCAACGCCGAGGCCCACATTGGCCCCCATCGTAAAGCGGTTGAGGGTTTCCACGTCGAAATTGTAGTTGGGACGCTCCTTCACGCCGATTACATAAGCGGGTGTCACGCCGCCTTTCACATGCAGGCCGAGCAACCCGCCTTGTCCGGTAATATTAATGCCCAGGTTGACCGGCAAGCGCACACTCTGGATCATCGTCTCTTCATTGGGTTTGAATTCATCCGTCTCGTCTATGTCGGGAATCAGGCGTGCGGTAAAGCTGTAATAATGTACGCCGGGATTGAAAAACACCAGTCCGCGACCAGCTCTTACGTCTACGCCTACATTCCAGCCCGCACGGGCTTCTGCCGTCATATCTTGTATCTTGGTATCGAGCGCCGAAATATTGACGCCTGCTTTCGGGTTGATGCGCACTTGCGCTTGCACCTGTGTGCTCAAGGTAACGGCCGCAGCCAGCAAAATCAGCAAGAAGGATGTTTTCATACTATCATTTTTGTTTGATACCCCCCTATAACGAATCGCCGCTTGCGTTTTGGTGTAAAGGAAAATTAAAAACTCCGTTAATATGGCGTTAAAAAAAAAACGGCCCGGTTTTAGGGGCTTTTACCCTTAAAACCAGGCCGCTCGAAAAAATGGATTAGTATGAAACGCACTCCACGCCGCTTACGCGCGGAGTAATTGTTTAAGCTCGGCGATACTGGGTACTTTACCGTATACCAATATCTGGTCTCCAATGGCCAGGGCGGGAATAGCCTGTACGCCTTCCTTGATGATGGTACCGATATCGGTCACATCTTCTATATCTATATCGATGCCCAATTCCTCCGCAGCCTTCTCTACCCCAGCACGCAGCGCCCTGTCGGAAGAACTTCCCACACCGAATATTTTTACTTGTAAATTCATCATTATCATCTTGTGCTGGCATGTCATTGCCATTGCTACAAATATGACAGGCTTTTTATCAGATTCAAGTGACGCCAATCAGCCGGAAAAGTGATTTTTATCAGGCGGGCCATGTTGACTAAAATCATCTTGTTGTGTGACATTCCTCACTCCACACCCTGTTTTTCCATTATACCTTTGTCAATGAAAGGGAATTAAAAGAACAGGTAATATATCATGGTCAATTGGGTGTTCAATCTTTTGTGCCGGTGAGTGAAAGAGATTTTTGAAGAATCAAGTTTTTTAAACCGGCATGAGCTGTCGCTCCGATCTCCTCGGGGCGACAGTTTTTTTTTGTCGACTTTTTCTCTACTTTCATCGAAGTCCTCTTGACAAGCCTCCCGTTTTATATTATTTTTGAATGACCAATCAGTCAATTAATTGATAAAAGATTGAGATCGAAAATACAATCGGCACAGGCGCGACAGCGCAGCACCGCCGCCATCAAAGCGGCAGCGCTGGAGTTGTTTGCCCAAAAAGGTTATCACCACACCTCGGTAAGCGATATTGCCCGGGAGGCGGGGATTTCCAAAGGCCTGATGTACAATTACTTCAGTAGCAAAGAAGAGCTTCTGACGGCCATCGTAAACGACGCTATTTCGGACGGCGAACAAATACTGGCCATCCTGGAAGACCCCGCATTGGACCCCGAAGCCGTACTACTGGACCTCATCAGGCAGTCGGTGGAAATGATTAAATCCAATGTGCATTATTGGAAACTGATCACTTCTCTGGCTTTCCAAACCGATGCCATGAAAAGTGTTGAGCCCCTGCTCAAAAAACAACGCGAAAGCAACATCAAAATGGCGGTTGCTTTGTTTGAACGAATGGGCAGTCAGACGCCGCTGGAAGACGCGCTGTTATTCGGCGCTACCATGGACGGCATTTTTGTCTATTTCATGATGTTGGAAGACGAATTCCCGGTTGACCATATCGTTAACCATTTTATTCAAAAATATTTTACCTCAAAACAACAGCGCTCATGACACGCTTGCTTTTTTTTCTGATAATCGCTACCGGCACACTCGCATTTACTTATAAAAGTGCCATAGAATCTCCCGCTCCCCCCCTCACCCCCTCTCCCCCTCCCATGGTGGTTGGAGATCCGGAGGCTAAAGACATTATAGCCAAAGCCGACGCAAAAGTCAAAGGCAAAACCAGCCTGGCCGAGATGAAAATGACCATAGTAAGGCCTTCGTGGAAACGCGAATTAAAACTCAAAAGCTGGTCGAAAGGCGACGACATGGCACTGATCCTTGTGCTTTCGCCGGCCCGCGAAAAAGGAACGGCATTTCTCAAACGCGGACGCGAAATCTGGAACTGGCAGCCTACCATCGACCGCACCATCAAACTGCCGCCCTCTATGATGAGCCAATCCTGGATGGGCTCCGACTTTACCAACGACGACCTGGTCAAGGAATCGTCAGTGCTGGAGGACTACAACCACAAGTTGCTTGGCACAGAAACCATTGACGGGCGCAGTTGCTACAAAATCCAGATGAATCCCAAAGAAAACGCAGCCGTAGTATGGGGCAAAGTATTGGTCTGGATCGACAAAACCGAATATATGCAGCTCAAAGCCGAGTTTTACGACGAAGACAACTATCTGGTCAATACCATGTACGGAAAACAGGTCAAAAACCTGGGCGGCAAGCTGTTGCCCTCCCTGTTAGAGGTCATTCCCGCCGACGAACCGGGCAACAAAACCATGATCGAATATGTGTCGCTCGAATTTGACAAGCCGATGAATGACAATTTCTTTTCTGTTCAGCAAATGAAAAAAGCGAAATGACCCGGCTATGTTGATCAAAATGGCATGGCGCAATATCTGGCGCAATAAACGACGAACATTTATCACGATCGCTTCCATCCTCTTTGCGGTGTTGCTGGCTTCACTCATGGAGTCGCTGCAAAAAGGCGCCTGGGGGCATATGATCAAAAATGTGGTGAATTACTATTTCGGCTACGTACAAATACACCAAAACGGGTATTGGGACGAGCAGTCGATCGACAAGGCTTTTGCCCTCAACGATCACCTGGAAGCGTTGCCTTCTGCCTCGCCGCTTATTCAGGGGCTGGCCCCCAGGCTGGAGTCTTTCGCCCTGGCTTCTACCGGCAATAATACCGTTGGCGTGCTGCTGATCGGCATCGACCCGCAGTCGGAGAACCAACTCACAAAATTGTCGGGCCGCCTCCAACGCGGCGAATACCTGGCCGCCGGCGACCAGTCGGCACTGCTGGCCGAAGGCATCGCCGAACGGCTCAAACTGGATATCAACGATACGATCATCCTGGTGAGCCAGGGCTACCACGGCGTCAATGCCGCCGCTAAATACCCCGTAAAAGGCATCGCCCGCTTCGGCTCGCCCGAACTCAACAAACAGATGGTTTACCTGCCCCTCGCCGCCGCACAACAATTTTACGGCGCCGAAGGACTCGTAACCTCCCTGGCCGTCAATATCGCCAAAGAAGAACACGTAGCCCCTGTACTCAAAGCCCTCAAACGGAAACTCCCCCCACAGGAATACGAAGTGATGGACTGGCCACTGATGATGCCCGATTTGCTGCAAGCAAAAGCGCTTGACAGTGCCGGCAATTATATCGTGTATTTTATCCTGTACCTCGTGATTGCTTTCGGTATCCTGGGCACTATCCTCATGATGACCAAAGAGCGCGAATACGAATTCGGCGTGCTGGTAGCTATCGGCATGGGCCGCCTTTCGCTGGGTTTTATGGTATGGCTCGAGATTATTTTGCTCGGCATGCTCGGCGCTTTGGCCGGTATTGTGGCCAGTTTTCCGGTGGTGTGGTATTTCCATATCAACCCCATCCGGTTTACAGGCGATTACGCCGGCCTGCTTGAAAAATTTGGATTCGAACCCATTTTTCCCGCAGCTTTTAACGCACAGGTCTTCCTCACACAAGCTATTATTGTGTTGCTGCTGACCTCCCTGCTGGCCGTGTACCCCCTGCTGAAAATCAAACGACTGGAACCCGTCCACGCAATGAGAGGAGAATGATGTGCTAATGTGCTGATTTGCTGATTTGCTAATTTGTTGATTTGCTGATTTGCTGATGCGACCGAAGGCTAACGAAGTGAGTCCCGATTGAAAATCG
>DAINSQ010000170.1:0-9987 GCA_036741235.1 Saprospiraceae bacterium | reverse complement strand
GGGTTTATAGTACACTCTTATTCATAAACCTATAAACTATTAAACTTATAAACAACCCACAACCCACAACCCACAACCTAAATCCCCCCCCCCTCAATCTCCTCCAGCACCGTCTTCACGAGCGTATCGACCTCTTTGGAAGGGTCTTCGCTAAACGTGCCTTTCGTTCTATTGGCTAATAACACATTGCATGACAGCGCTTTGTGGCCCAACAGAGCGCTCAGGCCAAACAAAGCTGAAGTTTCCATTTCGAAATTGGAGATAAAATAGTCCTTGAACTTAAAGCGCTGCATATTAAGTACCGCGTCGTTGCCCATTACCAGCGGGCCCCGAAGTTGGCGACCCTGGGGGCCGTAAAAACCCGGGCAGGTCAGCGTAATACCGCGGGGTAGGGAAGGGGCAAAAGACTGCAGCAAGCCGCGGTCGGCGGCAAAGACATAAGGATTAACCGGCAGCGGCCCCGTTTCGCTGAAAAAAGCCATCAGGCTATCGTACAACTCCAGTTCTTCAAGGTTATTTTGATAATCATAAAACTGCATCAGGTTGTCGAGCCCTACTCCAAAAGCCGAGATCAACACCGTGCCGGGTTCGAGATCGGGTTGCAGCCCGCCCGAAGTGCCGACCCTGAGGAAGGTAAGTTGTTTTTTGTGTTCGCGGGGCAGCCGCGTCTCGGGGTCGATATTGCACAGGGCATCGAGTTCGTTGACCACAATATCGATATTATCGGTGCCGATGCCCGTTGAGATCACCGTGATACGTCGATTGCCAATGCGGCCGGTATGCGTCACAAACTCGCGTTTGGAAGTTTGCGTGTCGATTTCGTCAAAATAGCGCGAAATGAGCCCCACGCGCTGGGGGTCGCCCACGGTCAGCACCAGGTCGGCCAGGCCCTCGGGGCGCAAATGCAGGTGATAAATACTGCCGTCTTCGTTGAGGATGTATTCTGCGGAAGAAATAGGTTTCATAACGTTTTTGACCTTGAGATGAATATTGGGCGTAACATGCGCCATACCTTTGCAGGCGTAAATTAACGCATTTCAAACGCTACTGTCAACAATAATCGAATGTCTGATTTGTCAAAAGATGCGATAGCCGCCTGGATGGAGTCGCTGCAAGATGATATTTGCCGCCGGTTGAGCGAAGCCGACGGCGAGGGTAGCTTTCGCGAAGACCGCTGGCAGCGCAGCGCCGGCGGCGGCGGGCGCACCCGGGTCATCGAAGGCCGTCATATCGAAAAAGGGGGCGTCAATTTTTCTGCAGTATGGGGGCCCATGCCCGAAAAAATAGCCCAGGCGCTGCAAGTGGGCAATGGCGAGTTTTTTGCCACCGGGGTTTCTATCGTGCTGCACCCCGCCAATCCGCATACGCCCATTATTCACATGAATGTGCGTTATTTCGAAATGAGCGACGGCCGATGGTGGTTCGGCGGTGGTATCGACCTGACACCCCATTATATCAGCGAAGCCGAAGCCCGCTTTTTTCATCTAACGCTTAAAGATACATGCGACCGGCACGACGCGTCGTATTACCCCGGGTTCAAACAGTGGGCCGACGATTATTTCTACCTCCCGCATCGCAAGGAAACCCGGGGTGTCGGCGGTATTTTTTTCGACAGGCTGGGGCCGGAAACGCCGTTCTCAAAAGCTTCGCGCTGGGCTTTTGTGCAGGATGTAGGCCAAACTTTCTGCCCGGTTTATCTGCCTCTGCTGGCCAACAACAAAGACAAGGCCTTTTCAAACGATGAACGGCGCTGGCAATACCTCCGCCGGGGGCGCTACGTGGAATTCAATTTGCTTTGGGATAAGGGCACAAAATTCGGCCTCGATACCGACGGCCGCACCGCTTCTATCCTGATGAGCCTGCCGCCAACAGCCCAATGGCCCTACGAATTTGAGCCCCAACCCGGTAGTCCCGAAGCATTCACACAATCGATGCTGGTGAAAGGCGTAAATTGGGTTTGAATTTAAAAATGTTAAATACTTTTCAAATTTAAAAAAAACGCTTATATTGCATTCACAACGGTTGAAGAACCGTTCGCAGTTAAGCCACGCAAGTACCATTAGTTTTGCCTCAACATTTTAACAATAAAGGTTGGACTTCGAGTGACTATGGCGGGCCTCAGCCTCTTTCACAAGGGGTTCCCGAAAGGGACAAGGGGATTACAGAACCACAATAGCCGCCTTAATCCTGTTTTCTTGGGGGCCAAAATCTCCCTGTTACTTGTGTGGCTTTCTTCTTTACCCTCCAATTGCCTTTCTGTTTTTTTCAAAAGATTGTTTATTATCAGAACAATAAATTCACTACCTTCGGCGTCAGTGCTGTGGTAACTGCGTGTTGCGTTTTCTCGCACCATAACGTCCTGCCGTACGACTATTTCGAACCCTGTGTAAATCAACATCCCCATGCGATTTGTTCACTTCAACCTGCTCAGCAAAGCGGCTTTTAGCGCCCTGTTGCTCACTTTCATTGCATTTGGCGTTTTTTCCTGTAAAAGCGACGTGCGCGCCCGAAAAATGCCCGATAGCGTAAGCGCCTATGTGTACGCCCACACCTCGGGTATCGTCTCCAAAGCATCGCCGGTGCGGATACGGTTCGTTTCGCCCGTAATATCCGCCGATAAAGTCGGTGAAGCCGCTGAAACCTCCCTGCTATCGCTGTCGCCTTCTGCGCAAGGCGTACTTACCTGGGAAGACGCCCAGACACTGCGTTTCGACCCCCAAACGCCGCTCTCCTCCAGTACAACGTACGTAGGAAGTGTGAAGCTCAGTACCCTGTTTGACAACGTGCCGGCAGAGGCCGCTGTGTTTGAATTCGACTTTCGCACCAGGGATCAGCATTTTGAGGTAAATATCGACGGCCTTTTTGCCGCCAACCCGAAGGAGTTGTCGAAGCAAGAACTCAAAGGCGCTTTGTTTACCGCCGATGTCGCTACGGCCCAGGAAGTCGAACAACTGCTTAAAGCCGACCAGCAGGGCAGAAACCTGTCGATCGACTGGACGCATAGCGCCGACGGCCTTCAACACGATTTTTATGTGCGCGGCGTCGCCCGTACCGATAAAGACGGCGAGATGTCGCTGAGTTGGAATGGCTCGCCGATCGGACTCGATCTGAAAGACGCCAAAACGATCGAGGTGCCTTCGCTTGGCAATTTTAAGGTGACCGACGCCCGCGTTGTTCAGGGCGACGACCAGTATATCCTGCTCCATTTCTCCGATCCGCTCAAGGAATCGCAAACCCTCGACGGGTTGGTTACCCTGTCGAATTATATGGGCGACCTGCGTTTCCTGATCGACGGGCAGCAACTGCGTATTTACCCGGGCGAAAAACTCAGCGGCCAGCAACGCGTGTTTGTAAACGCAGGCGTGCGCAACTCCGCCGACCGCTCGATGAAACAAGCCGGCGAGTGGACTATCACCTTTGAGGATGTCAAACCACAGGTACGGCTCGTAGGCCGCGGCGTGATTATGCCCAATTCCAACGGACTTATCTTTCCTTTTGAAGCAGTTGGGCTCAATGCCGTGGATGTTGAGGTGTTTAAAATTTTTAATAATAATATCCTCCAATTTCTTCAAACCAACGAACTTGACCAGAGCGGCTACGACCTGTACCGCGTGGGCCGGGTAGTCCTCCAGCGCAAAGTGTCGCTGTTGTCGCTCAACCCCAATGCCCGTACGGCAGAATGGACGCGCTACGCGCTCGACCTGAGCAAGATGATCGCGCAAGACCCCGAAGCCATCTACCAGATCAGAATCGGTTTCAGGCCCGCGTATTCGATGTATGCCTGTGCACAGGGCAATGTTGGAGCTCAGCAGGAAGGAGACGGCTTGACCGCTACCGATGACTTTCCAAAGGACGATGAAGGAGAACCGCTTACCATCATGGATTATTGGTACGGGCCCGACGGCTGGTACGAGGATTATCAGTGGGAACAACGCGAAGATCCTTGCTATTCCGCATATTACAACTCCGAACGCTTCGTTCAGCGCAACGTGGTGGCCTCCAACCTGGGTATTATTGCAAAAGGCGGCAACGACAACAGCCTGATGCTGGTGGTAGCTGATTTGCGCACAGCTAAACCCATCTCGGGCGCTGATCTGCAGTTTTACGATTACCAGCAGCAATTACTCACCACGGCCAAAACGGATGCCAACGGTATCGCCACGGTCACTACCCAGCGCAAGCCTTTTGTGGTCATTGCCAAACAAGGCTCGGAAAAGGGGTACCTGCGCCTGGGCGACGGTAACTCGCTGTCGCTGAGCCGCTTTGATGTTGACGGACAGGTAACCCAGAAAGGCCTCAAGGGCTTCCTCTATGGCGAACGCGGCGTATGGCGCCCCGGCGATTCGGTATTCCTGAATTTTATTCTCGAAGACCGAAGCCAACGCCTGCCTGCCAATTATCCCATCGCCTTTGAATTGTACGATCCCCGAGGTCAATTGCAGGAAAAACGTACGGTGTTGCAGCAGGTGAACAATGTTTATCCTCTGCACTTCGCCACGCGCAGCGACGCCCCCACCGGCAACTGGATGGCCAAGGTGAAGGCCGGCGGCGCTAATTTTGAGCGCATTGTTAAAGTCGAGACCATTAAACCCAATCGCATCAATATTCAACTGGATTTTGGCAAAGAATATCTCAGCGCTGCCGACCAGCCTATCAAAACTCAATTGAAAGCCAACTGGCTGCACGGCGCTCCCGCAGCCAACCTGCGCGCTAAAGTGGAGGTGCAGCTCAAACCAACAAAAACGACTTTCCCAAAATACGGCGGTTTTGTTTTTGACGATCCCGCGCGCCGCATGGATGAAACAGAAGCTCGAACGGTTTTTGACAGCCAGCTCGACGGCAACGGCACAGCGCCGCTTAAACTGGAATTGCTCAATAATGAACAAGCTCCGGGGAAAATTATGGCGAGCTTTAAAACCCGCGTATTTGAACGCGGAGGCGATTTTAGCTCCGATAATTTTACCGTTCCGTATCACCCTTATACCGTTTATGCAGGGGTGGATGTGCCGCAGAACCGTTACGGCGAAAAACGGGTGGATTTGAATAAAAATGCCGACCTGGGCTTTGTGGCACTCGATGTAAGCGGCAAACCTATGTCGGGCCGCTCGCTGAAAGTCGGCCTCTACCGCGTAGAATGGCGCTGGTGGTGGGATGCCGGCTACGATGATGTGACGCGCTATAATACCAGCAACCACTACGACGCACTCGAAACCAAAGACGTAGTAACCAATGCCCAGGGAGAGGCCAAGTGGAATATCAATATCAAGGAATGGGGCCGCTACCTCGTGCGCGTTTGCGATACCGAAAGCGGGCACTGCACCGGCGATTACTTCTACTCCGGCTATCCCTGGTATGAAGACAACGAGCAAAACCGCGAAGCGGCTGCGATGATCAACTTTGCAGCCGACAAGAAGAAATATAACGTGGGCGAAACCGTCACGCTTACGGTGCCCAGCGGCGAAGCCGGCCGCGTTTTGCTCACCCTCGAAAACGGCACTAAAGTATTGCAGTCATTCTGGAAAGACGCCAAATCGGGCGATAATACCATTACTTTTACCGCTACCGCCGATATGGCGCCTACGATATACGCCCATGTGTCGCTGATACAACCCCACGCCCAGGTCAAAAACGACCTGCCAATCCGCCTGTACGGCGTTATTCCGGTACATGTCGAAGACCCGGCCACCCGCCTCTCGCCCAAAATTTCGATGCCCGACGTGCTGCAACCTGAGCAGACCGTCACCGTGGAGGTATCGGAAGACAAAGGCCAGGCTATGGCTTATACGGTGGCTATCGTCGACGAAGGACTGCTGGGCCTCACGCGTTTTAAAACGCCCAACCCCTGGGATGTCTTTTACGCCCGCGAAGCCCTCGGCGTGCGCACCTGGGACGTTTACGACCAGGTGCTGGGCGCTTATGGCGCCGAATTGGAGCGCATCCTGAGCATCGGCGGCGACGCCGAGCTGGTGCGGGGCGCCGCCAAAGACAAAGTCAACCGTTTTAAACCGGTGGTGATTCATCTTGGCCCGTTTATGCTGCAAAAAGGCCAGAAAGCCCGTCATACCGTGAAGCTGCCCAACTATGTCGGCGCCGTGCGCACTATGGTTGTTGCCGCCAACAAAGGCGCATACGGCAGCGCGGAAAAAACCACGCCGGTGCGCAAACCGCTGATGGTACTGGCCACTTTACCGCGCGTATTGAGCCCCGGTGAAAGTCTGAAATTGCCCGTCTCTGTTTTTGCAATGGAAAACAAGGTAAAAAGCGCGACGGTGTCGGTAAAAGAAAACAGCGGTCTCGTCAAGATCAATGGTCAAAGTTCGCAGACGCTTAATTTCTCCGCTCCCGGCGATAAAATGGCTTATTTCGACCTACAGGTTGCAGAAAAAGTCGGCATTGCCAAATTTACCGTAGTTGCCGAAGGCGCCGGTGAAAAAGCTTCGCAGGAAATTGCACTGGAAGTGCGAAATCCTAATCCTTACGTCACAGAAGTGGTTTCCAAAGTGCTGGCTTCCGGCGAAACCTGGCAGCCCACTATCAAACCGCTGGGTATGCCGGGCACCAATAAAGTGACGCTTGAGGTTTCGGGGATTCCGCCTATAAACCTCGGCGAACGCCTCGACTACCTGCTGCAATATCCCTATGGCTGTTTGGAACAAACCCTTTCGGGCGGCTTCCCGCAGTTGTATGTGAGTAAACTGCTCGAACTCAGCGATGACCAGAAGCAGCGCGTGCCGCGGCATATTAAAGCCACTATTGACAGGCTCAAGCAATTCCAGACCTCAGCCGGAGGTTTTGCCTACTGGCCCGGCCAAAGCGGCCCCGATCAGTGGACTACCGCTTATGCCGGCCACTTCTTGCTCGAAGCCAAAGCGCTGGGATACACCGTACCGCCCGCCATGCTGGAACGCTGGATAGATTTCCAGAAAAAAGCTTCCAGGCTCTGGGATCCGCAATTGCGCGAATACGGTTATTATCCCGAAGATAGCTACGAATTGCTGCAAGCCTACAGGTTGTATACGCTGGCATTGGCCAAAGAAGCCGATATGGCAGGCATGAACCGCCTGCGCGAACACAAAGGCCTGAGCAATGCCGCTAAATGGAGGCTGGCCGCCGCTTATGCCGTTGCCGGCAAGCCGGAAGTCGCCAAAAGCATCATTGCCAATGCCAGTCGCGAGCCGAAGCCCTATACGGAGTTATCTTACACCTACGGATCCGATCTGCGCGACAGGGCGATGATGCTGGAAACGCTGTTGCTGTTGGGCGATAAAACCAACGCGGCGGAAATGGTGAAATACGTTTCCGAACAACTGAGCGCCGACCGCTGGCATAGCACCCAAACGATCTCGTTCTGTCTGCTGTCTATCGGCAAGTTTGTCGGCGATGGCGAGGTGAGCAAAAAAGTGCAGTTCGTTTATCAAATCAATGGCGGACAAAGCATTAACGCCGGTTCCAATACGCCAGTGATGCAAATTAATGTGCCTGTCAACGGCGGCGAGAAAAAAGTCATGGTAAAAAACAGCAACGGCGGCGTATTGTACGCTCGAATTATCCAGCAGGGGCAACCTGTGGCCGGACAGGATAAAAGCGGCGCCAACCAGCTCGATATTGCTGTGAGTTACTTCGATATGAAGGGCCAAGCCATTAATCCGGCCACTATTGCCCAGGGTACTGATTTTGTCGCCGAGGTAAAAGTGACGCACCCGGGTGTGCGGGGTATTCCTTACCGCGAACTGGCCCTGAGCCAGATTTTCCCCTCGGGCTGGGAGATCATTAATTCGCGTATGGATCAACTGGAAGCTTTCCAGAGCGGCGACCGCCCCGAGTACCGCGATTTCCGCGACGACCGCGTCAATACGTTTTTTGATCTGAATGAAAAACAAACGGTGGTGTACCGCGTGCAACTTAACGCAGCTTACCAGGGCCGGTATTACCTGCCCGCAGTTACCTGCGAAGCGATGTACGATAATTCAATCTACGCCCGAAAGCAGGGCATGTGGGTGGAAGTCGGAGCGCCTTCTGAAATATAGTGAGCATGGGGGCGTGGGAACACAAGCTCTCACGCTCCCACCCGCTCATTCTACATACAGTACCAGCCCTTTGAGGTAAGCGCCTTCGGGGTGGTAGCAATTCACCGGATGGTCGGGAGGTTGCGACAGGCGGTGCATCACGCGGGCCTGTCTGCCCGATTCCAGTGCTGCCGCCACGATGGTATTATAAAATAAAGGCTCGTCAACCACTTGCGAGCAGGAAAACGTAAATAAAATTCCGCCTGATTTTATCTTTTGCATTGCCATGGCGTTCAGTCGTTTGTAGCCCTGCACGGCATTGTGTCGTTTATCGAGGTGTTTGGCGAAGGCTGGCGGATCTACGACCATCAGATCGTATTCTTCTTGAATATTTTTCAAAAAAGGCAAAACATCGGCGGCATAGGCACGGTGGCGCTCCTCGTGGGCGCCGTTGAGGGCCACATTTTGCTCGGTGAGTTCAATCGCTTTTTTTGAAATATCGACAGAATCGACATGAACGGCGCCGGCTTGCAGGGCGTATACCGAAAACCCGCCCGAATAGCAGAAAGCGTTGAGCACTCTTTTGCCCTTGGCATACCGGGCCAGCAGGCTGCGATTTTCGCGTTGGTCGAGGAAAAAACCCGTTTTTTGGCCGCCCTCCCAATCTACCAGAAACGAATGTCCGTTTTCGAGTGCAATCCGTTGGGTAGACATTCCGTACAAATAGCCATTGCTTACCGTAGCGGCATAACGCTCGGGCAGGGTTTCGGCGCTTTTATCGTAGATAGCCTCCAGGTGGTTGCCATAAACTTCCAACAGCGCCTGGGTTATTAGTGGAGCGGCTTTGTGCATGCCGATAGAATGGCACTGGACAACGGCGGTGCGGTTATAAACATCGATAATCAAACCGGGCAGGCCGTCGCCTTCGGCGTGAACCAGGCGGTAGCAGTTGGTCATTTCGGGTTGGTTAAAGCCCAGTTGCTGCCTGAAGTGAAAAGCCCGTTGAATTTTTTGTATCCAAAAGGCGATATCTGTTTCAACGGGTTCGTACGCCAGCAAACGCACCGTAATACTGCCTGTTTGGTAGTGCCCGACGGCCAGGAATCGCCCCCGGCTGTCGAGGACTTGCACCTCATCGCCATCAATAGGTTCGCCTTCGATACGTTGGATAGCCCCTGAAAACACCCAGGGGTGAAAGCGCTGCACGGCAGCTTCTTTATTAGGCTTGAGCCAAATTTTTTTCATCTTGAATAATAAAAAAATGGGGGTAAAAGCATGCTGCTTGCATCGTATTAAATGAAAAGCAAACCTAACAATTTTTTAACCGCCAAATAAAAATAGAAACCATGAAGTTCACCCGATTAATGTTATTCGCCATAGCTATATTGGCAGCAGGAGTATTACAGGCGCAGCGCGATGAATCGCTTTTTGGCCCGCGCCATGCGGCGTTGACCGGCATTTGGGGTGGCGCCAACCACAACTACAGCGCTTATGACGAAGAGTGGTCTTATTTGCGGGGCGGTCATTTTGCCCTTGAATTCGGCAACAGCATTTTGCTGGGCTGGTCGGGCGCCCGCACGCGCGATGAAGTGACGCTCAAAGATGGCGACGGTACTTTTAATTTCAGATACAATGCTTTTATGGCGGGGTTCACGCCCATGGCCAATAAAGTGGTACACCCACGACTCGTGTTGCTCACCGGTCGCGGCCGCCTCAACGTTAATGGCAATGACGACGACCGCGTTTTTGTATTACAGCCCTCGGTAGGCGTTGAGGTCAATGTTTTCCGGTGGTTCCGCATGGGCCTCGAAGGCGGCTACCGCTTCGTCGACGGCATTGATTATCCTTCCGTGAGCAATGAAGATATCGCCGGCCCCTTCGCGCAACTGGACTTGCGCTTCGGCATTTCGTGGGGGGATTGATGGTTAATTTGCTGATTTGCTGATTTGCTAATTTGCTGATGTGCTGATGTGCTGATTTG
>DAINSQ010000169.1:8861-9992 GCA_036741235.1 Saprospiraceae bacterium | reverse complement strand
TGCCAACTATTAACGTAAAAATCAAATGCCATGAATCAAACAACTGAACGCTACCTGGTAAAAGCCACAACACGCAACGGCGATATTTTAACCTATCACAATTTGAGTATGAAGGCCCAGCGCCCGGAATGCGATGCCATGTTTATTGATTGGCCGTTTCTTTCCAGTGATGAACAGCAGGCCGCCCAGGCTTCTATAAGCGTACTATTTGACGCCCAGGGCCTGGAAGAACTCAAACGCTACCTGGAACAGGCCGAACACGTTGCAACCGCTACAATTGTTGAAATTGACTTCCCAATCTATTGGAACGAACACAACGCCCAAACGATGGAAGCCGACGCCCTGGCAGCCGCTGAAGTGGGGATAACAGAAGATTTTGCAGCCCAGGCCCAGGAACCGCCGGGGGAGTTGTTAGCGACTGAAAGCGGCCAGATATTTGGAGTGATAAGCGCAAGCGGCCAAAAGCCGTTTACCCTCAAATTTGTGTAGCCATGAATTCGCACCGCCGCTACATATTGGAACCTTACCGGGGGCAAAGGACGCGCCACACTTGCCCCAATTGTGGGAAAGCTCAACAGTTTACCCGGTACATAGATACCGAAGCAGGGGGGGCCTATGTTGCACACCACGTCGGCAAATGCAACCGCCTTGACAATTGCGGTTATCATTACCCCCCTGCAAAATACTTTGCCGACAACCCCCAGCAGCCGGAAAGCTGGAAGGATTCCAACGCCTGGCAAACGACGTACACGCCAACAGTCACAGCCACACAACCAAAGCCAATTGATTTTCTACCCTGGGGCCTGCTGGAAGCCTCACAGAAGCAGTATGAAGCCAATAATTTCATTCGCTACCTGGTGCAATTATTCGGCCAGGAAAAAGCCCTGGAACTTGTCAAGGAATACAACCTGGGAACTTCGAAGAAGTGGCAAAACGACGGGGGGCTATCAGTGGTATTTTGGCAGGTAGATATTAGCGGCCAGGTAAGGCAGGCCAAAGTAATGGCATACAACCCGACAACAGGCCGACGGCTGAAGGCTGCTGAAGGGGAAAAGGAAAAGTTTGTTGCCTTCATGGGTAAACTGATTTTGAAGAAGAAAGACGCCAATTTGCAGCAATGCTTATTTGGGG
>DAINSQ010000169.1:0-8851 GCA_036741235.1 Saprospiraceae bacterium | reverse complement strand
GCCAGGGAATACAACCTGGGAACTTCGAAGAAGTGGACAAACGACGGGGGGTATGCGGTTGACTTTTGGCAGGTTGACCGCGCCGGAAACATACGCCAATGTAAAGTAATGGCATACGACGCGGGAACGGGCCGACGCCTGAAGGCTGCTGAAGGGGAAAAGGAAAGCTTTGTTGTTTTCATGGGCAAAGCGGTTTTGAAAGACGCCAATTTGCAGCAATGCCTTTTTGGCGAACACCTTTTAACCCGCTACCCTGAAGCGCCGGTTTGCCTGGTAGAATCCGAAAAAACGGCGCTAATTATGGCTGGCTTCCTTCCTGCCTTTGTATGGCTGGCCACTGGGGGAAAGAACGGCGCAAAGTGGACAGACAGGGAAGTTTACAAGGCCCTGGAAGGCCGGAAGGTTGTATTATACCCGGATTTGGGGGCCTTCGATGCCTGGAAGGAAAAAAGTAAACTACTGGCCACGGTTTGCGATGTTACCACCTCTGATTTATTGGAACGCAAAGCCCAGGGCAACGACTGGGAACAGGGCTATGATATAGCCGACTACTTTATCAAAGCCCACCAACAGCCCCAGGAAAGCACAGAAGCAACGTCAACAATTGTTGACAAACGCGATACTACAGTCCACCAACAGCCCCAGGAAAGCACAGAAGCGCCCCAGCAAGCCCCAGCGATGGAAGAAAGCCTGGAAGTTATCAGCACAACAGCAGCAGGGCAAAGCCTACCTGAAGGCTTTACAGTGGCTCAAAACGGGGTACTGGAATACAACGGTATTCCTTTTGATTGGTGCAACACGGAAGAACAGGAACAAGCCCTGGCAGGCCTGGAAGGGGCCGACGTGCTGCCAGTATTCCAAGCGTTGAACCCACTCGTTAGCAATCTAGTAGAACGCTTTGGGCTGGAAGTTGAATAACTAATTGATAATCAAATATCTGTATGTGTAAGGGGATGGGGGCAAGTTGTTTACAAAGGGTTTCGTACTAACGTCGTCGCCCAAGGCGGACACACACGCACGATAAAATTTCAGGGGGTGTAGTATTTTTTAACCACAAACACCAATAACGCTATGCGTGAAAAACTTGGAAAGATGGAAGAAAAGCGATTGCGTTTTATTGCCGAATTCGAAAGATACGGAACGAAAAACGCATACAGGGGGCCACACAAACTAACAACCCTGCTATTTAAAAACGTACGTTTAGCGGATAGCGGGCAAATAGTGACAGATCATATTTGGTTTACCGATTGCAAAGCCTGGAACGCTTTACACTTGCAACCTGGTGAATCAGTGGCTTTTGATGCCAGGGTAAAAGGCTACCTGAAGGGCTATAAGTGGTGGGAAAAATCAGTAGACTTCAAATTATCTCACCCTACCAAAATTGAAAAACTTGGCTGAATCATTTTTTTAACCACTAAATAAATAAACATGAAAAAGAAAACTGCAAAAGAAAAGAAGCCGGAAAGCAATTTGGCTATTTCGCCAATTACGGGCATACCTGAACCGCTGAACCCACTAACAGAAAGCCAACAACGTGCTTATTACTATTTGGTTGATTTGCTGAAGGAATCCAATTTAGTGATTCCTGTTGACGTGGTTATACTTACTCAATTAGCCATTGCCATAGATTTGGCCGAACAAGCCAGGCAAGCCCTGGAACAGACAGGCACAGTTCAAACGTACAAAACAGGGGCCCGCGCCGTATCGCCGGAATTATCAGCCTGGAAACAAGCCAATGAAGTAATTGAACGCCTGGGGGCAAAATTCGGCTTATCGCCAAAGGATAGAAGCAAGTTATCAGAAGCCGTTAAAAAAGAAGAGCCGCCCCGCTGGGATCCCCTGGACGGGCTATAAATTATTTTCCCGACGTCGGCAAAATGGTAGGAAAAGCGCCAAAACGGGAAATACATTCACTTATTTGTACACCTTAAAAATGAAAAACCCCTTGAAACGCTTTGTTTTCAAGGGGTTTAACTTTTTACCAGTAGACCCACAAGGATTCGAACCTTGACGAACAGAACCAAAATCTGGTGTGCTACCGTTACACTATGGGTCTATCCACCCTTTTTTTAAAAGAGCGGGACAAATTTATAACAAAAATACGGATCAAAAAAGTTCAATAGCAAAAAAAATTTCTCACTCCTGTTCATTTTTCTATCAGCCGGTATGGGCTGCTGCGCAATCTGAAATAGGTTGGGGGCATGTCGTTAAGGGGCCAGTCTTTGAATTCGGTTACCAGGAATCCCCCGCTTTGCAGGGCCGGAGCATGGGCGCCGGGTTCGGGCAGTACTACCAGCGTCGCAGCGCTATCGGGTGATGGCAGACTGCTAAGCAATAATGATTCATAGGGAATACCCCAGGTCATCAACAGGGTATCGACAGGCGCGTTTTGCTGGGGCAGATAAAAATTGTGCGCGCCAGTATCGTTGCGCCATTCCTGTAAATGTTCAGACAGCCATTCCACCCGCCGCGTATAAGGCGCCCGGTTTTCGGCTATAACGACAAGCCGGAATACGGCCAGCGCAGATAATACCCATACCCAGTACCGCCAGGGATGCCCCCGCACGATATCAATTAAAAACGGCACGCCAACGTAAATCATTAAGGGCATGTAGTTGACTTCAGCGTAAAAGCGGTAGGTGGCATTGGGCGAACCGATGTGCAACAACGCAATATGCCCAAGGCAAAACACCCAAATGAGCCCAAGTACCCCCCAATGCCGGCGCCAGACAAGATAACCGCAGACGATCGACAAGAGGAGCGGAAAAAAATACCAGTACTGCACACTGTGCGCCAAAAACTTGGCATTGCTGGGTAACTCGTGGTAGTTGGGGAAGTATTCCACCAGGTTTTTGAGGAAGGTGTCGTATTTATTGTCGTCGTACCAATTACCCGATAAAATGGATTTTATACCTAACACAACAACCATCCAGGCTGCCGCTATTGCGTAGCGCCAATGGCGTAAATCGGGTATGGTGCAATATCCGTACAACCAAAGGAAAAAAAACGGAATAAATACAAGCGGATGGTAATACGCCAACGCCGGCATGGCCAACAACAAAACAGCCATCATCCAGGGGCGCTCCAGGGCGGGGTAGCGCAGCGCAAAGGCAAACACGACCAACAATAAGCCCAATGCCTGCTGCTGCTCGGAGGGCGCCCAGTAAAAGGCGTCGTAAACGATAAGGGTGTATAAAAATACCAGGGCCCAGCCCAGGTAATCGTTGCGCAATACCTTGACGATTATGGTGTAAAACAGCCAAAACAACAAGGGAAATGAGGCCGAATATAGTAGCAAAACAACTTTAAGCGGCAATTCCAACTGGATGGCTGCAAAAGGCAAGGCCTGCACCAATACCACCCCAAAACGGTTGACCATCACCTGCATGCGCCCCTCGGTGATCATCAGAAAGGTCTGGTAGGCAATGTCCAGCAATAAGGTGCGCTCCTGGTATAACCACAATGACATCATTACCAGCGCAGCCATGACGATGTGGCCAAACCGGCGAGGCCAGGCACTGGAAAAACGGTAGGTATGGCGCATAATTTTTTTATACAGTTACAGCCTCGCGATGCCGGTCGAGCCAATACGCCCAAATCACCAATATCCACTGCGCATGGCCGGCCCAGGCAATAGCTTCAACACTCGGCGGCGGGGGGCCCGTTAAGTTAGCGATGTATGTAATTGCCAAAAACGCCACCAATCCCCAAAAAGCAAATACACCTGTGCGGTCTTTAGCCTTGGTAGTTTTTAAATAATAATATACCCCCGCTGCAAAAATCAGCCCTTCTGCAACGATGGTACCCGCCCACGAATTCCACAGGCCGAATCCCAGGCGCGTTTCGCCGCCGGGATATAGCGGAAGGTCGGGCCGGTGCACGAGCAAGTCGAGCAACCAGTGGCTAACCACCAGTCCTCCCAGTATCAATGCCGTTCGCTTGTCTTTTTTAAATAGCCAATAGATGAGCCCAACTATTCCTGCCCACACAAATACCATCAGCAGGCTATGCGTAACAGGATAATGCTCAAAATCAAGCGGCGTTACTGTGGTAATACCCGGCGCAATTTTTACACGCTCTACCCCCATCAACAATAGGGTGGGCCATAAGAGATCTACCAATTGAACGCTCAGAAAAAGCAGCCCCAATGATACTTTGGGCGTCAGCGATTTGGCGCCGAGGCCCACTGCGAAGTGTCCTATAAACATGGCATTCGGTGTTTTTTCCTGGGCAATATAGGGAAAAAAGGTTGATGAGGGTTGATGAAGGTTGATAACCCCTCAAACTTTCAACAACTTTCTTATTTTGCCGTTGAATAACAAATTTATTGACCAAACCCGTTCTGTTTTAGTATGAAAAAAACACTACTACTCCTGCTGGCGGCAAGTAGTTGGTTAACTATCTTGGCCCAGGTCACCTTCCCGCAAAACGGCGTATACGATGAACGCCAGGGGCTGTATGCATTTACCAATGCGACGATTTTTACCGCGTACAATCAAAAAATGGAGGGCGCCACCCTGCTCATCCGCGACGGCAAAGTGGAAGCCGTCGGCAAAGACGTAGCCATTCCCAAAGAAGCCGTACAGATCGATTTGAAAGGAAAATACATTTATCCTTCATTTATCGACTTGTACTCCGATTACGGCATGCCGGAGGCTCCTGCAGAAAGACCCCGCGGCGGCGGCGGTTTTTTCAACCAGCAGCCGCTTACCTCAAAATCGGGCGCTTATATGTGGAATGAGGGCTTGAAGCCTGAGTTCAATGCACACGAAATATTTAAGGTCAACGACAAAACGGCCAAATCGCTTCGCGACGCCGGCTTTGGCGCCGTATTGGCCCATCGCATGGACGGCATTTCGCGCGGCGCAGGCACGCTGGTAACCCTTGCCGACAAGCGCGAACACGAGGTGATTTTGAGGGAAAAAGCATCCCACCATTTATCATTCAACAAAGGTTCTTCCTCCCAGAGTTATCCCAGTTCACTCATCGGCTGCATGGCTTTGTTACGCCAGACATATCTCGACGCGCAGTGGTATGCCAATCAACAAGAGGAGGTTAATATTTCGCTGAAAGCCTGGACCGATTTGCAGAACCTGCCGCAAATATTTGACGTGCGCAACCAACAGGAAGCCCAGCGCGCTATCCGCCTTGGCAAGGAGTTTGGCAAAAACTATATTGTAAAAGGCGCCGGCGACGAATACCAGCGCCTCGACGAGCTCAAAGCTATGGGCGCCGGCTTTATCCTGCCGCTCAATTTCCCGGAGGCTTTTGATGTTGAGGATCCCTACGATGCTATGCAGGTCAACCTCTCCCAACTCAAACACTGGGAATTGGCCCCCACCAACCCCGCCAGATTGGCAGCAGCAGGGGTGAATTTCGCTTTTACGACCAATGGGTTGAAGAAAATGGAGGATCTTTTCGCTCAAATTCGCAAAGCTGTTGAATACGGACTTTCCGAAGAACAGGCACTGAAAGCCCTTACCTTCACCCCCGCGCAAATGATAGGCGCCTACGACCGCCTCGGCAGTCTGGAAAAAGGTAAACTCGCTAACTTTATTATTACCAATGGCAACGTGTTTGGCAAAGAAGCGAAAATATACCACAACTGGGTGCAGGGCAAAGCTTTCGTACTCAAAGACCTCGACGCTCCCGACTGGCTGGGCGCTTACGCTTTTAAAGTGGGCGATGCCGAATACCGCCTGCTGGTAAAAGGCAAAAACGAATCGCCGGAAATGAGCATTGCTGTAAATGATACCACCTCTATCAAAATTAAACACCAATATAGCAACGGCCAGATTACACTGTCCTTTGAGCCCGAAAAGAGCAAGCAGCGCGTTCGCCTCTCCGGCGTAGTGGAAGGCCGAAACTGGAAAGGCCGCGGTCAAGACGCTGCCGGCAAGTGGATCAACTGGTCGGCTTCTTACACCGGCCCCGCTGAAGAGAAAAAAGAAGAAAAAAAGTCCGAGCAATCTAAAAAAGAACAAACGCTGGGGCCCGTCACCTACCCCTTCGGACCCTATGGCCGCGAAAAACTGCCCACACAGGCGACTTATCTCATCAAAAACGCTACAGTGTGGACCAACGAAAAAGAAGGCATCCTGAAAAATGCCGACGTTTTGATAGAAAACGGCAAAATCAGCAAAGTGGGCGCTAAGCTCTCCGCGCCCAATGCCATTGCCATCGATGGCACGGGCAAACATGTCACCCCCGGTATCATCGATGAACATTCGCATATTGCGGTTAGCCGCGGCATCAACGAAGGCACGCAGGAGAGCTCGGCAGAAGTGCGTATAGGCGACGCCATTGACGCAGAAGACATCAGTATCTACCGCCAATTGTCAGGCGGGGTTACCGCCGCCCAACTTTTACACGGCTCGGCTAACCCTATCGGCGGGCAGTCGGCGCTTATCAAAATGCGCTGGGGTTATGCCCCCGAAGCCCTCAAAATCCAGGGCGCCGACGGCTTTATCAAGTTTGCCCTCGGCGAAAACGTGAAGCAATCCAGCGCCAGCAACAGCACCCGTTTTCCGCAAACCCGCATGGGCGTAGAACAAGTCTATGAAGATTACTTCACCCGCGCCCGCGAGTACGGCCGGCTCAAAGCATCGGGAAGGCCCTATCGCAAAGACCTCGACCTGGAGGCTATCCTCGAAATCCTGGAGAAAAAGCGCTTTATTACCTGCCACTCTTATGTACAAAGCGAGATCAATATGCTGATGAAGGTTGCCGAACGCTTCGGCTTCCGTGTAAACACCTTCACTCACATCCTCGAAGGCTATAAGGTGGCCGACATCATGGCCAAACACGGCGTGGGGGGCTCCAGCTTCTCCGACTGGTGGGCCTACAAATACGAAGTATACGAAGCCATACCCTATAATGGCGCGCTGATGCACGAAGAGGGGGTCACGGTGGCCTTCAATTCCGATGACGACGAGATGGCCCGCCGCCTCAACCAGGAAGCCGCCAAAGCCGTTTTGTTCGGCGGCGTTTCCGAAGAGGAAGCGCTGAAGTTTGTGACCCTCAACCCGGCCAAACTATTGCACCTCGACCAACGCACAGGCAGCCTCAAAGCCGGCAAAGACGGCGATGTAGTGCTGTGGAGCGATCACCCGCTATCGGTTTACGCCAAAGCGGAAAAAACGTTTGTAGACGGCATCCTGTTCTTCGACCGCGACGAGGATTTGCAATTGCGCGATGCCATTGCCAACGAACGCAGCCGGCTCATTCAAAAGATGATTGAGGCCAAACAGGGCGGCCAACCCACGCAACCTGCCCGCGGACGCATGAGCAGCCGCCACTACCACTGCGATGATGCCGAAGATGAAATGAGGGGGGAATAGTTGCCGGTTATGAGTTACAAAATTTGTTTTTTTTTACTTTTCAAATTGATCATCAATGTTGCGATATATAACCACCTTTTTAATCTTGACGTTGGGATTGCAGACATGGGCACAATCGCCCGTGCCGGCCAGGATGCAATCTAAGCCCATTTGTATTACAGGCGCTACCGCCCACCTGGGCAACGGACAAGTTATCGACAATGCGCTAATAGCCTTTGAAAACGGGGCATTGACCCGCGTGGAGACATTTCAGCCGGGAACCGATTTGCGGCGCTATGAAGTGATTGACGCCAAAGGCAAACATGTGTATCCGGGCCTTATTGCCGCCAATACCAACCTGGGTCTCGTAGAAATCGGCGCAGTTCGCGCCACCAATGACATTGCGGAAACCGGTTCGCTGAACCCCTCTGCCCGCGCTATTATCGCCTACAATACGGACTCGGAAGTGACGCCTACGGTGCGCTCGCAGGGCGTATTGATGGCTCAGATCGTGCCGGAGGGCGGATTGGTATCCGGCTCTTCTTCGGTAGTACAACTCGACGCCTGGAATTGGGAAGATGCAGCCGTCGCCACTGATATCGGTATTCACCTCAACTGGCCGGCGCGCCTGTCGTTTAACTTCTTTTCAGGAGAATCCACGCGCAATGAGCGCTACGATCAACAAATCAGGGAGATCGAGCAACTCATGGAAGAAGCCGCCGCTTACGCCCGCCAAAGCCAGGCGCCCGCCGTCAAAAACCTCAAACTCGAAGCCATGCGCGGGTTGTTCAGCAAAGAGAAAAAGCTTTTTGTAAACGTCAATAATGCCCGAGACATCACCCAGGCTATCCTGCTTGGCAAAAAATATGGCCTGGCAATCGTCATTGTCGGCGGTCGCGATAGTTGGATGCTCACCGACCTGCTGAAAGAAAACAATGTGCCCGTCATACTGGGCCGCACCCACAGTCTGCCCAGCCGCGACGACGATGATGTGGATCAGCCCTTCAAAACCCCCGCGCAACTCCACCAGGCCGGGGTATTATTCTGCATAAGCGACGACGGTTTCTGGCAGCAACGCAACCTGGCCTTCCAGGCCGGCCACGCCGTGGGTTATGGCTTGCCCTATGAAGCAGCCCTTTCGGCAGTGACGCTCAACGCCGCCAAAATCCTGGGAGTCGACAAACGCGCCGGCTCGCTTGAGACAGGCAAAGACGCCACGCTTTTTATTTGTGATGGCGATGTACTAGATATGCGCACCAGCAAAGTATCCCGCGCTTTTATCCAGGGCCGCGATATCGACCTGGATAATAAGCAGAAGGTGCTGTACAGAAAGTTTAAGGAGAAGTATAACCGGTAATTTCTAGGTGACAGGGTGACAAGGTGACAGGGTGACAGGGTGAGGGGGTGAGGGGGTGATTACAAGGTATGGTGTCACCATGTCACCATGTCACCATGTCACTTTGTTACCATGTCACCTTGTCACCATGTCACCATGTCACCATGTCACCATGTCACCATGTCACCATGTCACC
>DAINSQ010000168.1:0-9998 GCA_036741235.1 Saprospiraceae bacterium | reverse complement strand
TTTCGCAGGCCCAGTGCTGATTGTATTCCAGGAATTTTCCGACTACTCTTTGCATATGCTTGGATGTTTGCGGTGCAAAGGTAGTACGGTACAATAGGGATGGTCAGTGATGTGGTTCACAATGGAAATCCTCAGGGACGGCTTACAAACCATCCCTGTTGTACGGGACAAGTTGTACATGATTTTACCGGCTTTACGGCTCAGCTATGGGCTGGGGTAGCGCCCGGGCGCATACCATACCCAAAACCCGTCGACTTCAGGTATAAAATAGTTGTTCTTCCGTAATTACTTGATTGCCAAAAAATGTATTTTTGCATAATACATCGCAGATATACCCACTGTTAAGCAGGTTGATAATCAATCAAGGATAATACCAGCAAAACGAGGAAATAATGATTAACTTGAACAAAGAAAGCATTAAAAATAAAATAGCCGAAGCGAATTTAGAAGAAGCGATTCAAGACTTAATAGCTTTGCTAAAGCCTTGGAATAATCCGCTTTATAACGAAGTTATTATTTTAAAAAGACAATATATTGACGTGAAAAGATCAGAAAATTTAAGGCTGGAAAATTTCACGGAAATCAGTATAGAAAAAAACAAAATAACAAACTCTTTACTCGCAATTATTGACAGCATTGACAAATCAATATTTAACACTTCACATTTTGCAATAATTAATGGCATCAGCGAAGATTTTTTTCTGGCGAACTATGATTCAATTATCAATAAACTCCAAAACAGCGTAGAGCAATTTGATTTAAAGGACTCAATTTATTCAATAATCGGCCAATGCTATTTCTATAAAGGAGACTTCTATAAGGCAAAATATTTTTTCTCTAAATCCATCCAACTTAATCCTGAAAATTTATATTCTTTTTATTACAGATCAATTGCGTGCTCTTATCTGGGAGAGGCAGGCCAATATGTTTCTGATGCCGATAATGCCCTGAAAATATGTTCAAATAATATTGAAAAAGACATAAATATAACTGATTCAAATTATTACATGGGGTTGCTGCTTTTTGAAAAACTAAAAACATCTGAGGCGGAGTCATTTTTTATGACTGCGATAGAAAGACTTAATGCTATTATTGCTTCCGAAGAAAACAACCTATTGGCAATTTTTAAACGCGGACTTTGCTATGCTAAAACTTTTCAATATGAAAAATCCATTCGCGACTTAAATAAGTGCGTTATCGAATCGCCTGCAAATGCTTTTTTTTGTGCCGAGTTTGCAAACGTATACAATAGTTATTCCGAAAATGAAAAAGCTATTAGATTTGCGGGGTATGCTACGGAACTGTGCCCCTCAAATCCTTATTATCATTCTATCAGGGCATGGTGCTATCATGAAAAAAACGATCAGGTTCGAGCCAGGACGTGTGTAGAGTCGGCAATAGATATTAATCCTGAAGACCCATTCTATTACGTAATAAAAGGTATCACCTACCATGAAGAAGACAAAGACCTTTCTCTGTTTTATTTCAATAAAGCGTTGAAATTAGCTCAAGATTTTTTGGGTGTTCATTCGGATTTTGGAACTTATAGTATTAGCAAAGTAATCGCATCTTATTATAAAGGGGACTATCACGCTGCCTTAATTGACTTAAACAGGCTGATATTTCATAACAACAAACACGATATTTTTTTAAACATCAGGGTAGCAATCTATGCCAAATTGGAGGAGTGGGAAAAAGTGCTTGAAGATGCCAGCCTGATTTTAAATATAAATCCTAATAATAGCGACGCTCATTTATATATTGGAAATTACTACTTTTATAAAAACGATTATCAAACGAGTATAAAGTCATATGAAAAATCAATCGAATTAAATCCATATAATCCAATATCATACGAAAACAAGATAAATGCTTTAGTGGAATCAGGAGACTTTAATAATGCAGTAATGGATATTAACAAGCTGATCAAGCGATTTCCCGACAATGACAAGTATTATTTTTTGAGATCGTCTTTATTTCGGACGATGGGCAATAATACATCTGCATTAACTGACTTACAAAAATGTCTTGAAATAAACCCGCTTAACTCCGATGCACTTTCCTCGCTTGCCCTGGTGTATTTGGGCGATCAGGATATTCCCAAAGCACTGGAAACTATCAATAAAGCAATTGAGTATAATCCAACAAACATTGAACTTCCGGTTCTAAGAACTGTAATCTACCAACACAAAGGTGAGTATACCAAGGCAATCAAAGAATTTACAGATTATATCAATCAAAATATCCAGGTTGTGGAGTCGTACTACTCAAGAGGGTTATGCTACTTTTCACTACAAGAATTTGAGCTTGCAAAAAGAGATTTCATCCAGGTATTTAATTTAAACCCCGATGATAGCGCCAATATTACTTATCTTGGTTTATGTTTCACCAGATTGGATGATAATGAGGGGGCCATTAAACTATATAGCAATGCGTTGGATAAAATAACTGATAATCCTACAATATTTTTGAACAGAGGATGCGCTTATGCAAGATTGGGAAAATATAAAAAAGCTATAAAGGACCTGGATAAAGCAATTGAGTTGGATCCCGGTGATGCTTCAAAATATTGGCAAAGAGGTGAAATATTCTTTGTGATGGATGAAAAAATTGACGATGCATTTAAAGACTTCAATAAGGCGATCAAAATTAATCCGAACAATGGGAAATTTTATTTGTCAAGAGGGCGTTTGCATCTAAGGCTTAATGAGAACAACAAGGATTTGGCGCGTACAGACTTTAAAAAAGCTATTGAACTTGGCGAAGATGAAGCACGATCAGATTTAGATGCTACATATACATTCTGGGAAAAGATATTTGGATCATAAAACCACATCGAAATATTATGACAATAACACCCGGCGCAAATCCGCTAGCTCTGCATCAGAGAGATCGGCAGCAAAAAGCTTGAGAATTTCCAATTGCGCATTATTAAGGGATGTCGTCATGAATGCTTCATTTTCAACAACTATACGCAAACCGGCGGTGATTAGCAATATGTTGTATTTGTTTGACTGTTGGACCAACGCAGCCGGCCGGTCGTTGAGCGGAGTCGAAACGGGACTATTGGACGTTCTCACCCTCCCACCCTCTCACCCTCAAACTCAGTTTGCCCAGGCCTACCCGGCTACCGGGGATGCTCCTTCGCGATGGGTATAAAACGCCATCGCCAAGGAGCGCGGGGGGAGACCTCCCTCCCTCTCACCCTCACCCCCTCTCACCCTCCAAACTCGGCGGCAGCAGCTTGTACAACACCGGCGTAACGAGGCGCGACAACAGTGTAGAACTGATAAGGCCGCCGATGAGCACGAGGGCAAGCGGGGAATACAGCGGACTGTACTCCAGCACCAGCGGTATCAATCCACCGATAGCGGTGAGCGAGGTGAGCACGATTGGTACAAAGCGGATTTCGCCGGCTTCCTGGATGGCCTCGTCGAGGCCCTTGCCCTGCTCGCGCAACTGGTTGGTAAAATCCACCAGCAAAATAGAGTTTTTGACTTCGATGCCCGCCAGAGCAATTAACCCGACTACCGCCGTAAACGACAGCGTATTACCCGTGAGCAACAGCATGAGTATGGCCCCGATGATGCCCAGCGGAATCACAGACAATACAATGAGCGTACTTTTGAAGGTCTTGAATTCGAGAATCAATACGCCGATCAAGCCAAAAACGGTAATAAGGATAATCAGGCCTATACCCGAAAAACTCTCCTGCTGGCTTTCTACTTCGCCGGCCACGACATAGTTGAATCCTTTCGGGAATTTGAATTCCGCGAGTTTCTGCTGCAATTCGGCGTTGATATCGCCGGTGAGGTAACCCGATTGTACCAGTGCGGTGATGGTCACGTAGCGCTCTTTGTTGTAGTGGCGGATCGTATTGGCCGAGGTTTCGAATTCCACATCGGCCAGTTGCCGCACGGGGATGGCCGTGCCGGCCAGGTTGTTCACGTAGAGCCGGTCGAATACGCCCAGGTCGGGGGTGGCCGACTGCTTGGGCAGGGTCAGCAGCATGGTGTATTCTTCGCCTTCTTCATTGCGGAAAACGCCCAGGTCGAGCCCCGCAATGCCCAAGCGCACCGTGCGGTCGATTTCAGCGACGGGCACGCCCAGGGCGGCGGCTTTTTCTTTGTTGATTCGAACGGCCAGGTCGGTTTTCTGGGTTTTCAGGGGGTTGGTGACGTAGATGGCGCCCGGCGTAGCGGAGATCAGGCTTTCGACGTCGCCGGCCACGGCGCGCAGGGTATCCAGGTTTTCACCGAAGATGCGGATGGCGATGGGCGCTTCGATGGGCGGCCCCTGCTCGAAATTTTGCACCACAATTTTGGCATTGGGATACAGGCTAAAACTATCGCGCAACCTGTCAATCAGCGCTTCTTTTTCTTCGGGCTCCATTTCGTAAAGCTGTACAAAAATTTGCCCGGCGTTTTCTGCCCCCTTGTTGGGAAAGACGTTGTAATACACCTGTGGGTGGCCCTGTCCTACGTTGGCGGCGTACGACTTCACCTCCGGCTGGCGGCCCAATACGGCTTCTACGTGCCGCGATACCCGGTCGGTTTCGTAAAGGTTGCTGCCTTCGGGCGTTTCTACGTTGACCATAAACATGGGGCGCTCGGAAGACGGGAACAGGCTGAAACCCACTACAGGCACCAGCATCAATGAGCCGGCAAAAATAACTACGGCGACAAAAATCGTCATCCAGGGGTAGCGCAGCGATACATTGAGCAACCTGCTATAGCTCATGCTGATACCTTTTTTGAAGGCGCGATACACCAGGTTGCCTTCGGCATGCTCCTTGTCGCTGAGCAGCCGGCTCGACAAAAAGGGCACAATTGTGATCGAGACCAGAAGTGAGGCCAGGATAGTAGTGACCACTGCCATGGGCAAGCTGCGGATAAAGTCGCCCGAACTTTCAGGCAGATAAATCAGCGGCAGGAAGGCCAACACCAGCGTGGCGGTACAGCCCAACACGGCTTTACCGATTTGCCGGGTGGCCATGATGGCGGCCTGGCGTCGCGACATGCCCATGCGCAGGTGCCGTTCGATGTTTTCCACCACCACAATACTGTCGTCTACGAGGATACCCAATGCCACGATAAGCCCCACAATGCTCAACTGGTTGAGGGTATACCCAAAAGCATTGAGCATAGTAAGGCCGATAGAAATTGACAGCGGGATAGAGATCATCACCACCAGTGAAGCGCGGATACCCAGGGGGAGCAGGGTAATCAACACCAAAAGGATGGCTATGGCAAAATCTTTAGCGAAGCGGCCCAGGCGTTTTTCCACGCTGGCGCTTTGGTCAAAAATTTTGTAATAATCGATATTCGAAGGCAGTTGCTGTTCGAATTTCTCCAGCACCGGCAGCACCTGGTCGCGCACGCCGAAGATATTCTGCCCCTTTTTTTGGGCGGCGGCGACAAAAATCGCACGGTGGCCGTTGATACGGGTGAGGTGTTTCTCCTGCTCGTAATCCATGCGCACATCGGCGATATCCTTGAGGTAGATCACCTGGCCGTTGCCTGCGTAAACTATCGTATTGGCGATTTCGTCGATCGACTTGTAGTTGCCGCTGGTTTTCACATTAAACTTGCGGGTATTCAGGTTGAGGCTGCCGCCGGGAATCGTCAGGTTTTCGCTTTGCAGGGCGCCCGCTACTGCATTGACGGGAATGCGCTGCTGGGCCATTTTTTCGGCGTTAAGCGCTATGCGCACTTGTTGCTCGGGGAAACCGTAGATTTCAACATTTTTCAGCGATTTGACCTTCTCCAGTTCGGTGGTAAGTTCTTCGGCTTCTTCTTTCAGTTGTTTGTAAGCAGCCGTTTCGCTGATGAGCGCCACCTGGAAAATATTCACATTATTGGGGCTCAGTTTTTGAACGTCGATGCGGTAAATATCCTGTGGCAAATCTTTTTGAATAGCATTCACCTCCCGGATCACCTCCTGGTATTTTTCCTCTGTATCGACGCCGTATTCGTATTCGACGCGGATAACCGCCAGGCCGTCGCTGATATCGGTGATGATATCCTTCACATTTTCGAGTTCATTAAACTTCTTTTCCATGGGGTCTACCACCTGTTCCTCGATATCGGCGGGGGTAGCGCCCGGGTAGATGGCGGTGACGAGGAATCCGGGGAAGACGGGTTCGGGGTCTTCGCCTTTGGGCATATTGAGCAGCGAGAAGATGCCCAGCGCCAATACGCCCAGAAAAATGACCAGCGTAAACTGGTAGTTTTTGACAGAAAATTCAGCGATTTTCATAATGGGAGTTGTTTGGCGTTGGTCAATTGATGATGTGAATACGCGCGTCGGCGGTGAGGTAGGCGGAGCCTTCGGTGATCACCTTATCGCCTGCTTTGAGCCCGGAGGCCAGCATAGCTTTGTCGTCGCGCAGGAATGCGATACGCACGGGGATTTTCCGGGCTTTGTCGCCGGCGGCCACAAAGACAAAGGCGTTTAGTCCGCTGCCCTCCACAACGGCGTCGATGGGCACGGCCACGTAAGAGCTGCCGGCGGCGCCTTCCAGGCGCACCGTGGCAAACATGCCGTAGCTAAAGCGCTTGCCGCCGGGGTTAAAACTGAATTCTACCGGGTACAGCCCGGTTGCCGGGTCGGCGCTTTGGGGCAGTTGGGTGATCGTTCCCGTAAAAGTTTGGCCGGCATAAGCGTCGAAAGTAATTGCGGCCCTTTCGCCTTTGCGCAAACGCACAAAATCTTTATCGGTTACGCCTGCGCGCACCACCCAGTCGCCGGCGCCGGCAGCGTGCATTACATATACGGGAGTGCCGGGACCGGCCATTTCTCCTTCGTTCATCAATTTCACCAGAATGATGCCGCTGATGGGCGCCCTGATTTCGGAATAGGATTGGTTGAACTGGGCAACCGACAGTTGTTCTTTGGCGAGGTTGAGGGCCGTAGTAGCATTTTGCACTTGTTCGAGCGTAGCCACTGAATCCTTATAGAGGTTCTGGGCGCGTTTAAGGTCGCGTTCGGCTTTGGCTACCCCTTCGCGGGCCTGCATCACACCGGCATTAATTTCCGTCAGGTTGAGTTTGGCAAGTAATTGCCCTTTTTTTACGGTAGCGCCTTCTTCTACAAATAATTGATCGATGATACCGCCGGTTTTAAAAGAAAGCCGCGCTTCGGTGGCGGAGCTTACCAATCCGGAGGCGGTCACCGGCTCGGAGATTGTCAGCATCTCGGCGGCGACTACGCGCACGGCAATTTCCTCCTGCTTGGCGGGAGGAAGGCTTGTTTTTTCTTCTGCATCAGCGTGGTTGCCGCACATCGTGATCAGGAACAAAAGCCCAACAGCGGCGAGCGGGACTATAATGGAAACCAGCTTTTTCATGGTTGTCAGTATTATTGGTGAACGATCTTTTTTATTGTTAAGCAGGGATCAATCAAACATTCAGCATCAAGCATTAAACATTATTTTACGCGTTCTACATTTGCCCAGGCCACCCAAACCTCCAATAGCGACAGCGACTGCTGCAATTGAGCCTGGGTAAATTCATTGCGGGCGTCGAGGTATTCGATATAGAGCGCCTGGCCTTCGCGATAACGCTTTTCCATATCGCGGTAATAGCGTGCGGCTGATTCTACCTGGCTTTTAGCGCTATTAAAAATCTCGAGCGCGGATTGATACGTGCGCAGGCTATTTTCCCATTGCAGGTTGAGCTGCGCTGCTGCCAAAGCCTGGCGGGAGGCGGTGGCGGCCACTTCCATTTTGGCTTGTTGCACTTTGGCTACATTGCGGTTGCCGCTATACAACGGCAGCTCGATAGCTAGTCCGCCGAGTAAATACAACGAGCCGTTGCCCACTTCAAAATCGAAAGCCTGCGAGCCGGCATCGAGAAAGGCGTTCACCCGGGGCAGTTTGTAAGTTTGCTGCCATTTGAGGGCTGTTTCCTGCATGGCGCCAACAAGGGCCAACTGCCGCAATTCCTCCCGGTTGCCGGGCGCGCCGCTCACCTGCTGTGGAAAGCGGTAATTGACGTCCGTATACATTGAATCCACCTCGATAGTGGTATCCAGCGGGCGGTTGAGCAGGAAATTAAAATACGAAGTTGCATTGCGGACGTTGTTTTCTGCTTCCGCAATCTGGGCCTGCATTTTGGTAATTTCGTTGGCGGCACGGGTCACCACGGTGTAGTTGGCAATGCCGTTTTCGAATAATTTCTGGTTAACGCGGCGGTTCTCCTGCAGCAATGCCAGCGCCTGGCGGTAGATAACCACGGCTTGGCGGGCTTGCAGGTAACTGAAATAAGCTACCCTGATATTTTCGGTGAGCGATTTTTTCGCCACGGCCTGGTCGAGTTCGCTCAGTCCAGTCGCCTGCTCCTTGATTTGCTTGTTGTAGCGCACATCGGGGTTGTAAAGCGGGTAGGTTGCGCGCAGTTTCAGGTCGTAAAAATTGTTGGGATTGAGTTGCTCGTTTACATTTTCCAATTGCGGAAAGGCATTGGAGCCGGTCAATTGGTTGAGGGTAGTATAAACCGGGTTGAGCATATCGCCTACCGGTATACTGATCGTACGACCGCCGGCAGCCAGGGTGTAAGAGCCGTTGAGCGACAAAGACGGCAAGGCCAGCCCTTTGGCTTCATCCAGCGCATATTGGCGCTGCCGGCCCAGGTAATCCTGTTGTTTGATCTGCTCGCTTTGGCGAATGCCATCGTTGACATATCCATCCAGTATGGGGCTTTGTGCGACCAGGCTTTGCGCCGCTATCAGATACAGCGCTGCCGGCAGCAATAGGGTGAACAATAGGTGCGACTTCATGACGACTGTTTATTTAATGAACATTGTTTACTTAAAAAACAAAACGCCCTCATTTAGCGTGCAAGCGCAGGGTTAATTATTTTTTCATCAAATCAAGCCAGGTATTGACCCCTGAAAAGATCAGCGCTCGACTTTCATCATCGCTGAGATCGAGGGCGCGCAGTCGGCAGCGGGTATAAAGCGACACCATGCCATGCACGAAAGACCAGCAAAAAAAGGTAAGCGATTTGGGGTCTTGTTGCAGTATAAGCCCCTGCCGCATACAATCTTCAATAGCTTGTTGCAGAAAGAAGAAGGCTCTGCGGCCCGTATCCCAATTGCATGCGTCTTCATAATAATTGAGCGGTTCGAGCGAGTTAAACATCAGGTTGTAGTATTGGGGGTGCTCGAAACAAAAACGCACGTATTCCAGTGCAATGAGCCTGAGCCGGTCAACCGGGTCGGTTACCTCGGCAGCCTTGGCCATCTGTTTCATTAGCAGGTCGAAGCCCAGTTCGTGGATGGCATGCAGCAGTTCGTCTTTATCTTTAAAATACAAATAAATCGTAGCCGGACTGTATTCAATGCGTTCGGCGATACTGCGTATTGAAGTGCGCTCGTATCCCTCTGCCGCAAAAATGTGCGCAGCGGCTTCTACGATAAGTTCCCGTTTTTCCTGTTTTTCCCGTTCTTTTCGCTCCGCGATGCCCATTTTTTCTCTTTTTGCCTGATTGTATGTCTAAACGAACGCAATTTACTGAACATTGTTTAGTATGTAAATGGTATTCATAAAATTTCGGACAAAATCGCGCCGATGTCCGACCGAATACACTACAAGTATCGGCGGAGAATGCATAGCCGGCAAGCTGATTTTGATGAATTGTGCAAAAATGAAAATGAATTGCGCAAGCAGGTAAATGAATTGTGGGAGAGGAACTTCGCGAGGGGGCGACTAGGGGAGGGGGCGAGGGGGCGATTTTTGGGACTGTTGGACTATTGGACTGTTGGACTGTTGGACTGTTGGACTTTCCCTCCCTCTCACCCTCTCACCCTCTCACCCTCTCACCCTCTCACCCTCTCACCCTCAAACTCAGTCTAGTCTCAGCCATTGAGCGGAGTCGAAACGACCGATCCCGGGCAGACGACTGCCCCTAAGCCTTAGTGGTACTTAGTGCCCTTTGGGCCTTTGTAAAAGAACAGGGCATAAGCTATTTCTTTAACAAAGGCTCATAAGCCACACA
>DAINSQ010000167.1:0-10049 GCA_036741235.1 Saprospiraceae bacterium | reverse complement strand
TTCGGTGGTACACTTTTCATGCAATTTGCCGGTACACTTTTCGTGATTAGTGACAATGGAAACCCCATTTTATACAAAGGAATGTTGGGAAATTGTTGAAAAAGGTCAAATAACTCAGTTTTTAGATGGTGCCCCGGACTAATCAGGTCGTTTAAAAACAGGATTGCGGAAAGTATCGGGAAAATTTTCCTTCGTTGATAATTATCAGGAATATAGTTAAGAATGGGTACAAAGGTTTTGGGTGGTTTAACCATGGTAACTCCGCTTTACGAAAGAGATGCGATAAATGGTCCGGCCATAAAAAAAGAAGACCTGCGTGCAGAACTTACGGGATGCAACGCAGGTGCGGTTGATACAAATATACGAATTTGGCCTTAAGGTCACAATTTTTGATCTTCAAGATAGTTCCATCATAGGCGCTGCGCTAACAAAAATTAATAAAAAAATGCAAAAAAAATCCTGAAATCCTGAAATTTTGTAAATGCGCTTAATTAGGTTTAAAAGGAAGTGATGATTTGTGAACTATTATTCTCAACTTTCCGTCTTTTCCTTTTTTGAACACCCAGGTTTTATCTACCATCACCTCTTTACCATCTTTACCAGTTACCCACACATTGCCCATTGTAATAGCAACAGAACCATAGATTTGAATACCTTCATTATTTTCACCTGCATTATCATATCTTGCTTTTACCCAAGGTGTCAAGGCAAAGCCCTTGTCCTCCGGATAATCCGGGTCGCCGCCAATAAAATATGATAATGCGCCTTTTTTATCATTTCTAAATGTTCGGTCGCCGTAAGCAAGCGTAGGTTTGAAAAAAACTTTGCCATTGTCATAATTATATGCTTCCGAAAGTACTTGTTCGGCAAATGCCTTATAATCGCCTCCTTCTTCTTTTAGTTTCCCGATTTTCACCAAAGCATCGCACCACGCCTGTTGGGCGGCATTAACTTCGTCATAAGTAACAATGTCTTGAGCGCCTTCCTCTACATAAACCAAACCAAGTTCGTCAATAACTTTCTGGACTTTTTCGTTGGTTTGAGTAGCTACATTTTGAACTTCTTCTTTAGCCTTGTCAGTCACTTGATTACAAGACGTCAGTAATAGGCCGACTGCTAATATTGTCAAAATTAAATTCCCCTTATCCATATTTAATTATTTTATGCCTACTTTTTAATACGGTGTTCGGCTTGTCCGTTTTCTAATTAAGCAATTTATTATCTCAATTTGTTCGTCGCTTTTCAAAAATCTCGCCATTTTTTTTACTAGTATGATTTTCTAATATCTTTTCAATTTTGATAATAAATGAGTAACTGTTTAGGAGCGTTTAGCGATTGGGGTTAGGGTTTAGCTGCAAGTTTAATTAACCAAACCCTATCGCTAAACTGCCGCAGGTACTAAACCCTCCTAAACAGTTACACAAATGATTAATGCTTGATATCGAAAAAATCAAAAATCCTACAATCCTAAAATCCAGTTAACCCGAGCCCCCCCCTGGGTCAACAGCCGGCAACTGTAAAGCCCTGCCGGCAAATCGCTGAGATCAAACGTTAGTTCATAATCCCCTGCGCTTTGATAGCCCCGCCAGAGGGAGCGCACCAGCGAGCCGGCGGCGTCGTACAAATTGAGTTCTACCATACCGCCCTCGGAAAGAGAAACAGGAATCGTCGTTTGCCCGCGGAAGGGATTGGGGTAATTCTGGCCGAGTACAGCAACCGGTTTTGCCGGCTCTTCATCGGCAGTAGTCAGGGTAATCCGCCATAGCCCATTGCTGCGCGCAGTATAAAGCCGCCCGCCCAGCAGGGCAATATCATAACCGATAGAACCGGTAAGCGAGGGTTCAAAGTTGTGCCAGCTCTGCCCCTGATCTTCTGTGTATTTGAGGAAAGTGAGCCCCGATGAACGGGCTAGTCTGGCAATCACCCGGTTGCCGGATATGATCAGGCTTGCGTTGTTTACAAATCCTACGCCGGTACTCTGCCAGGTCCAGGTATCTCCGCCGTCTGTACTCCTGTATAGGCCCTGCATACCGACGGCCACTAAAACGCCGTTGTGCTTGACGATGCTCAGCAGGCCGTTGATTTCGCCGTTAAACTGGTCGAAGGGAATTTCTTCCCAGACATTGCCAGGGTAAGATTGCCGGGATAAAGTGGCATTGCCGCCGGCGCCGGCGAACAGTACGCCGTCCAGGTTGTTGAGGCTTTCTATGTTGCCCCAGGGTATCCCGTCATTATAGGAACTCCAGGCGCTGTTGGCAGATATTTTTTTTACAAAAACGCCGGCGCCATAAGTCGAAACGTACAGGCTGTCGCCCCGCACGGCAAAATTGGAGCTGTTGAGCGCGCCTAATCCCGATAACCCGGCGTTATCAGGTTGCCAGCTTTGCCCGCCGTTGTTGCTGCGAAAAACGCCGTTTGATACGGTACCTACAAACAACTGTCCTTGCAGAATATGCACTGCCTCAATAAAATCGACTAGCGGGTGTATCACCGCGCTGCTGTCCCAGCTACCGCCGGCATCATAGGTGTAATAGAGTTTATCGGCGCCGGCGGCATACAAGGTATCACCCTCGGTGTGTAATGCCGTGATTTGTACAGGAGGAATTTCGGCGACGAGCTCCCACGACTGTGCATGCACACAATTGAAGCTTAGCTGAAAGCTGTAAAAAGCGACAAGTAAAATGGGGTGGATAGGTGCTGCCATGATTGGATGTTTTTTGCTGCAAAGGTAGGGGCGCTAATGGCGCTACGCCAGTCTACACCCACTCAAACACTGTTTGGGAAGGATGAAACCGAAAAAGCGGGGGAGGAGCTGGATATTTGTAATATCTTTCCAGCATTAACATCAACCGAATAAAAGCGATTTATTATGAAAAAATGGATTGCGATTCTGCTGCTATTATTTCCGACTTTTGTTTTTAGCCAAAAAACCAAAGAGATAAAAGACGAACAAACCCTGGAAGTATACAACGTATTGAAGTCCGATCAATCTATAAGGCACGGCGATTACCAGAAATTCAGCTTTAGCGGCAAATTATTGGCAAAAGGCCGGTACAACAACGGCCAAAAAGAAGGCGTATGGGATTACTACGATTACCGTAGCAACCTCATCCAACAATATGACTATTCCATAAATGAGTTTGTTTTTTTGAAAAATACCGACAAAGACAAAGTTTTCAAAGTGGTGGAAGGCGATAGCGTGGTTGATAAAAAGCTGGACAGGCCGCCGCTGTTCCTCGACGGCGAAGTCATGATGATGGAAAATATATTCAGAAATATTCGCTATCCCGGCGAAGCAAGGGATAACGGCGTTTCAGGAAAAGTGATCATTTCCTTCATAGTGGGCAAAGATGGGAAAACCTGCAACCACAAAGTGGCCAAAGGCATCGGCTACGGCTGCGATGAAGAGGCGCTGCGGGTAGTACGGGAAATCCCCGACAATTGGTCGCCGGGATTACTCAACGGCGAAGCGGTTAGCGTTCAATTTATTATGCCGGTCCAGTTTAAAATACAATAATAATGCATTGCCCGGCTGCAGGAAGGCCCGCAGCCGGGCAATGCCATTGGCGCTATCAGAACGTCACATTGTACTTAAGCAAAAATTGCTGTGTAATGCTGGTAGCCCGGCCCAGGCCGGAAACGCCGTTGGTAGCGTTGCTGTCTGAAATCTGCACGCGCACGTCGTCGTCGTAGAATACATTGACGAGGATGGAAGCCTGCAGGCCTTTGATGATCACAAAGCCAAACTCGTTAGTCCAGTCTACGTCCACATTCTGCGGTTTTTCGATGTAGTTGCTAAACAGCGTAAGCGCAGAAGTATAGCTCAATTTGTCTTTAAAGTACTTGCCCACATAATTCATTCGCAGTAAAGAACCCAGTTGCGAAAACGTATTGTCGAACTCCGGATAAATGCCATTCACGGGTGTGCCGTCTACCGGGTTGCCGTGGATACCCTGGCGGGCGATTTCGTCGTCGCTGACGATGATAAACTTGGCGCCCACCGGCGAATAGAAAAACGACAGGTTGGGCAGCGGCTTGTAGTCGATACCCACCGATACTGTAATTGTTGCAGGCGAGAACAGTTTCGACAGCGGCGTGGCGTCGCTGTCGGTGATGTCGGTAAGGAAGTTGCCGGGATAGTCGTCAGAGCCGCGGTAAGTGGGGGTGAGCTGGCTGAGGAACGATACGTCGGCTGCGTAAAAGAACTTCGACGTTTCGCTCATTTTGTAGCCCACTTTGGAATTGAAACGAAGTTCGTCGATGGCTTTCTGAAAGGGTATCTTGTTGTCATTGGTACCCTGTGCGATCACGCCCGAGCCTAGTCGCTGGATACCGAATTGCCACAGCAGCAGGTTGTCCCAGGCTATGCGGTCTTTTTTATACAGCGCTGCAATATTGACCGCGCTGCCAAAGCCAACTCGGTTTTGGCCGGCGCCCTGACGGGGGTTGTGGATGAACAACTGGGCAAAATCGAGGCCGAGGCCTGCGGTGGTTTTCCAGGCCTTCTCCTCTTCAGCAGGTTTGGCGTCGGCGGCGGTTTCCTGGGCGCTAGCCGGTGTCAGATAGCATACAGCGGCTAAAATAGCCAGGCTTAACAAATACACATTCTTGCGCATTGCATTGTGATTTAGTGAGTGTATAAAAGCGGTTTACTTTTCGTGAATTTCTACCGGGTCAGAGGTTAACTTGTTGAGCGGTATGATAATACGTTTGCCTTCCGATTGCAGTACCATCGCCGTGTGGTCGAGTTCGATCACTTCGCCGGTAAGGCCGTTGATCGTGACGATGTCGCCCACTTTTATTTTATTTTTATTATAAAAAGATGCCAGAAAATTGGCCACGATATGCCTCGAGGCCAGGCCGTAGCCGATGGCAAAAGCGAGTACCACCCCCGCAATGATGATAGACAGGTTGCTTTCGATAAATTCCGTATTGATACCGGCCTGCGATAGCGTGATCATCACTACGTTGAGAAAAACAAAATAAAAAACCACGCTTGAAATCACGCCTGCAGCGGGAATACCCAGCGAGTCGCAGGCAGTTTTTACAATGTTTTTGAGGAAGTCGGCAGCCAACACCCCAACAACGAATACCAAAAAAGCCGACAGCAACTGCGGCAGGTAGTTGAGCAAATTGCCCATCATGGCCGATACCGATTCCATACCCAACACGTCGGTAGCGGCGATAAAAATGAGAAACATCAGCAGGTAGTACACCAGCTTTGACAACAATACGCTGGGTACGATTTTAATATTTGATTTATAAAACAGCTCTATTTCGTTGAGTTTTTCGGCCAGTTTATCGGCGCCGATGCCGCGCAACGCTTTTTTGATAAACCTGGCAATCAATTTGGCTACGATCCATCCGCCGATCAGAACGGCCAGGGCGCCGGCCAGGTTGGGCAGAAAATTGATGAACGCGTCGAGTTGCTCGTTGAGCATGTTGAGTAATTTCTTTTCCATCCGTTTCGGTTTTTATTGCCATTTCGGCAATAAGCAGGTGTATTGATCTTTCGATGTTATTGTTAACGCGGCTGGTCGCTTCGGGGCGCTTCCCCACCGTCGGGGCTGCCGGGGGCTATACGCCCGGGGTCGTTGGTTTTGCCTTGCGCCGGCGTGGGGCGTTGTGCCGGTCTTGCTTGCTGGCCCTCGTGTTGGGCTGCGGCAATAAAGAATTCAAACACTCTTGGGATAAACATTTCGACGAGGTGCCCCACGAAGCGAAAAAAGGAGAGTGAACCCCACAGCGACGCCCTTATTTGCTCGTCGTGCCGGGCGCCAAACAGGAGTTCCTCCTCCTCCTGCAGGCGTTTAAAATTGTTTTGATCAGTCATATGCTGGGAATAGTTCTTCTTTGAGCTTTTGCGCTTTTTCTTTGGCGCGTTTTATCTGCATCTTCACGGCGCTTTCGGTTTTGTCAATCGTATCGGCAATGTCTTTGATCGACATGTCGTCCTGGTATTTCATCAGTAGTATGGCCCGGTCTCCTGCCGGCAATTCTTCGAGTACGTTTCTGAGCTGGCCCACTTCCATGGCGTACAGCGCTTCATCGGGTATTTCGTCTTCGCGGTCGGGGGCTCTTTCTACGTCGCCGCTAAATATGTCCTGCTTTTTTTTCCGGCGGATGTAGTCTATACAATAGTTGTAGGTAATCGAATACACCCAGGTCGAAAACTTGGCTTTTTCACCAAATTTGGCCAGGTTGAGAAATATTTTCATGAATATTTCCTGGGTGGCATCCTGCGCCAACGCCTCGTCTCTCAGCATGGTGATGCACTTGCTGAAGATTTTAGGCGCATAACGCGAATACAAGAGGCTAAAGCATCGTGAAGCCTGCGTTTCGAGGTAGTTATGTACCACCTCGGAGTCTTTCATCTGCTGATTGCAAGTCTTTTCCAAGTGGGCGTTGTATTTATTTTGGCGTCATTACTCGCCAGAAACGCGCCCGGCTTTTACCTTGTGACGCATAAAATGGCGTTTGATAACATATTTTAACACAAATTTGAAAAAAAATATGGAATGTTGAGAGGTTATGAGGGGTTACGAGGGTGGATGAATGCAATAATACGCACACTTTTACACCCAAACTTACAATACAGCCTGATTTTGCGAGTTTGCTTATAGAATCGCTGATGTTAAGTATAAATTGATGAAGGTTTTCTGAATTAAAACGTACCTTTTTATGAATCGTCAGGCATCCTATGGTATTGGGCGCAAAAGTACCGTTCCGCCTACTGCCAAACACTAATATTTTCCCCAATTTCTCTATATTTGAATTATTAAATAAAACCACAATGAAATCCCGTATTCTTTATCTTTTCTTAGCGCTTTTTTGCCTGGCAGGACGGGCTATCGCCCAGGTGGATACCGAATTCTGGTTTGCGGCGCCCTATGCCGTGACGCACAACCCGGGGCAGTTTATCGATCGCGTATTCCGGTTTTCGTCGTTTGCGGCGCCGGCTACTATTACGGTGAGCCAGCCGGCTAATCCCGCATTTCCGGATACTGTCATTCAGCTCGCGGCCAACTCTTCGTTTACGCTTAATGTGAGCCCCTGGGCGAATATGGTGCAAGCCAACCCGCCGAATACAGTGCTTAATTATGGTTTTCGCATCACCTCTACCTCCAATATCAGCGCGTATTACGAAATCACTAACCTGACCGAGGTGTACAATAACCCCGATATTTTTGCGCTAAAAGGCAAAAATGCGCTGGGAACGCGGTTTTTTACGCCGTTTCAGACCTTTTGGTTTAATGAAACGATCACGGAGCCTACTTTTAGTTCTTTTGATATTGTGGCTACCGAAAACAATACGTTGGTCACTATCACGCCGACGCGCGATCTGGTGGGGCATCCCGCCGGGACAACGTTTTCTGTCGTACTCAACCGCGGGCAGGTTTACTCTGCCCGCGCAGCCGGCAACCTGGCGGCCCAACACCCTACGGGTTCAAAGGTGATAGCCAACAAACCCATTGCCATTACGCTTAAAGACGACTCTGCAAAAAACAATAATCTGGGCGGCTGCGCCGACCTGGCCGGCGATCAACTGGTGCCGGTTGACCAGCTCGGCATGGAATACGCCGTGGTGAGAGGTTTTTTGACCGGCAACAACGACCGCGCCTATGTATTGGCAACGAGCAACAATACACAGGTATTCGTCAACGGCGTTTTGCAGACGACCCTGGCGGAAGGCGCGGCTTATGAGGTACAGATCACTTTGCCGTCGGTGTATATCACTACTTCGCAACCCGCCTATGTATGGCATATCACCGGCTTCGGCTGTGAAGTCGGCGGCGCCGTATTGCCGGCGCTGGTATGTCGCGGCTCCAGCCAAATCAATTTTACGCGGTCGAATATCGAAAATTTCGGCATCATCCTGATTACCAAGGCCGACTGGCGCGACGCCTTTGCCGTGAACGGCCAGCCTGTGGACGCCTCCGCTTTCGCCCCGGTGCCCGCCACCAACGGCGAGTGGTATGCCGCTTCGCTTCAGTTTAATACGCTACAGGTGCAACCTAATTCGCTGAGTACCGTCACTAATACCGAGGGCCTTTTCCAAATGGGCATTATCAACGGCGGTAACAGCAGCGGCTGCCGCTACGGCTATTTCTCGGAATACAACAACGTGAGCGTCAACCTGGGGCCCGACCTGTCGCTCTGCGAAGGCCAAAGCGCCTTACTTGACGCCACCGCAGAATCGAGCAATGCGGTGTATTTGTGGCATGATGGTTCCGCCAATCCTACGTTTTCAGTAACGGAGGCCGGGACGTACTACGTCAACGTCTCGGCGCCCGGCTGCGAATCGACCGATACTATCCGGGTGGATTATTACCCTTATCCCGAAGTCGACCTCGGCCCCGACCAGTTACTCTGCAACGGCGCAACGGCCACCCTCGACGCCACCCATGCCGGCGATGCGCAATACGAGTGGCAGGACGGCAGCCAGCAGCCCACGCTGGCAGTGAGCCAGGCAGGCACTTACTCCGTATCGATTACGGTAAACGGCTGTACCAGCGCCGATACCGTGGGCATCACGGCGCTCAACAAACCCCAGCCCTTCGCGATCGGCGCCGATACGCTGATTTGTCTGGGCGACAGCCTGCTGCTCGACGCTACCTTACAAGGCGCCGATTCCTACGAATGGCAGGATGGCTCTAACTCGCCTGCGTTTTCCGTTACCGAAACCGGCACGTATGCCGTTACCTGGAGCAATGTCTGCGGCGATACTACTTCAGCGCCAGTCGAGATTGAAGTCAAAGACTGCAAATGCCGGGTAGAGGTGCCTACGGTATTTACCCCCAACGGCGACAACCGCAACGACCGCTTCGGCGCTTTTTACGCGGAATGCCGCTTTACTCAATTTCAACTGCGCGTGTATAACCGCTGGGGCAAACTGGTGTTCTCTACTTCCGATCCGCAGGCCTCCTGGGATGGGCAATACCAGGGAGAGCCGGCGCCTTCTGATGTTTACGTGTGGCAATTGATGTTTGTGGATGAAGAGGTTTCCGATACCCGGCGGGGAGATGTGACTTTGGTGAGGTAACTGCCGGGTGCGTTTACGCGCCTTACAACGATGCGCCTGCGGTTGGTTTAGCGATTGGGGTAGGGTTTGTTTGGACATTTGTCAAAAGAACTCATCCAATAAAGCATAAAATTCCAACTTGCTGTTATCAATTTTGCTCAGTCCGTATTCCTTATAAAATACGTCTGCCAACTCGCTACAAAAATTATCATGAATACTTCTGACTGCAAGCGCAATGTCTTGGTATTTGTCAGCTACGCCGCCATTGCCTATATCTATAAAGCCGCTGAATTGGTCCTTGTTGTAAATGATATTGTCGAAGCAATAATCCCCGTGCGTAAATACTAATTCAAAATCGGTTGGTTGAATACTTATTAATTTTTCAAATAATTCATTCATGTTGCAAGATTGATTGTCAGGTTGTAATTCCGAAATATCTACCAAGCCATTTTCCATGTTATACCTGGCCCTTGCCACTTTTTTATCGAGGTCCTGAATTAATGCACATCTGTCAATATTTAACGAATGAAGCGATTTTAATGCCGTAGCATATCGTCTGACGATCTCTTTTTCTTCTATTTGTCCAATGTAATAATCAAGCGTATGCCCTTGTAATGCAGACATACACAGCCATTCGTTTTGATTAAATTGACAATAAAAAACAACTTCGGGCACAGCAATTTTCCCTTCAAGCCATTTATAGTTCAGATAATCGCTTTCAAGACTCGAAGGCTGTTTTTTTAAGATGTAATTTTGATTTTCTCCAATTGTTATTTGAAATAAGTCTGCATCAGTAGCGCCACCTGTTATTGGAGCAACAGAATAGTTTTCAAAATAGCAGTCCAGCAGTTTTGCCAAATCATCACTCTTGTTCATTGCCTGTATATGTTAGTCTTGCTACGGTCTGCCAAGGTCCGGCTTTTATTTCACAATTTCAACATGACATCTCCGTTGTCGGTTGTCAGTTCGTTTATCGGTTTACGCAACAGTCCAACAGTCCAATAGTCCAACAAAAAAGGCTAAATTT
>DAINSQ010000166.1:0-10072 GCA_036741235.1 Saprospiraceae bacterium | reverse complement strand
CGGGGGAGTCCCGTACTGACCAAAGGGAAGTCGGGAAGGGGTTATGAAGGGTTATGAAGGGTTATGAGGGGTTATGAGGGGTTATTTCCTGGTTTAACTCTGAGGGAAAGAAATTGTTTAGAGCCGGTTTTTCTATTATTTGGGGAACAGAGATTTATCCAGGCCGGGAATAATTTTCAGCGCATTTTTGTAATACAATTTTTTCAAAACAGGGTCGGGCAATTCCATGCCGTACATGCGCCAGAAGGCGTGGTAGCGTTTGTAATAGGGAAAATACTCGTCGGCGGTCTCCAGCACCCGGAAATACGTGGGGTATTCTTCGGGGTGGTAGGCATCTTTTCCAAAAAGCACCCTGTCCTGGTATTTTTCAAAAAAAGCGCGGGCGGCGCGGGGTTGGCGGCCCAGTTCGGCGATGACGGCGCCGATTTCTACGTACACATTGGGCATGGCGTCAAGTATGCGGCCTAGTTGCTGCAAGTCGTTGGGAAACCAACCCATGTGGGCATTAATAAAAATGGTTTTGGGGTGTCTTTTAAAAATATTATGTTGTTCGGCCAGGATTTGCTCCCAGGGCGCGGGGTCGTCATGGCTGCGCTTGCGCTGGGGGTGGGTTTTGAGTTCGAGCCAGCGCTCATTGTTGGCGTCGAAGGGATCCCAAAACGACTTGGGGTCGCCGGAGTGAATCAGCACGGGAATACCCAATTGGCCGCATTTTTCCCACACGGGGTCGAGGCGGGGATCGTCGATGGGGATGCGCTTGCCGTTTTTATCTTTGTGGTCCATGCCCTGGCTTTTGTAAATCTTTAGCCCTTTGGCGCCGTTTTGCACGTCGAATTCCAATTGCTTGAGGGTGTTCTCCAGCCAGTCGGATTCTTCAATACTCCTGATCTCTATATTGGTAAAAAGCGCGATGCGGTCTTCATAGCCGTATTTTTTGATATTGTCTGCCATGGCCTTCAACGCGGCGCCGCCCCTGCCGCTGAGGTTCACAACGATACCCATGTTGAGCGAGTCCATCTGCCGGATGAGCACATTCAAATCCTGATCGGCCATACGCCAGTGGTGGCTGTGCACGTCGATAAACGGGAATTTGGCGCTCCACACCGGATGCTCGGGCACTACCAGCGTGGAAGGGGGATCGTAGGCCTCAAAGTCCATGCGCATACTGGTGTCCACTTTGAGGTTTTGGGCATTTAGCGAAAGCGAAAAAAGAAAAAGGGTAAAAAACGTGGTCAGTTTTTTCATCAAAAAAAATTAATAGATAAATCAATCTTGTTCCAATGACTGGGCAATGAGCCGGTGAAAATGGTGTACGCATTGTTCCATCGTGGGCGAATAGCGGCCTTTGTCATAAAAGCGCGACTGGATGCCTCGCTGTACGCTATGCACCACGGCTTCGTCTTCCAACTCGGTGCTGTCCAGCGCATTGCGCTCCCGTTCCCGCACCGCGTCGTGAAAATAATACGTGCGGAAGCGCACCCTGGTTTTATTATGCGACAAAGGTTCTACCACATTCAGGGACAATCCCCAGGGGTAAAAGTTGAACATCAGGTTGGGGAACACCCAGAAATAATAGGCATAAATACGCCGGCCATGGTCGGGCGAGCCCTCAGGAGGTAAAAAATGCGGTTCGCCGTCTTTGGCGATCGCTTTTTGCAAATTGCAATACGGAAACAATTCGTATTCATATTCCCCAAATTCAATAGCTTTGTTGAGTGCGGGGTGTACAAAAGGAATATGGAACCCCTCGAGGTAGTTATCGCAATACAAAGCCCAGTTGGCTTCGACCTCGTAGTCTTCGTGGCCTTGCGAGGCCAATTCCAGCGTATCCAGCGGCAACCAGGCAATGCGTTCCATGATGGGCCGCACCATTTTTGAAAAAGAAACCTCCGGCTGCAGCGAAACGAACAGCAGGCCCAGCCACTCGGCAAGCGGAATTTGCCGCAGGTGGTCGCTATCAGCGGGGAAATCTTTCACCTCCTCAAAAGCGGGCATGCTCTTAAAAGTGCCATCGAGACGAAAACAGCGGCCATGATAGCCGCAGGACAGCGCGCGGTGGTTGCCGGGCGCTTCTACGACAATTTTTCCGCGGTGGGTACACACATTGGATAAACAAAAGGTACGCCCATCGATGTTTTGTGTCAATACCAACGGCTCATCGAGCACGCCTTCCAGCAACGTAAACGGGAAAACCCGGCCTGGCCCGGCAATTACCGATGCGTCGGCGACGTAGTGCCAACAGGTAGTTAATATTTTTTCTTTTACCGCCTCAAAAACGTCTTTATCGCGATAAAACGCGGCCGGCAGAGTAGCTGCCTGACGAATATCGGGGTGAATTTGAATTTTAATCATGGCATTCAAGCGTAATCAATCCAGGCAATCAATGGGTATTACCCGCAGCGACATCAATAATGACCTGGGGTTTGGAACAAAAATAACCGCTTCCGGCGAAAGATTAATCAATAAGGACGGTTCTTTCAATGTAATGCGCAGGGGCCGACGTTCGTTTGCGCTTTACCAATGGCTGGTGGAGATGCCCTGGTGGCGATTTTTATTGACGGTAGTCGTTTTTTTTGTGCTGATAAACGGCCTGTTTGCATGGCTGTTTGCGATACAGGGCAACGGTGCGATCAGCGGAGTGGACGATGGCGACGTCTGGCGCCGCTTTACTCACGCTTTTTTTCTCAGCACGCAAACATTTACCACAGTGGGCTACGGCGCTATCAGTCCCAAAACTCCTGCCGCCAACCTGATTGCCGCCGCCGACGCGCTGGCAGGATTGCTCAGCTTTTCGCTGGTTACAGGGCTGTTGTTTGCCCGATTTTCCCGGCCCAAAGCCCAGATCATCTTCAGCGAACAGGCTATCATCGCCCCTTATCGCGATATGACCAGCCTGCAATTCCGGATGGCCAACCTGCGCAACAATCGCATCATCAACCTGGAAGCCACGCTCACTATGAGCTGGCTGGAAAACGACGGCAGAGAAAAACGCCGTCGCTTTATGCCCCTGCCGCTTGAACGCGAGCGCGTGGTATTATTGCCCCTCAACTGGACAATCGTACATCCCATCAACGAGGAAAGCCCCCTTTGGCGCAAATCTGCCCGCGATGTAGCCGAGATGGAGGTGGAATTCCTGATCCTGATCGCCGGGTACGACGAAACTTTCGCCCAGCAGGTTCACGCCAATACATCCTACACCTTCCGCGAATTGGTCTGGAATGTGAAATTCGCCCCAATGTTTTATAACGACGGCGCCAGGGTAGTGCTGGAGTTGGACAAGATTAGTGACACGGTGACGGGATAAAGATGTTTTCTCAAAAAAAATCACCGCACAATATGACTTTTGACAATAAGTACATCGCCGGAAAAGTTTTTCTTTGGGAAGAATAATATCGTCAATAGCAGCGCCATGAAAGAGATCACCACCATCTTATTCCCTACCGATTTTTCAGAATCGGCACAACACGCCTTCAAATATTGCCTTTGGCTGGCTGATAAATACAATGCCCACATCCGGTTATTGCACGTCATTTATCCGGAATATGAAGCCATGGACCTGCCCGTGGTAGCTACCCAGGCCACGCGCGCCAAAATCAACGCAGCCAAAGAAGCTTTGCAGGCATTCATCGACATGGGCAAAGCACAGGGCAAAGCCGAAGGCTTCGGCGAAGCGGTGGAGATCATTACCGACCTGGAAATCGGCGGCCCCGTCAACGCTATCGTACAAGTAGCGGAACGCGACGGCGCCGACCTCATTGTAATGGGCACCAGGGGCGAGCACAACGCCCTCGAGCGAACCTTTGGCAGTGTAACCACCGGCGTGGTAGGCCGCTCGCGTTGCCCGGTATGGGTAGTGCCCGAGTATGCCGTCAAACGAGATATTCACGTAGCCGTCTACGCCTCCAACCTGGCCGACTGCGATCCCTATTATATCTGGAAAGTAGGCAAAATGCTGGAACCCTTCAGCCCGGTGCTGCACTGCGTACATGTCAACATGGACGGATCGGTGGAACGGGTGCTCGACTTTGCCGACCTGGGCGCTATTTTTGCCCAAAAAGTGCCTACTTTGCAGATCAATTTCCAAACCCTGGAGGGCGACACGGTGACCGAAGCCATCGAAGAATTTGCCGACAACTACGACGCCGACCTGGTGATCATGCTGTCGCCGCACTATGGCTGGGTAGAGGGATTATTCCACCGCAGCCAAACCCGCAAGATGGCCCTGCATACCCGTGTGCCGCTTCTGGTGCTGAAGGAAAAGGAATAAACACACAGGCATGGACATCCTCTACAACCGGGTTTTTCTGCAACACGAAACCGGTCATCATCATCCGGAAAATCCAAAAAGGCTGGACGCTTTCGCCGATTTTCCCGATACGCCCCTGCCCAACGGCGAATCGCTGCTGGGCCTCGTGCACCGAAGCGATTATATTGAACGAATAAAAGAAATCGGGCTTTGGGGCGGCCACCTCGATGAAGATACCGTGGTGGGCGCCCTGAGTTATGAGACAGCCTGTTATGCCGTCGGCGCCGCCGTTTTGGCCGCCGAACGCCAGGCTTTTGCCATAGTGCGCCCCCCCGGTCACCACGCCTACCCGGCCCGGGCATCGGGTTTTTGCCTGTTTAACAACATCGCCATAGCCGTTCAATACCTGGTAGATCAAGGCAAACGGGTGTGTATTCTGGATATCGACGGGCATAGAGGCGACGGCACCTCTTTTATTTTTTATCCTACCGACAAAGTGCTGTTTTTATCGCTGCACCAGTACCCGGCATTCCCGGGCAAGGGTTTTGTCGACGAAATCGGCGAGGGCCGCGGGCTTGGCTTTAATATCAATATCCCACTGCCTCCGGGCGCAGCCGACGATATTTTCCTGGATGCCCTGCAGCATTACTTGCCGGTGATGCAGGCCTTTCAGCCAGATGTGGTGGCGGTTTCTGCCGGCTTCGACGCCCACCGCTACGACCTGCTACTCGACCTCCACCTCTCCGTTAACGCCTTTTATTCAACGGGCAAGTGGCTCGGCGAACGTTTTCCCCGTATCTTTGCCATATTGGAGGGCGGCTACAATATTGAAGAAATGCCAAAATGCCTTTTCAATTTTGTAGCCGGCGTGGAGGGCAACCCCATGCCTTTTGAAGCTGATTTTTCTACCTCGGGCCTGCGGGTCTGGGAATCTTACGAAATGTATCTGCACGCTGGTATGGCCAAATTGAAGCCCTATTGGCAGTTTTAGTACTTTGTTGATATACAGGTTAGTAGGGAGTGAGGCATCAATGTACTTTCATCGAAACATGCGCAAACAACTCGAACGGCTTTTTCAACCTGGCTCTATTGCTGTGATTGGCGGCACCACGCGCGAATCGAGCCCGGCATATCCTTTTTTGCAAAATTTAATCAACAAAGGCTATAAAGGCCGGATCGTCCCTGTCAATCCCAAACACCGTCAAGTGGATGGACTTACCTGCTACAGCTCTATCGCCAAAGTGCCGTTTAAAGTCGACCTTGCCATCATTGCCACGCCCGACTACGCCGTGTTAAGGGTGGTAGAAGATTGCGGCCGAGCCGGCGTGGGAGGCCTGATCGTTGCCGTCGCCCCCGGCGAAGATACCGGTGAAAAAGCGGCCAACCGCGAAGCCATCGGCCAATTGGCCAGGCGTTACGGCATGCGCCTTTTGGGAACCCAGAGCCTGGGGTTTATCAACAGCAACCTCGAGCTCAATGCAACGCAATCGCGGCAAGAAACCCTCAAGGGCAATCTTGCTTTTATTACGCAAAGCGGTTCGCTGGGCTTGTCGGTATTAGACTGGGCGGTGGAGCACCGCATCGGCTTCAGCTATTTTGTATCGCTGGGCGAAACCGCCGAGGTAAATTTCGACGATCTCATCGACTATTTCGGTTCCGATTCGCACACCTCCTGCATACTTATCTTTATGGAGCGCCTGAGTGCGGCGCGCCGCTTTATGAGCGCTGCGCGCGCGTTTGCCCGCACCAAGCCTATTATCGTATTAAAAGCAGGGCGCATTACGAGTCATCGTGAAGAAAGCGCCTACGACGCCGCCTTCCGCAGGGCCGGTATTATCAGGGTAGAGACGGTAGCGCAGTTGTTCAATTGCGCGCATTTTCTGGCGCTTCAGCCGCGCCCGCTGGGCAACCGGCTGGCGATAGTCACCAATGCCGACGGTCCGGGTTCGTTGGCTGCCGACTACCTGCGCCAGTATGACGGCCAACTGGCTGTGCTGTCGGAAACAACGCTGGCCGCTATTCGCGAAATAGCCCCCTCGCCCTACCCTATCCTCAACCCTGTCAACCTTTTCGGCTTTGACGCTCCCGAGACCTACGCCAAAGCCCTCGCGGCCTGCCTCCAGGACCCGCAGGTAGACGGCGCCCTGGTAGTGCTTACCCCCCTATACCCCACCCTGCCCGAGGCTGTCGCCAACGCTATCGCAGCGATAGCTCGAAATTCGCACAAACCCGTCATAGCCTCGTGGATGGGCGAACGCCAGGTACACAACGCCCGCGAGATACTCGAAACCAACAAAATACCTCACTATCGCTTTCCCGAAAGCGCTGTCGATGCTTTCCTGCGGATGTACCGCCACCACCGCAACCTGCAACTGCTACAGGAAGCCCCACCGGCCACCCCCGTAGAGTTTACCCCCGACAAAGACCGTGCAACACGCCTCATCCAGGCGGCCGCGGCCGCCGGAAAAACAGCGCTCGACCAGGACACCTGCCGGCAATTGCTGGAATGTTACCAGATCCCACTGATTGAACAGGCCAATATCGCCGAATACTACCCGCTGCTGATCGCCTCCCGAAAAGACCCCACCTTTGGGCCCATCATACGCTTTGGACTGGGCGGCCCGGGGGCTCATGTTTACCGCGATTGGCGGCTGGGACTGCCCCCGCTCAATATCCCGCTGGCGCGACGCCTTATCGAAAATACCCGCATCTACCCCTTGCTTTGTGGACAAGGCGGCGGGGGCGGCGTTAATATGAACGAACTCGAAGAACTATTGTGCCGCTTTGCCTATTTGGTCATGGATTTTCCAGAGATCAACCGCATTACGATCAACCCGTTTTTATTAAACAAAAAAAGCGGCGGCGCTTCTTCCGTGAAAATGGAACTGGAGCCGCCCGGATTCCAGCGCAGCGCTCATGCCTACGACCACCTCGCCATATCGCCCTATCCGGCGCACTACCGCAAAACCGTCCAGCTCAAAAACGGCCAGCATGTGGTCCTGCGACCGATTCGCCCCGAAGACGAAACCATGGAGATAAGGATGTTTGAGCAACTCTCCAAAGAATCGCTTTACTACCGCTTTTTCGGTTATGTGCCCAAATTGACCCACGATTTTATCGCCCGCTTTACGCAAATCGACTACGACCGCGAGATGGCGGTCATTGCCGAATGGGACGACAACGGCGAGAAAAAAATGATCGGTGTGGTGCGCATCATCGCCGATGCCTGGAAAGAAAACGCCGAATACGCCATAGTAGTTGCCGACTCGTGGCACGGGCAGGGGCTGGGCAGCCTGCTTACCGATTATATACTCGATATTGCCCGCGAAATGGGATTCCGGAAAATAACAGCCAACGTATTGGCAACCAACAAATCCATGCTCCGGCTGTTTGAACGAAAAGGGTTTAGTATCAAAAGGGAAGATTTCGAGGTATATTACGCCGAACTTCCGCTAGTACCCCAATCGGAATAATCCATTTCTGCCTATGATTTATCTGTTTTTTATCGCCGGTTTTTTCCTGCTGGTCAAGGGCGCCAAATGGCTGGTGGCAGGCGCAAGTCTTATAGCCCGGTGGCTGGGCATTTCCGAATTGGTCATCGGGCTCACCATCGTTTCTATGGGGACTTCGATGCCCGAGCTCACCGTCAACCTCCTGGCCAGTTTCAAAGGCAACGCCGATATCGCCATCGGCAATGTATTGGGCAGTAATATCGCCAATGTATTGCTTATTCTAGGAGCTACCGCCGCCATCTCTGCATTGCCCGTAAAACGCAGCACGCTCATCAACGAAATCCCCTTTTCCCTGGCCGCCGCCCTGCTAATCGGCTTCGTAGCCAATGCGGCCATCGGCGGAAATGGCATTAAACAACTGGAAATCAATCGTATCGAAGGCGGTATCATCCTGTTTTTTTTCCTCCTGTTTTTAGCCTATACCTACGACCTTAGCAAACAAACCACGCTTGATGAAGAAGCGCCGGTGAGAGATCCCTCCGAAAGCTGGTGGAAAGCAGCATCAGGCATTATCGGCGGCGCCATCGGGCTGTTTTTAGGCGGCAAATGGGTGGTCGACGGGGCCATTCATATCGCAACACTGATAGGCATGAGCGAAGCTTTTATCGGCCTGACGGTAGTTGCCATCGGCACTTCCCTTCCCGAACTGGTTACCTCTGTTGTCGCCGCCCGCCACAACAATGTGGATATCGCTATCGGCAACGTGGTGGGCTCCAATATTTTTAATATGCTGTTTATCCTGGGCGTAAGCGCCAGCGTGAGGGCCCTGCCTTTCCATGATGTATCTAATACTGATTTGATGGTGGTTGTTTTTTCCAGCACCCTGCTCATCATCGCGCTGATAACTACCCGCAAAATGCATATCACCCGTCTCCACGGCTTTGCTTTTGTCGCACTGTACGTAATTTATCTTTCGTACCTCGTTAGCCGGGGGTGATGAGGAGGGCGGTTCTCTGTTTTTATTATTTTTACTGCTTTATCATAAACAAAAAACCGACAATGACCATCGCCACTATCACCCTCAATCCGGCAGTAGATAAAAGCACAAGTGTTGACCGCGTGGTGCCTGAGAAAAAATTGCGCTGCGAAGAGCCCATTTGGGAACCCGGCGGCGGCGGCATCAACGTATCCAGGGTATTACACCGGCTGGGGGCGGCGCCTGTTACTATCATCACTTCTGGCGGCCCCATCGGGCATCTGCTCGAAACGCTTTTACAACACGAAGGGGTAAGTTACCAGGCCATTGCCACACAAGCCTGGACCCGGGAAAGTCTGGCCGTGGTAGAAACTACAACGGGCCGGCAATTTCGCTTCGGCCTTCCGGGGCCAACGCTACAGGAAGCCGAGTGGAAATCAACTTTTCAGATCCTGGATCAATTAGACCCCATGCCGGCTTTTCTGGTAGCCAGCGGAAGCCTGCCGCCCGGCATGCCGGAAGATTACTACGCCCGCGTGGCAGAATGGGCGCACGGCAGGGGCGTCAGACTGGTACTCGACACGTCGGGCCCGCCATTGTCGTTGGCCCTGGAGGCCGGGGTGTACCTGGTAAAACCCAATCTGGGCGAACTGGCCGCTTTACACGGAAAAGAAACGATCACCGGCCGCGAACAGGAAACACTGGCCCAATCGCTTATTGCCGAAGGAAAAGCCGAGTTGGTGGCCATCTCCCTGGGCGCCCGCGGCGCTATGCTCGCCCACAAAAACGGATTAGAATACGCCGCACCTCCTACCGTAATCGCCAAAAGCACGATCGGCGCCGGCGATAGTATGGTGGCAGGACTGGTATGGGCCCTCTCCCAAAATCTGCCGCTACCCCAGGTGTTGCGCTACGGCGTGGCCTGCGGCACCGCTACAACGATGCGCCCCGGCACGGGGCTCTGCCACAAAGAAGACGTGGAGCTTCTGCTGGCCTGGATGGAGTGACTTGGTAACCGCAGCCAACCATTGAGCGGAGTCGAAACGACCGATCCCGGGCAGGCGACTGTGCGACCATGCGACTCTGCAAACCAACGCACCCCCCGCGCTCCATAGCGTAGGGTTTTATACCCTGCGATATGGAGCATCCCCGGTATACCCGGGTTATCAAAGCCCGCCTCGCTGCCAGGAATGCTCCTCCGCAAAGGCTAAAAAACCGCATCGCTACAAAGCACGTTCCCACCCTCTCTCCCTCTCACCCTCCCACCCTCAAACTTAGTCTATCCGCAAAATGTGCAATTCAAAAACGGGTTGGCCATTTCTTATTCCCAATTGGGGTGGTTTTATCGCGATAACAAAAGCGACCCGGATAAAGCCAGGCTTTATTTTCAGCAATGTT
>DAINSQ010000165.1:0-10079 GCA_036741235.1 Saprospiraceae bacterium | reverse complement strand
TGCGACATGTGCCATAGCACCGCACCCGACTGGATGCCTGCAACCTTCCCCATTCACAACAGCTATTATCCGCTTAATGGCGCGCATGCCGCTATTGCCGCCAACTGCGCTCAATGTCACAGCGGCAATTACATCAACACGCCCAATACCTGCTTTGGCTGTCATGCCAATGACTACAATACTACCAACAACCCCAACCACCTGGTCGCACAATTTCCCACCAATTGCATATTGTGCCACTCGGAAAATACCTGGGTTCCCTCCACCTTTGACCACGATGGAATGTATTTCCCAATTTACAGCGGAAAACACGATGGTGAATGGAACCAGTGTGTGGATTGCCATACCGTTCCGGGCAACTTCTCGCTATTCAGCTGCATAGACTGCCACGAACACGACAATCAGCAAGAAGTAAATAATGACCACGATGAAGTGCCAGGTTATACCTATTCCAGCCCGGCCTGTTATTCGTGTCACCCCAATGGGGATAATTAATTTTAAACGCACAGGAATAAATGCGGTATTTTCTACTCATATTGACATGTATTGCTGTTCCTTGTTTTGTAAACGCACAAAATGGAAAAGCGCTTAAAAAGGGAGTGGTATCCTTTCTTTCCTCCCAAAATGTATATGTCAAATTTGACAATACCGACCATATTGAAATTGGAGATACACTTTTTTTTAAAAAAATCGACCAGCTTGTTCCTGCATTAGTTGTTAAAAATAAGTCATCCACGTCCTGTGTATGCAGTTCAATTATTGTTGATAAATTCAAGGTTGCAGATGAAATTTTTGCACAACATATCGCCGAAAGTGAAGAACCTGTCAGCATCAAGGATAAAATAGAAGAAGCGCCGGTGGCGGGCAAGCAAAACATTGAAAAAGAAGAACCTTCGATCGTTGACCCCCTTGAAAAACAACAAAAACAACATATAAAAGGCAGAATATCGGCTGCATCATACAGCAATTTGTCGTCTTATTCTGACGATAGCCACCGCATGCAATATACCTTTTCGATGCAGGCCGACCATATTGGCGATTCCAGGTTTTCTACGGAAAATTTCATTACTTTCCGCCATACGCTTGGAGAATGGAATGAAGTACAAGAAAACCTCGCCAATGCCTTGAAAGTATATTCTCTGCTGGTGAAATACGATTTTAATCCCGCTACCACCCTGGCCCTGGGCCGAAAAATAAACCCTAAAATATCGAGCATGGGCGCCATTGACGGCGTGCAATTTGAAAAAGGGATAGGGCATTTTATCGTCGGCGCGCTCACCGGATCAAGACCGGATTATTCCGACTATGGATTAAATACCGATTTATTTCAATATGGCGCTTATATAGGTCATGTTTCCAAAAACCAGGAGAAATTTCAGCAAAGTACTCTTGCGTTCGTTGAACAAAAAAACAATTTCAGAACGGATAGGAGGTTCGTTTATTTTCAACATTCCGACGCATTGATGAAAAATTTGAATTTGTTTTTATCATGCGAATTGGATTTATATAAAAAAATAAACAACGAAGTAAAAAATACCGCCAGTCTGACCAATATGTATTTTTCGCTTCGATATAAACTGGCTAAAAACATCAATATTTCTGCATCATACGACAATCGACGGGATATCATTTATTATGAATCGTATAGAAATTTCATCGACCAGCTCATTGAAAATGAAACCAGGCAAGGACTCCGGTTTAGCGTGAATTACAGGCCGGTGAAAAAGCTGACGATAGGCGCCAACGCCAGCTGGCGCTTTCAAAAAAGCGGCGCCAATGAGGCAAAAAATTTAAACGCATACTTAACCTACAGCCTGATTCCCGGTATTAAAGCAGCAGCAACACTCTCTGCCAATTTATTGCAGACCGGCTACCTGGATAGCAAGATTTTTGGCTTGAAACTCGCCAAAGATATCATTCCGGCTATCCTCAACAGCGAAATCTATTACCGCTATGTCGATTACCAATACGAGAATTACGGTTTTTCTGTGAATCAGCATATTGCCGGACTGAGTTGCTCGGTGAATATTACCCGTAATTTGGGTTTTTACCTTTACTATGAAGGAATATTTGACAATCAGGACCGCACCTTTAACCGGGTCAATACTAAAATTATCCAGCGGCTTTAAATACCGCGCATTTCAACCTATATTTGGATGGCAGTTAAAATCAATATTAGCATGACGAGTAGTAACTTGAATTGGGCTATGCTTTTGCTTGCAGGACTTTCTTTATTCGCTTGCGACTCAAAACCCAAGGTGATCGAGAGCACCCCCTCTGAGAACAGCAGCGCCATATTTAACGGCAACACAACCCACGAACACGCAGCTAATGCAGATAACCACAAGGTAGTGGCAAAAGAAACCCTGGATACGGAAAGATATACTTATGTGAATGTCACAGAAGGGGAAAATAATTACTGGATTGCCATTCCCCAACAAAAGATAGAAATTGGCGCCGCATACTATTTCCGGGGCGGCTTATTGAAAAAGGACTTTTTTAGCCAGGAATACAACCGGGTTTTTGAAACCCTTTACCTGGTTTCGCAAATCAGCAAAGAACCCGGCGAATCTGCTACGGGCAATGTATTTTCTAATCCTTCAACAGCCGATACCGAACCCGTCAGCGTTGAACCGGCCAAAGGCGCTATCAAAATTTCAGAGCTGCTCGCCAACCCAGGCAAATACAGTGGCAAAGTGGTAGCCGTTACCGGCAAATGCGTAAAAATCAACCCCAATATTATGAACCGCAATTGGGTGCACCTGCGCGACGGCTCCGCCGATAATTCTGACCTGACGATCACAACTACCGAACTCGTCCAACCCGGCGATGTGGTGACGCTCGAAGGTACTATCGCACTAAATAAGGACTTCGGCGCCGGCTACAAATACGACGTGATTATGGAAGGCGCCGTAGTCAAAAAGTGAACGAGGGAGATCATACCCCCACACGCTTCCGATATCTCAGATAAGCCAGCACGCTGATCACGGTCAGGCTAACCACTGTATAATACACAGCTGGCGGAATCGGCAATGGATCGCCCGCGGCGTAAGAATGCAACCCCGACAAATAGTAATTCACCCCAAAATAGGTCATCATCACCGAAGCCCAGCCGAATAGCGAAGCCAGATTAAAGGCATACACGCCGCGCAAACCCGGAATCAACCGCATATGGAGGATGAAGGCATATACCAGAATGGTAACCAACGCCCAGGTTTCCTTGGCATCCCAGCCCCAATAGCGGCCCCACGATTCATTGGCCCATATGCCCCCCAGGTATGTGCCGATGCTCAGCATCATCAATCCGCCAATCAGGGTCATTTCGCTGATGGCTGTCATCTCTTTGATGATGCGGTCTACATTTTGGCCGTTTCGGGCGTTGGCAAATACCATGAACACCAGATTCAGTACCCCGATGATGGCGCCCAGCATCAAAAATCCGTAGCTGCCCGCTACCATCGATACGTGGATGGTAAGCCAGTACGATTTCAATACGGGTACCAACGGCGTAATTTCAGGGTCTAAAAAACTCAGTCCGGCAACCATCAAAATAACAGCGGCCAGCACATTGGTAGCCGTAAGCCCGCCCAGCGATTTGCGCGCAAAAACGAGCCCGGCAAGTACGGTTGTCCAGCCAATGTATATCATGGATTCGTAGCCGTTGCTCCAGGGCGCCCGCCCCGATATATACCAGCGAAGCCCCAGGCCAAGCGTATGCAAAACAAAAGCCGCCGCCAGCAATCCCAATGCTATACGCTGCGGCCATACGAGATTTGTACTTGGGCGAAAGACAGAGAGAAAGAGCAACACCAACATTGCAAAACCAAGCATGCCATAAAAAGCATCCAATTTGCCAAACAGATGGGCTTTGTTATAAAAAAGTTCCGCCTTTACTTTTGTCGCTGACGGCAAAATGGCGCCCCCATTTTTTTGTTGATAGTTGCCCAGTTCTTTGACTAATTCGTCGGCGGTGCTCCAGTCTCCGCTTTGCATGGCGCCTTGCAGGGTGGGAATATACGCCTCGTAAAACCGCTGGGCTACCGATTCATTGGCATGGTCGTGCTGATGTTGGCCCCCCTCGGCAGGGGCCTCCCATGAATTGTTTTTATCGCCGGGTATGGGGAACATTTTCATGAAACTTCCGGAAAAGATCATCATACAGATATTGACTTTTTCGTCGAGTTTCAGGATTTCCTTTTCCAATGCGCCGCGATCGCGCTGCGGCATATTATAAGCGTTCCTGACGTAGTCCTGGAGCAGATACTCGCCTTTGGCGTCGAAAAAATCGCGGTAGGAAATCAGGGGAGCGTTGGTATTCAATATTTTTTTTACCTCCTCGTGTTTGCCCATTTTGATCAAAGGCACGGCGTACCAATCGTTGGGGTTAGCGGCCATCCCCAGCACGATTTGATCAGCGTTGAGGCCGAAAAGGTTTTCTTTCTTTGATAATTTTCGCAAAACTTCATTCGAAAAAGTATTCATGGGTTTCATTCGGCCCATGTGGTCTTGCATCAACAAGCGGCCAAAAGCGTCGGCATGCGCGGGGGTGACTGTGGCCGACGGCTGCGCCGAGGCGGCAAGTGTTGTCATCGTTAAAATGATAACAGCAGTCGTAGTTTGCCTTGCCCCCCGCATTTTTTTGATACTCTCGCCTAATTTGCGAAAACGGCTGTTGTTTTGTAATAAAGTGAGCAACATGCCAATGGTGAGGATAAAATAGCCGATATAGGAAATCCAGGCGCCTGGAGCGTCGTGATTGACGCTGAGATACGTGCCGAGCTCATCCTGGTCGTACGACGATTGGAAAAACCGGTAGCCGCCGTAATTCAGGATATTATTCATATAAATACGACTGTTTCGCTCCAGGTTCTTGCGGGGGTCTATCAGTGTCACTTCGCTGGCATACGACGAAGCGCTGTTGGTGCCCGGATACCTTTCCATGATAAAATCGCGGAGCGCAATGGAAAAAGGCAACTGAACACGCTTGGCGCCGTAAGCGATCGAAAAGCTGATATCGCCGAATGCCAGTACCCGGGGCCGGCCTTCAACGCCTTGCATGCCGAATAGGTAAAATCGCTGCTCCTGTCCATTTACGCTAACTTTCATATCCAAAGCGGCCATACTATTGCTGGACATTTTGCGGTCTGAAGAAGCTACTTCCAGCCTGGCAGCAGGGTTAAAGTCGCCGACTACAAAATTTTGAGAACCAGCGGCATACAAACTACGCAAAATAAGAGGATGCTCGACGCCTGGCGCCAGCGTATCGATAGTTTGGGTAGCCATTTGCATTTGCGTCAGGGCCTGGTCCGCGCTTACAAACAGGCGATCATTGTCATATCGAATGTTGATAGCGCCGGGTATACCGGCATCGCCGAAATTGAATGTCAGGCCGTGTATCGTTGCAGGTTCTTTATATTTCACAAAATACTCCTCCCTGCCTTGTTGCCCACCCGCCACAACTTTTAAAATGGGCATGCCGCCGGCGTCGCTTTGGAGTACCTCTGTGGGATTGGGCATAAAACCGAGAACCTCCACTTCTACTTTATCGTTACCGAGCAGGTACGATTCTTTAAAATGATTATTGCCGAGAGTGGCAAAAAGCACGGGTTCGTCAAATTTGTATGTTTTTCCCTGCCGTGTAGCTTCAAAAATCAGGTAAGTCTCTGCCGATAAAAATGAATTGCCTGAGCTTCCTTCGCGAATATGCATCATGCCTTCGCTGCCAAAATAACGCGTGACGCCGGCGCCGATTACAATGACGATCATGGCCAGGTGAAAAGACAAAACGGGCCATTTTTTTTGCTGGACCATCCGGTAGCGAAAGATATTGACCAGCAGAGAAAGGACAAAAAGCAGTAAAATCAGCTCAAACCACCATGCCTTGAATACCAGCTTTTGAGCCGAACTGGCGCCAAAATCATTTTCAATAAAGGTGGCCGCCGCAATGGCAATGGCAAATACGATCATGTATAAACCAGCGGCAGAAGTAGAAAATAATTTGTCCGCTATCTTTTTGGCAACCTGCATAGGCGTTTTGTTTGATAGTCGCATTGCGCAGACTATTAAAAAATAACAACAAAACTATGCCTATCAGTCATTAATAGCGATGAAGTCAGGGGTGATTTTGGTCAATGGAAGATACTGTCTATAATATTTGAGGAAGGTAATTATGCCAACATGGCAAAAGCCAAAAACAACACGCCTATCGCAATCCGGTAATAGCCGAATCCGGTAAAGCCGTGTTTTTCAAGCAGCGATACAAACCATTTTACTGCGGCAATGGCCGTAATAAAGGCCAGCACAAAGCCGATAGCCAGTTGTTGCCACTGCTCGGCGCTGATTGTTCCTTCAAATTTCAGAAGGTCGTAACCCGATGCGGCGGCCATCGTGGGAATAGCCAGCAGGAAGGAGAACTCTGCGGCGCTTTTTTTCGAGAGGCCGTTGCTCATGCCGCCGATGATGGTGGCCGCCGCCCGCGAAACGCCGGGGATCATAGAAATACACTGGAAAAAGCCGATGTACAGGGCTCTTTTGTAGCTCATATCCGACAACTCTTCGTCGTGGGGTTCGCCCTGCGGCAGCCGCTTGTCGAGCCAGATCAGGATGACGCCGCCGATGATGAGCGACGCGGCCACTACCCAGTGGTTGAACAGGTAGGTTTTGATGATTTTATAAAGCAAAAAGCCGAATACGCCGGAGGGCAAAAAGGCTACGAACAGTTTAAAGTAAATCTTTGGCTGGAGCAAAAAACGCCGGGCATACAAAAATACGATGGCCAGGATAGCTCCGAGCTGGATGAAAATTTCAAAGGTTTTGGTGAACTCGTCTTCGTGGTTGCCCAAAAAATACGACAGCAAGATCATGTGCCCGGTAGAAGAGATGGGCAAAAATTCGGTGATGCCTTCAACAATGGCGGTCAAGATGACGTCGAGCAGGGACACGGCGTTGGGTATTTGGTTTGAAAGGGGGCAAAGTTAGGAACTTTAGCCATATAACCTACCAATCCATCGGCCGCATGTCGCCAATGCCGATCATGCCGGCCCAGAAAAAAGGATGCAGGAACTCGGGCGTTTTTTCGTTTTTCTTCAGGTACTCGAGTTTGGCCAGGCGCAGGGCTTCGTCTTTGGCTTTTTCTTTTCTGAGGTATTTGTAAAAAGCGCCTACAAGGTCTTTGGTTTTTTCATCGCTTACTTTCCAGAGGGTTGTGAAGATACTTTTTGCCCCTGCAAAGGCAAAAGCCCGGGCCAGGCTCACGATGCCTTCGCCGCGTTGCAGCTTTCCGACTCCGGTTTCGCAGGCCGATAAAACTACCATATCGGCATTGAGCGATAGATTATATAAATCGCGGGCGTAGAGTTTGGCAAATTCGCCGTTATTATCCGGCATGCTGAATGCGAGATAGGCGTAATCGCCCGCCCTGTCGTCGGCCTCGGCATGGGTGCTCAGGTGCAGTATGCGGTATCGGGAGGCCAATCGCAAGAAAGTATCAATCGTAGCCGTATTGCCGAGGAGCGGCAGCCCTTTGAAATACTTCATGATGGCGTTTAATTCTTCGCCGCTGCCCGGCAAGGCGGCCAGGGTATCCCTCAAAGCAAAATCGGGGCTATAGTCGGTCGTGTCTATATGTGAAATGTATTGGTTCTCGTCTGGAGAAAACGGCGCCATAGCCAGTACTTCGTTGGCAGGGGGCTGCCGGTGTTGCTTGTCGCTCATTTCGCGGAACAGGGTTGCGGAATAATCGTAGCTGATCTGGTAGCGCTTGAGCAGGAAATCGTAGGTTGAAAAATCCAGGGGATCTGTGGGTTGGGATGTTAATAAGGCTTCAAACGGTATATACCCCAGCCTGCCGTCGGGGATGATAATGAGTTCGGTAGTCAATTTAGATTTAAAAGGTTCGATTAGCAGTTGATAAAGTTCAGCTGCCGCTGTTGCGTAGGCGCGTGTGGTTTTTTCTTTCAGTCTCACGCTTCGCTTGCTTTTTGGCGAGGCGTAATAGCCGTAGATGCCGTTTTGGGTCATATCGAGTACCCGCTGCTGAAATGAAGCGTCGATGGCTACTTTTTTTACATCAAAAAAATCGGGTTGTATTAAAAAAATAAAGATACTGCTATCGCCGACGAAATATTCGAGGAGGGTTTGGCCGGGGTGGATGCTGCGTTGCACATCAGCTACGCTGACGGTGCGCAAATCGTATTTGGCGCGGTAATAATCGCGATGTTCCCGCTCGAAACGGGCTTTCAGCGAGTCGTATTGCTGGCGCAGGTCAAATAATCTGCCGGAAATGGCCAATATCGTGCTATCGGTTTCGCTTTGTCCGGCGTTGAGTTTTTCCTGCCGTTGCTTTTCGCGCCAGGCAATGCCGACGCGCAGATCGTATTCCTGCTGCAACAGACTATCGGGGATGCCGGCAAATCGCAACGCTTCGCCTTCCTTGATTTTAGCGCGGAGTATGGCTGCTTTGCTTTGTTCGGCGTGGTCGAAAGCGGCCCGGCGCAAGCTGTCGTTGTTGTCCAGGTCGGCCACCATCAAGGAGGTCTGAATCGCGCCCTCATAGACAGGATAGTGGTTTTCTAACAGTTGCGCTTTTGATCCGTCAGTGCTCAGACTTTGCTGCTGGTATCGCAGGGCCGCAAGGGCCTGTTGGGCATAGTCGTAGGCCGTGTCGAGGTGGGGGCGGGAGCGGGTGATGATAGGAAGATATAGATTTGTTAAGCCCTTCAGTAATACAACACAATCATTTGGATAATTAACCTGGCTGAGATCTCCGGGTTGATAATGCATTGTTTGCAAACCTGAGTTGTAGTAGTTGGAAGCACTTGCCAAATCCCCTTTTTTTGAGTAGGTGTTGCCTATATTGCGATAACATGTTGCCACGGCGATATCGCTTTGAGGTGATAATCTCAAAAAAATATTTAAGCCATTTTTATAAAATTGAATTGCTGTGTCCAATTTATTCATATCATAAAATATAGCGCCCATATTGATAAAATATCTTGCAACTTCATAATTATTATCCCCTAATAAATCTTTATATATCTTTAAAGAAGCATCGTTGTAAGCAATAGATTTTTCGTGTGATCCTTGATGCCATAAAGAGACAGCTTTATTTGTGTATAATATGGCCAGGGATATGTCATCTTCATCATGATTTTCTTTCCATAATTTTATTCCTTCATTAAAGTATATTATGGCTTTTTCATAATCTTTTAAATCGTCATATGTAAGCCCTAAATTATTGTAAATTCTAATTAGTACGTCATTTCTGTTTTCAAATGAATTTTTATAAATAGCAATACTTAATGCCTTTTCATAAAATTCCCGTGCTTTATCATAATCACCCATATTTGTATATGATACTCCAATATTATTGTATGAATCTATTAAATACCAACTTCCGACGCCATGTATTTTTTTATAAACGCCAAGTGACTTTTTGTAATAGTAAATTGCTTTTTTATATTCCTCAGTACGGTCATATAAAACCCCAATATTGTTATATGATTCTGCAAGGTCATTGTGGTTTTCAGGTAGAATAGCAGTTCTGATATCCAAGGCGATTTTGTAATGATTTTCACAGGCGTTGTAGTCCTCCATTTCCATATAGGTATTCCCTAAATTACTATGTGACTGGGCAACCGGTTGTGAATATAGACTAAATGCTTTTAACCGAATTGACAAAGCAGCCTGGTGACATGCTATTGATTCCTTGTATTTCACAAGATGGCGATAGATGTTTCCCAGATTGTTCAATGTGACTGCCACGTCAATATGTTCCATCCCCAACGCCTGTTTTCTTATGTTTAATACTTCCCCAAAAAAATATTCTGCTTTTATATAATTGCCAGTATCGAAATAAACAAGCGCTAAATTATTATAAGTGCGTGCGATTTCGAGGCTTTTCGAGTTCAATTTTTTGATTTGAATCGCAAGGGCTTTTTCATATAAGCTAACGGCTTCATTATATTCGTATAAAAAATACCTATTCCTGCCCAATTGAAATAGCACGCTAGCATATTCGACCACATCTTCCCCCAACACCTTTTTATAAATATCCCCCGCCTTTGTCAATTTCTCAAAAG
>DAINSQ010000164.1:0-10190 GCA_036741235.1 Saprospiraceae bacterium | reverse complement strand
TCCCGGCAGTCATGTTGAAGCAGAAAAGCCCTCTGCCCCGGGTGCCGAGCCAGAGCAGATTGCCTTGCGCGTAGGCGCAGAAAACGATACAGCCCGGCGGCTGGTCGGCCAAAAAATTCTGCGATAGGGTAGAACCCTTGATTTGGTATAATTCGTCGTAGCCGCCCGCCCAGATATTGCCCTGTGCGTCTTGCACCATTGCCATGGCTTCTTGTTTCATACCGTAAAATGCCAGGTCCCTTTTTGTGCTTCTGCCGGGGTGGAACCGCCATACGTCGGGGTCTCTGCCGCCCAGCCACAAACGACCGTCGGTGGCAATGAGGCTGGAGAAGTGGTGCCTGGTTTGATCTTTGAGTAACTCGGAAGGTTTTTTAAAGTTTTGACAATCAACGATGAACAAGTCGTTATATTCGCCTGCCAATAATAATGAATCGGGCCCTAAAGGTAACATAACCCGGCTGGCCGGTATTTTGCCGGAGGTGTCAACCAGTTGCCCGGATTTATTATCAAACCGGTACAAACGGTCGGAAGCGGAGACGAAAAGGTTGCGTTCATTGCCGTAAATGGCGCGGGTAGCTTTTCCTATGAGGGGGGGTAGGTGCCTGAACTGGGTGTTGCGTTGCGCAATTACAAAAAGGCCGAAAGTTGTACCCACCCAGAGGTGACCGTGGCGGTCGGGTTCGACGCAGGTGGGTAACTGTATTTGTGAAGACAGATCGGTGGGCAATAGCGGGTCGTGTTTGCCGATAAACTCATTGAGTCTGGTTTTTAAAACAAAGGGATTGGTCAATTCTCCTTTGTCGGTGTGGGGAAAGGGAAGGAAAGATTGAGAAGGCGAGTCAAAATAAAAGGGGGCTCCGGTAGCGTATGCCACAAAGACGCCATTGCCGTAATTGAGGAAATCCATGTCGTCTTCTACAGGAATTTGGTATCGCTTTTGAACATTCGAATCATGTTGCCAAAACGTCATTTTGCCGGAAGACGTTTCATAAACCCATAATCCATTCAGCCCTGACGCTTTGAAGATCATATCGCCGGCAACTGGCAGCGGCGTTTTTACTATGGTCAGGGAATTATTGATATAGATGGCTTTCAGCTTGAAAACCTGCCTGTTAATACTGACAAAAATCGTATTATCATCACTTTGGGCGAGAAAACAATATCCCTTTAAAAAAGCGCTTTGCCGGAGGTCGGGCGACAACACGGCGAGGCCCTGGGTTGAACGTATCCACAAATGGCGGCTGGCATCCTCGAATAGCTGCATTATCCAGTTATTGCCTAATATTTCGCCCTGGTCGGCGCTATTGCCATCAAAAAAAGAGAAAGCATAGCCGTCGTATCGATACAGGCCGCTTTTGGTGCCTAGCCATACGATGCCTTTATAGTCATGGCAAACGGCTGTAACATGGCGGTCGGGAAGTCCTTCTCGAAAACCGAGATAACGAATTTCGCAACCGCCGGGTTGGGATACGGCAGGCAGGGTTAGCAGCCGCATTGCCGCCAATGTTAATATAAAGGATAAGCGCTTCATTATGACAGGATAAAGTTCCCGCAAAACTTGATTGCTAGCGTATATTTCGATGCGTTTTTTTGAAAACTATACGGAAGTGTAGTTTTTGGGAAAACATAACAACAATACAAAAACCAATTGAGCTTATTCATAAATTTGCGCTGTAATTCATATTACCATTCATTTTGGGTCTTTTGATCCGCATTATACGCCAAACAATCTGTCAATAAACACAATAACTAACTCGGAGCGGTTCTGAACCTGCCTCAAAGAAGAAATTTTTTAAGGGGAACTACTAATTTTTTTGAGCGGTATGCAAAGTTATTAACTTGCATATCGCTCTGTTTTTTTTTATAAATAGTCGCATTTATTAGTTTTGTGTAAAAGATAGCCAGGATCGATGAAAAAATACGGTTTTAGCCTGATTGTTGCCTGTTGCTGCAGCTTATCTGTGCTAAGCGCGCAAAATAATAATATAGCCATTAACCGACTTACCATTGACGACGGCCTGTCGCAAGGTATGATTTTTGATATACTGCAAACAAAAGACGGCTTCATTTGGGTAGGTACCAAAGACGGACTCAACCGCTACGATGGCTATCGCTTCAGGAGCTGGAATAACGATCCGGCAAATAGTTACTCATTGGCTGATAATAGCATCACAGCGCTTTTTGAAGATAGCAGGGGATGGCTATGGGTAGGTACCGAGAGTCAGGGTTTGCACTTGTTCGACCGAAGGTCTTCCCGGTTTTACCATTTCACCATGCCTATTGCGCTAAAAAGGGGCAGCCAGGCATTATACGACATCAGGCAAATAGAGGAAGATAAAGACGGTCATATTTGGATAGTAAACAGGGGCGGCGGCGTTTTTAAGTTAACCATACCCGGTCAGTGGTCGAAATCCTTGCCCAATCGCCCCGATTTGGGAGTATTGACAACCATCAGGCCGCTACACTTTCCTGTGCAGGATACAATCGGCAAAGGGGTTTCGGAAGAGTTTCAAGCCATTTGTGTGATCGGCGCCAATCGCATATTGGTTGGCTCTTCGCACACCTTATACGAAGTTAACACTCGCAGCCTTTTCGTCAAGCAATTGCCAATGCCTGAGTCTATAGGCAAAGGGGCGGTCGATCTTGAAGTTACAGGCGATGGAACCATATGGGGCGTCAATAAAAGCGCCGTGTTTTTCTACAAAAACGGCAGGTTTGTGAGCTCATCATTTCCCAGGGAATTTGTCTCCGACATCAGCACCTGCCTGAAAATTGATAACAAGGGGCAAATTTGGGTTTTATTTGATACGGGGCTCTGGAAATTTGCGTCTTCTTCGTATTTCCAAATAGGAGAACCAGATTATCATGTTGACAAGTTTTCGAATGCAATGTTGCCCGACGATCAGGGCAATATCTGGATAGGAACCTCCGGCTATGGATTGCGGATTGTGACGCCCAGAAAGGCGCTGTTTAATGCTTGTCTGAAAGGCGAAAGTATCTGGGGGATGTGGCAAAGCCGCAATAAAGACACCTACGTGAAAATTTTTAATAAAATCTATAATTATGATCTCATTACCAGGCAATTGTCAACAACTTTAGCCTTTCCCGACGCTCTGCCTCAGCAAAACGATATGGTGTTTGAGCCCAATGGCAATTTTTGGTTATTAAGCGGATTGAGGGAGAAAGATATCAATGTCACAGAATTACGCCATTATCGATCCGACAAAACGCTGATTGCCGTTTATCCCATTGAACTGGAGCGCTACGCTCATGCCAGGCTGATGTATGCAAAAGACGGAACGGTTTGGGTGTCAGGCGTATCCGGGCAATTATTGCGCTTGGATACTGCAACCGGGAAGGCCATTTCCTATAATCTCGGCGCACTATTTGGTAAAGATGCCCTCTCTGTGCTGGTGTATGCTTTAGCGGAAGACGGCAAGGGCAATATTTGGGCAGGTACCCAATTGGGACTTGTGCGGTGCATTCGCAACGGCGATCGGCTCGATTTTAAATTATACAAAACAGAGACGTCGGGCAAACGCTCGCTTAGCAATAACTCGGTAATTTGCCTGCTGCCCGACCCCAAAGCGCCCGGCCGAATTCTCTGGATTGGCACCAAGGGCGGGGGCATCAATCGCCTGGATATACTCAATGACGAATTTTCGTACATCACTACGGAGGAAGGGCTGCCCAATAATGTTGTATACGGCATACTTCCAGATGAAGAAGGCAGTTTGTGGTGTAGCACCAACCGTGGACTCTGCCAGGTTTTCCTCCAAAATAGTCATGTAAGCGGTATCACGAACTATACCGCAGGCGACGGATTGCAGAGTAACGAATTTAATACCCAGGCTTTTTTTAAAGCCCCTGGCGGAGAATTGTTTTTTGGAGGCGTAGACGGGATGAACCATTTTCAACCCGGGCGATTAAAATTCTTGTCTAAAGTTCCCAATGTCTTTATTGTTGGGCTGGAGATCAATAACAAGCCGCTTTGGTTTGACGCGGCTACCAATACCGCTATAGAGTATGTAACCCAATTGACATTACAACACAGTGATAACAACCTGTCATTTGAATTTGCCGCAATGGATTTTACCGACCCCCAAAAAAATCAATACAAGTATCAGTTGTTGCCTATTGAAAAAGAATGGATTACTTCTAAAGAAGGGCATAAAGCCCATTATACTCATCTATCTCCCGGGAGCTACAGGTTCAGGGTGATGGGAAGCAACAGTGCCGGCGTATGGAGTAAGCAGCCTAGCGAGATGGAAATCGTTATTCATCCGCCCTGGTGGGCTTCAACAATGGCTTATTTTGCTTATACCTTGACTGTAGTATTGATTGTTCTGTACTTATACCGGGCCCAAATACGGAATATCCGGTTGACCGCGCAGGTTGCTTATGAACAACGGGAATTGGAACGCGTGAAGGAAGTGGAGCAGATGAAATCCAATTTTTTCTCCAATATAACGCACGAATTTCGCACGCCGATTACTTTAATTTTGGAGCCTTTGCGGCAAATATTAAACAACCCCAAACAAGAGGGCTTGCTGTCTAAAGTACGTTTGGCCGAAAGGAACAGTCGAAAACTGCTTGCTCTGGTCAATCAGTTACTCGACCTGGCCAAACTGGAAAGCGGGGCCATGAAAGCGGAATACCGCCTGATGCGCGCAGGCGATGTTGTGCGGGCTGTTGTTCAATCTTTTGAGCCGGCGATACAAAACAAGGGCTTGTCGTTGACTTATTCGGCAGCCGGCGATATGGTCATGGGAGAATTTGACCAGGACAAGCTGGAGAAGATCATTTCCAACCTGCTGTCAAATGCGCTGAAATTTACGCCCGCAGGGGGCAACATCACCGTTGCCTGTGAGGTGAAAGCCGGGGAGCCCGGAAAGTCCGGCTTGCCGACTAATGGATATCTATACCTGAAGGTCAGCGATACGGGGCAGGGCATCAGTGCAGGCGATTTACCCCATATCTTTGAGCGCTTTTACCAATCTGCCGACGAAAGCAGGCAGGAGCTGCAGGCAGGCACAGGCATTGGGCTGGCTTTGTGCCGCGAGTTGACGGAACTTATGGGCGGAAGGATTACCGCAGAAAGCGAATGGGGCAAAGGAGCTACTTTTCATTTGTGGATACCCTTGCGCGCGGCAAGCGCCGGGAAAGCCCCTGCTGCCGAACCAAGACAGGAGATTGTGCATTATGTGCCGTCCGACGAGCCCGTCGCATCGTCTTTTCAATCCCCGCAATTCTCGCAAGGGCGCGCGCTGGTATTACTTGCTGAAGATAACGAAGAGTTGCGGGTATTTTTACAACAAACACTCTCGGATAAATACGAAGTCCTGACAGCTTCGGATGGCGCCGAGGCGGTGGAGACGGCCCGTGAAAAAATCCCCGATATTATTGTTTCCGACCTCGTCATGCCCCAACTTGACGGCATCGGGTTGCTGGATGTATTAAAGCAAGATATCGTTACCAGTCATATCCCAATCATATTGCTTACCGCAAAAACCGCGTTGGAAAACCGCCTGGCGGGGTTACAGCATGGCGCCGACGCTTATTTGAACAAACCGTTCAATACCGAAGAGTTGATCGCCTGGATTGACAATCTGCTGGAAAGCCGCCGCCGTTTGCAGAAAAAATTCGGCGCGTCAACCTCCACTGATGCTATGCCTGCGCCGGAACAAGGCAGCCCGGCGATAAACCCCTTGGATCAACAGTTTATAAAGCGCTTGTACGATATTTTGGAAGAAGAACTCGACAACGAACAACTCAGCGCGGAAGATTTGGCTCGGCAAATGACGCTCAGCCGTTCGCAACTGCATAGAAAACTTACTGCTATTACCGGACAGTCGGTAAGCGAGCTTCTCCGAAATTACCGCCTCGACAGGGCTATGCAATTGCTGAAGGCAGGCGAGGGCAATGTAGGAGAAATCGCCTGGCGCGTCGGTTATGTCAACTCCAAACACTTTTCAACTTCCTTCAAAGAGCGCTTCGGTTTGTCGCCCAGCGAGATAAAATCGACTTCAGCCGGTTAATTGGCACATATACGAACCTTTTTGCAACACAGGCAAACCCATTTTCGGCCGTCATTATCGACATTTGTATATGCCTATTTGTTGTGATGGACGGGGAACTATACCCATCACAACAAATAGATTAAAGGGGACTACTATGTAAAAGCAGTGGTTTACAAGGAGATTACTTGTAGGCCACTGTTTTTTTTGTGCCAATTTATTTTTTCACCACAGGAATAGTCCATAGGGCGCCCTTATCATTGGCCCCGACAAGCAGGTACATGCCGGCAGGCCATGCCGATAAATCAATTTCGGCAATGTCTCCTTCTCCGTGTTGCAATGAGACAGGGTATTTAACACCGCGCAGGTCGCTCAAAAACCAGTATGGTATGGCGGTATTATGCCGGATAAAGAGGTGATCGCCGGCCGGGTTCGGAAATGCAAGAGGAGCGACTTCCGTCAACTCGCTGGTACTTGATGTAAGGTCGCAATACACCTGAAACAGATATAGCCAGGTTTGGGTACCTCCGGTCAGCGATACCGTTACCGCATCCAGGCCTTCGAAACCGGGGTCGGGCCTATAGGCTACCCCTGCGCCGTCAGTAGGCTCCAGTACTATCCGGGCATGGCCGTGTTGTGCCTGATCCTGGATTTGCGGCGCCCACCAGCCGCTCAGGTTGCCTATGTATACGGAGTCATTACAGGGTACGATAGTTGCGAAGACGGGCGATATTACCTGGGAGCAGGTTATATTAAACACATAAACCCCTGTATCGCAAGTAATTTGCGTAGCGTACGCGCATTCGATCACCACGGTGTCGGCGCCGTCAAAAAAAGGAGGCGCCGTATATTGGAGCAGGTTTGGAGCGATGAAATCGCCTAAGAGAGCAGCGTGGCCGTAGTTGGGCAATTCGACTAGTTGGGGCGGATTCCAGGTGGGATAACCAAGGTTTTCAATGTAAGCCGTATCGCCGCAGTTGATATTGCGGATTTCCGTAAAGGTTTGCGCAACGGCGTGCAAAGATGCAACCGCCATTGCCGCTAAGAGCAGGCATTTTTTCATAACGCTGGTTTTATCTGATAGACAGATCACTAGCGCTTAAAGGTTGGTAATGCCGTACAATGCCGCGTACCTGGCGATGTATTTTCCTATCACATCAAATTCAATATTGACGCGGGTACCGGTTTGGATGTCCTGAAAATTAGTGTTTTCGTAGGTATACGGGATAATGGCAACTGAAAATACATCGTCGTGAGGATTAACCACGGTAAGGCTCACGCCGTTGATGCACACCGAGCCTTTATCGACCAGCAGGTGTTCGGGGCTGGGCTGGTAGCGGAAGTGATAATACCAACTGCCGTCGGCTTCCTCCACGCCGGTACAAACGGCGGTTGTATCAACGTGGCCCTGCACGATATGGCCGTCGAGGCGGCCGTCGGAGCGCATTGCCCGTTCGAGGTTGACCTTGTCGCCCGTTTTCAGGTCGCCGAGGTTAGAACGCAGCAAGGTCTCGGCAATAGCCGTAACAGTATGCGTGCCCACGCCTTTTTCCACAACCGTGAGACAAACGCCGTTGTGGGCCAGGCTTTGGTCGATTTTCAACTCGTTGGAAACGGGCGATTTAAACGTAAAATGCACGTTTCCGCCCTCGCGGCGCAATTGGGCCACTTCGCCCATAGCTTCAATAATACCGGTAAACATAAGTTATCTGATCAATTCAATATAGCCGCTTAGCAAGTTCGGATTGGCGCTAACGCCGCTTACGCGTCGCTCAAGCACGCGGCAGGTGTAAAAATAAGTTCCCGGGGCGAGCGCTTCGCCTCGTGCATTGTTGCCGTTCCAGTTCAGCTCGGGGTTGTTGGTAGTAAATACTAATTGCCCCCAGCGATTAAATACTTCAAATTCAACGCTTTCAATAAAACAGGAAGAAACGGGCACAAACAGGTCGTTTTGTTCGTCGCCGTTGGGGGTGAAAGCGTTGGGTAAAATATACACCGGGCAATTATCCACACAAACCACGTTGCTGAACGCGCTTTGGTTGGCAAAGGTATCTAGCGCCGTTACGGCATAACACCCGGCGATGCCGAACTCGGGTTTGTGTTCAAAACTGGTAATTCGTGAATCGTCGATAAATGCAATTTTTTCGAAATCGGCGCCTTGCACGGGGGCGTAATAGACATTGTACCCCACAACGTCATCGGTAGTAGCGCAAATCGACATAGGGTTAACCCAGCGCAGCGTATTGACCAGCGATTCTTCGTCGTCGCAGTTGACGATTTCATCGCACAGGTTGTCGACTTCCAGGGTGGGGGGGCAAGGCGCTACGTTGTCGAGCGGGCTTGCGCAATTTTCCTGGGAGAAATTCTCGATAGGGTCTACAATGCCGGTAACGCCGTAAGAACCCCGGCTTTTTATTTTATAACAATAAGAAATGCCGTTTACCAGACCGGTGTCGAGATAACCGGGTTGGGAGACGGTAGCTATAGAATCAAAGCTACCAGATGTATTCCGGCGATAGACGACATAATCCTCATTATTCCAGGGCACTACTTCGGTCCACGACAGGGCATTGGCATTATCGGTAGGCGAAATATTGAGGAATATGGAAGAGGCGGTATTGGTAGCGCCGAGCAGGGTAGCGCCGCCCTGGATATAAAAATTGACGAGGTAGCTGTAGGCGCTGCCTGCCGTATTGAGGCCTGAGTCGACAAAGCAGGTATCGTTGGCGGCGGCGAAAGTCGGGCTGTCAAATGTTACTCCGATGGGTTGAAAATCGGCTTCGTTGTCGGTTTGGCCGGGGGCGCGCAGCACCTCGTAGCGGTAGGGGCCGGGGTTGAGCAGCGTGTCGAGGTCGGGTAGAAGCGGTTTCGACCAGCAGACGCGCATTTGGCCGTTGGCGGCGTCGGTTTGCAATACGTCGACAAGGGTGATCAGGGGCAGGTCGCGACTGAGTTGTACGCAGATTTCTGCCGAAGGCAGGCTTTCCACCCGGTTGTAGGTGTATTGCCCGCCCGGAGTCGTTTTGGCGAATTCGGCCAGGATGCGGTAACAGTAAGTACGCCCCCGCTCTAAATTGGAATCGAGGTAGAAATACCTGTCATTTTGCACCTGCTGAATGGGAACATTGGTGAGTTTGGTATAGCCCCGGCCTTCCAACCCAGGAATACATTCGTCTATGGGGAAATTATTGCTGCCCTCCCTGCGCCAAACGGTAAAGCCGCGGAAATAATTGTCGAGGGTATTCTCACAGAAATAGGGTTTACCCCAGGTAACCGTTACTTGCCCTGAAGCAGGCTGGGCCTGAACGTCCTGCGGCGGCGGCCCCACCACTTTTATGCGCAGGCTTTTGAGCGTTGCCAGACCGGAGGAATCGCCAAAGTAGTTATCTACAGCTTTAAAGACCACCGAATAAAACTGGTCGGATATATGTTCGCAGGCGGTTTGCCACTGGAAGGTTTTAATCACAGGGTCGTCTTCAAAGGTATTGGTATTGGGGGTAAACGTAGCGGGGCTGACCGCCACTTCAAAGGGGCCGCCGAGCGCGGTGAGCCGGACTCTCTGGGTGGTTTCTACCAATGGCGCAGAGGCGGAAACTTCGAAAGTGATCAATTCGCCGGCCACAACGCATATTTCATCAAACGGAGTAGCTACGATGGGCGGCTGGTTTTCGCATTCTTCAACGAGTATCTGCATATCGCGCACCAGGGTATCGATGGGTATGCCATTGCGATATTCTACAATGATAATCGCAAGGTTGTATTCTCCCGCCTGGGTTGGCGAATCCCATACGATATCGCCGGTTCGTTCGTCTATTGTCAGCGTATTATTGGGGCCGGGGTTGATTTGGTTGGGGAACTGGTAGTTGGGCACAGGGATGCCGTCGTCTTGCAAGGGCACGATGAAGTGATACGACAGGCTGTCGCCGTCGGGGTCAAAAGCATTAGGGTTGTGTGTGAAAACGCGGCCCACGCAGCCCATGTCTATGGGCGGCTGTAGCAGCCGCGGCGTGCTGTTGCAGCCCTGAAATTGGGGGTTGGGAATGGTAAACAGCGTAGAAATATGGAATTTTACCTGATCGGAATTGGGATAGTTGACATTCAGAATACCGCCGATGCGGTTGGGGTCGGTGGTAGAAATCCGGTATGCGCCACGCGCCGAATAGGTATGAAACC